>JAGCLT010000076.1 GCA_017646825.1 Clostridia bacterium | reverse complement strand
GTGTGCAGACGGGTACCGAAGGCGTAAGCCTTGGGTCGTCAAGCACGGCAGATTGCGTAGCAATATGCTATCCTGTCACCTCGACCAAAAAAATGAGTAGTACCGTAAGGTATTACTCGTTTTTTTATTGATTGAAAAGGATTTGAACCTTAAGAAGGCACGAGCCGTTAAGAAAAGCAGTCCGGGGGACTGTTTTATAGGCGAGTGGTGTGCAGACGGGTACCGAAGGCGTAAGCCTTGGGTCGTCAAGCACGGCAGATTGCGTAGCAATATGCTATCCTGTCACCTCGACCAAAAAACGAGTAGTACCATCAGGTACTACTCGTTTTTTTATTGATTGAAAAGGATTTGAACCTTAATCCATCATAATTTTATTTTTCTCAAATATTTTTACAAGTGTCGTGCCGATTATAATACCTGCCAGGCCCTGCATTGCGTTTGCGGGAATATTTACCACTGACGGCGCAAAACCGTACAAAAATCCTTCAAATACAAAGTATCCCAAAACCATTATTACCTCTGCAACAACAGCGCTTATAATTCTTGAAGTCAGATTGCCGATTTTGTTATTTAAAAATTTAAAACCGAAGTATGAGGCGAGTGCCATAATTCCTTTTATAAGAAATGTAGCGGGGACGTATGTAACATATCCTGAAAACACGTCCGCAAGGGCAGAGCCAAGACCCGCTGCAAAAAATCCGTACAGCGGGGACAAAATCCAACCTGAAAGAAGCACGACACAGTCGCCTAAATTCAGATACCCTTTAAGGGGTGACGGTATTTTAATAATCATTGTTGCAACACAGCAAAGAGCCGCAAGTAAAGACGCCATAACTATTTTTTGTGTTTTTGTTTTCATAGATTTTCTCCTCCTGTTTTATAATCCTTTATTTTACTTACTGCCACACAAATCACAATGGTAATAAGCATATCAGGTAAAGTATTGCCCACAACGATATCCACGCCCATCAGCAATCTGTAAATAACAAAGCCGACAAACCAGATTATCAGGTTTTTCACACTAAAAGACTTTGTCTCTTTGTTTTGTTTTAAAATAAAGAAGTCTGCAATCTGAATTGCTGTCATAGGCGCAAAAACAGAGCCAATAAAATATAAAAAGTCAGTAATGTCTGCAAGGGGCAAAAACATTGCTCCTGCTGTTCCTATAACAGTTACTGCAACTGCAACCCATTTTGCACTCACTTTATCAGAAACAGATTCGCTTGAAACACCTGCAGAATATGCGTCAAGAAAAGTTGTTGTAACTGTTGAAAATACTACAATTAAAAGTCCTGCAATGCCAAGACCTGCTTTTACCATAATTTGTGCAATGTCAGACTGTGCAGTAAATATAGCTGCGCCCATACCGATTATATACATCCAGCAACTTACAATACCGTATGTAATTGCGCTGACTGCAGTTGCCTTTACAGGCTTCTTCGCTTCTCTTGTATAGTCGCAAATCAGTGGCAGCCAGGAAAGAGGCATAGCAACAGATAACTCCACAGCGGCGCCGAAAGTCATACTTTCTCCTGCGATACTGTGCATTACTCCTTTTCCAAAGATAACAAAACTAAGTACAACCGTAAGAATAAACAGCGCCGCCATTGCAACTGTGTTTACCTTGCCGAGATTTTTAATGCCAATCATAATCCACAACATGATTAAAGCACCGATAACAATACACCAAACCCAGTTACCAATATCAAAGATACCGTTTACTGCAAGTGCTCCGTCGTAAATCATAATGGCAGTCCAGCCAACAAGTTGAATAATGTTAAGTACAGAGAAAAGCAATGCGCCTTTGCTTCCAAAACTCATTTTAGCCGTTTCCATTGAGCTTTTGCGGACTTTACCGCCGATTAATCCTGCTAAGAAAAGCATTACACAACCAATTATATGCCCTGTAAATATGGCAAATAGGCCCTTTGCAAAGCCAAGGGGTGCAAAATAAGTTCCTGTAAGAATTTCTGCAATAGAAACTGCGGCGCCAAACCAGATAAGTCCGTTCTCAAATACCGACGTACCTTTTTCCATCTTATCTGGCCTCCTTTACATATTCGCCCTGCAAATTGAAATTATGCTGCATCGGGCCTGAGCCTTTTCCTAAATCAAGTTGCGCTGAAAGTGCGCCCGAGATATAGTCTTTTGCTCTTTTTACAGACTGGGCAAGTGTAAAGCCTTTGGAAAGATTTGCCGCAATTGCGCTTGACAACGTGCAACCCGTGCCGTGAGTGTTGGGATTATCTATTCGCCCACCGCCAAACCAATGGTATTGTCCCTTTTCATATAAAAGGTCATCTGCATCGCTTACGTTATGTCCTCCCTTTAAAAGAACGCTGCAGCCGTAATTATCGCCAATGGTTTTTGCAACCTTTTGCATATCGTATTTATCTTTAATTATCATATCCGATAAAACTTCTGCTTCGGGAATGTTGGGCGTAACAAGTGCCGCAACAGGGAAAAGTTCTTTTGTAAGAGTTTTAACTGCATCTGTCTTTATTAAAGACGAGCCTGAAGTTGCTACCATAACAGGGTCTACCACAATATTTTTTGCCTTATGGTATTTAAGTCTGTCTGCTATTACGCATATCAGTTCGCCAGATGCTACCATACCGATTTTTACGCTGTCGGGGAAAATGTCCTCAAAAACTGCGTCAATTTGCTGTTTCAAAAAATCGGGAGTGGTTTCCAAGATTGCTGTTACGCCGGTTGTGTTTTGTGCCGTCAGTGCCGTAATTACGCTCATTGCATAAACACCGTTCATGGTCATTGTTTTAATGTCTGCCTGAATACCGGCGCCTCCGCTGCAGTCACTTCCTGCAATGGTCAATGCTGTTTTCATTTTAATTACCCCTTTCATATTTCAGCATCGTTTTATATAGCGACAAAGAGTGGTGCCCCCAATCTATCGCTTTATTTTTATATATTTTCTAATACTTTGTCATTAAAATCGCGGATATAGTAGTCCGCACATTCTTTAAGTTGTTGTCTGTCCTCAATATTGGACAAATCTTCAACTGCTACAGTTACAAATCCTGCATCTTTTGCCGTTTTTATTCCGTACAGTACGTCCTCAAAAACAACTGTTTCATTGGCGGTTGTTCCAAGCATTTGTGCGGTTTTTAAATAGATTAACGGCTCATTTTTGCTTGTGTCATACTGAGAACAGGTTAAAATAACGGAAAAACAATGGTACACATTAAGTCTTTTTAAGGCTGATACAAGAAGTTCTTTGTCCCCCGATGTTGCAATTCCCATCGCAACACCTTTAGACTTCATTTTTTCAAGAAAAACGCCAACCCCTTCTTTTAACAAAACCTCTTTCTTATAAAAATCAGTCAACAGGCTTAATATATCATTTATGATTTTCTCAGTTGAATCCTTAATGGAATATTTGTTTTTAAGATAGGTACTGCTTTGCTCTAAGGTCATTGGGTAAAGAGTTTTTCCAAGCCCCTCTTCTGCTATTATATTCCTGTCTGCAAGATATCTTTCGCCAAGTTCTTCCCATATATGCATTGAATCAAGGAGAGTACCGTCTGCATCAAAAATAATTCCTTTTATCACTTTGTTACCACCTTTTCGGTCAGTTCCTTTAAGTCTTTCGTTGCCGATTTGATATCTTCTGCCGCAAAGATTGCGCTGATTACTGCTATTCCCGAAATTCCGCTGTCTTTAAGTTTTGATACATTACCCATACTAATTCCGCCTATTGCAACTACAGGAATACTTACTGCATCACATATTGCCTTTAAGGTGTCAAAATCTACATCGTCAGCATCTGATTTTGAGCCTGTGGGAAATACTGCTCCCACACCAAGATAATCTGCTCCCTCTTTTTCCGCAAGAATGGCTTGTTCTACCGTCTGTGCCGATACGCCAAGTATCTTATCTTCACCGAGAATTGCACGTACGTTTCCTGCTTTCATATCACTTTGTCCCACGTGAACGCCGTCTGCATTTATCTTTTTTGCAATTTCCACGTTGTCGTTGATAACAAAAGGAATGTTGTACTTTTTACACAGTTTTTGTATTTCCAGCCCTTCGCTCATAAAACTTTCTTCGTCAAGATTTTTCTCACGAAGCTGAACAAAGGTTACGCCGCCTTTTATTGCCTCTTCAACTTGCTGATACAAGGTTTTGCCCTTTAGCCACCCTCTGTCAGTTACCGCATATAAAAGTAATGATTTTTTATCGCACTTCATATTTTGCTCCTTTGTTAAGGGCGTCCCCATCCATATTGTATATTGCATCTATTATGTGGTTGCGAAGACTGGAATTGCCCTCGTTTTCTTTCATATCTGATACTCCAATCTCACCTGCAAGTCCCATAAGACACACAGACGCCGCAACTCCATCGGTAATAATTTCGGCATTTGCAACTGCGTATGCTGCAACCAGTCCCGAAAGCATACAGCCTGTTCCTGTAATACGGCTCATCATTGGTGAGCCGTTTCTTATTACGTAGCATTTTTCTCTGTCTGCTACCAAATCTATTGCGCCTGTTATGGCAATAACGGCACCTGTTTTTTGTGAAAACCCTTTTGCAAATTCCACCATTGAACTTAAGTTTTCTTCTGTTACGGTATCTGCAGCATCAGCATCTACGCCTTTTGTTGTACCGCTTCCAAGGGCAAGAGTTTTAATTTCCGATATATTTCCTCTTATAACATCGGGCTTAATTGCCTCCATAATTTTAACCGCAGTTTCTGTTCTTAATTTACTTGCACCTGCACCTACGGGGTCAAGAACTACAATGTGCCCCAGTTCCTTTGCTTTTTTACCTGCCATAAACATAGCCTCTATACTTCTTTTGTTAAGTGTTCCGATATTGATATTAAGCCCTCCGCAGATAGATGTGATATCACAAACATCGTCAGGCTCATCTGACATAATAGGACTTCCCCCTGATGCAAGTAGTGCATTTGCAACATCGTTAACTGTAACATAGTTTGTGATGTTGTGAATAAGGGGTGTTTTTTCTTTCACGTTTTCAAGACATTTTCCTAACATATTTTCCCTCTTTCTCCCAATTACTCCGGGGTTAATTCTTAAAATAAAAAGAGGATACCGATCTGGTATCCTCCAACAATTTTTTATAATTCCCTAAAATTTCGGGCATCCCTACGTTGGCATTATCCAAATCAGGTTCTCGGTCGAAGGTTATACCTTCCTCTCAGCCTGTAACACAAACTCCCGTTCTCTATTCATTTTTACATATTATACCACGTTTTTTTTCACATTTCAATAGATTATTTATTTTTTTCAATAAATCTTTGAAGTATTGCTGCAATTTCTGCTCTTGTAGCATTATCTTTCGGATTGATTGTTGTAGTTGATTTGCCTTTCATAAGTCCTGTACCAACCGCCCAGTTCATAGCCGAAACTGCGTATTCTGAAATCTCGTCAGCATCTGCAAAGTGAAGATTTTCTTCTGTTGTCACAGTATCCATACCATTATACTGTGCATATCTGTATATAATAGTTGCAATCTGTTCACGTGTAATGTTGCTATTCGGTGCAAACTCAATTTCTGTTATACCGTTTACAATGCCGTTTTGTTTTGCCCACAAAACTGCATCTACATAATATGCACTCGTATCAATATCGGAGAAAGATCTGCTATTATTTATATCAGGTTCACCTGCATTACGGTAAAGAACTGTTACAAGCATTGCTCTTGTTAAAGTGTCATTTGGAGCAAACTCGTCATCACTTACGCCGTTCATAAGACCGTTTTCTGCAGCATACATAACGTTTTCATAGAACCAGTCTGTTTCTTTTACGTCTTTAAACAACATTGTTGTTTCAGACTCTTTTTCTACCTCTGTCCATTTAGCATAAAGTGTAATGTTCTTTGTTACTTTCTCTGTAAAGTCGTATTCTTTTGTCAGTTCTTTGTCGGTGTACCAGCCGTCAAACAGGAAGCCGTCTTTTGTTGGAGCAACCGGCTCATTTACAACATCATTTTTCTCTACTGCAATTGCCTTAATCTCGCTGCCGCCGTTTGTTTCAAATTTTACTGTGCATTTTGTAACAACGACACCGCCGCCTGAATAAGGAATTATTTTAGACCATTTTGCATAAATAGTTGTTGGTGCATCAACGGTAACATCAGTTATAATTTGTGTCAGTTCTTTATCGCTATTCCATCCCGAGAAAGAATAACCTTGCTTTTCTGGAATATAATCTGACAAATCAACAACTGTTCCTTGCGGTACAACAACTGAAGTAATTATATTACCGCCGTTTGTTTCAAAATTAAGTGTGTTGAATATTGCTCCCTCGCCGTTATCAACAAAAATTGTTGCGTCTATAACTGAGTTGTTGTTTACAAGATTTTCAATGTCATTAATGTAAATGTCTGAATTGTCTGTTGAGTTCTTAATTGTTATTACAGAATCTTTAACAACAACACCGCCTCCGGATACACTGTAGATAACCGCATCTGCCACAGCATTTTCCCCCGTGAAAATTACAGTGTCAAAAGCAACATCTGCATTTGCGGTCAGAACAGCAGTACCAGGACCATTGTAGTTATCAAAAACAAGCATACCGTTTTTAAATGTAGTGTCATTATTTAAAACATACGCGTTGTTTAATGTAGCGTTATTACCTTGAAGATCAATTACGGCAGGCTCTGTCATTTCATTTGCCTCTGTAATTGCCTGTTCCAGATTTGTTTTTGGTTCGCCGTTTAGTGTAACTGTACCTGCTATTGTAATTTCGCCAGTATTTGCACCTCCCTCAAAATCCGGAACACTGTAAGAGGGTCCTGAAACCGGCACATATACTTTTTCTCCTGCGATGTAGGTGTTACCTGCAAACGAACAGTTTTCCATAAGTACGGGACTTCCGCCGTTATGCCAAACACCTGCAATACCGCCTATTTCGTTTTCGGCAGCATCTTCCATATAAATATCACCTGATGATGAACAATTAATAAACTTGTTGCCGTAATGTGCAATACCTGTAATACCGCCTACGTCACAGGTTGAGCCGTAAACGTCAATATTTGATGTTATATTTTCAAACTTATGACCGCCCTCGCCCATAAAGCCGATAACGCCGCCAACATAAGCGCGGTACGCTGTTCCGTTTTCTACTGAATTTGCATTAACGTAACTTGTATCGTCAACATCAACGGTTATGTCTGTCCAGTCGGCATAAGCATTTTTACCGCCAACACCGCCAACGTAAGCCATACCATTTACCTCAACGTGTCCCGTTACGTTAATATCTGTGTATTTGCTTGTATAAGGCGTACCTGCAACAACACCTACATTAAGGCGTCCTGATACATTTGCATTGTTAACTGTAAGATTTTTCACTTCGCCGTTTGTAGTAAAACCAAACAAACCAACGTTACTGTTGTATCCTGTAACTACAAGATTTGAAATTGTGTGGTTGTCACCGTCAAATGTTCCCTGGAAAGTGTGTGTGGAATTACCGATTGGTGTCCATTCCATATTGCCAAGGTCGATGTCATTAGCAAGTTTTACAACTTTACCGCTATATGTAATACCTTTATTTACAGTGGTTGCAAAAAGTTTTAATTCCTCAAGGTCGTCAATTAAGAAAGGGTTTTCTGCTGTTCCCAAGCCCTCAATAACAGCAGGCTCTTTTACTTCAATACTCTGAGCATCGATATAGCCCTGTTCGTCAAGAAATTGCATAACCTCAAGGTCTACTTCTCCTCTTACGTTGCTTAAGTCTCCCGCATTTTCAGCACCGAAGATTGCATCAAACGTAATAAGTGTAACTGAGTAATCCCCAAGACTTGAAACATCAACACCCGCATAACTTATACCGGGTTCTATACGCTGACAGTTATGGGGTAAATCATAAGACCAGCAATATGTATAATTTGCCCAGTCTCCAAAATTTACCTCTACATTATTAAAAGTAAGACCTTTCGACACAAAATCAGGATATAATTTTCCATCAATCGTAATCTCATTGCTTTCGCCAATAGCACCGATTATCATACCGCAGTTTCTGTAAACGCCTGTGTTATAATTTGCCACAGAGTCATGGAATACGTCAAGTTTACATGAAACTTCACAGTTTTCAAAAGCAATTGATTCACCATCAACATTATTGCAACCGCCAATAATACCGCCTACCGCCGTATCATAATGACCGCCTGTTTGTGCTACTGTAACAGTTTCATCAATAGTTACGTTACGGATTGTCTGATTACCGTACGCCCAGCCGATTAATCCACCAACATACCATCCACCGCTGGTGTTGATTACGCTGTTTTTTACAATAATATTATCAAACACAGTTGTTCCGCTTGACTTACCTGCAACGCCACCCAGAATCATTTCGGCATTAAAACCGAAGTTATCAATAACAAGATTTTTAATAGTTGCATCAACTACATTACCAAACAGTCCAAGATTAACTTTATTATTGTAATCTAAACCGTATAAATCCCAGCCACCCTGGAATAAATTCTTTATTGTATGGCCCTGACCGTCAAATGTACCTTTGAAAGGAGTATATGTTGAATATCCTACAGGTGCCATGCTCAGGTTTTCATTGCCGGGCAACAAAACAGGGGCACCATTTTCATAAACTGCAAGAAAATCGAGGTCAGCCCCTAACTTAATTGTTACGCCTTCAAAGTCAATACCTTCTGCTGTTTCATCAGGTGCAGCACTTTTTCCGCAGTAATATCCAAAAGCTGCAGTTTCTTCATTTTCAAGTGCCGGGCTGTATGACTGTGCACCATTTACAAGTTCTGCAAGACCTGCAAACTGCTCTGCTGTTGTAATAGTAAACTCGGTGTCTGTTTCGTTGTACCAACTTGTATCTACAGTACCGTCCCAGACATCAGCCTCTGTTTCTTCAGCAAATACACTGATTCCCATTGTACTTAAAACTATTGAAACACAAATGATTAAAGCTAAAAATCTTTTCACCAAAATACCTTCTTTCTGAAATTTTGTAATGCTATACGGCAGTTTTTGTAAAACGATTATCAAACGGGACGGCACTTCACAAAAGCTGCCATATAACACGAGTCAAAGAAGACGAAACCGCCCCGCATATAATTAATCAGCCAAGGCTGAATAATTATCAAAAAACACCTTGCTACATAATCGAAATTATGTTGCAAGGTGTTAAATTTTTTTAAATAAAAGTCCAAAAAAATATATTTTTATTTAAAATAAGACACGACATTTAGACCGGGCATTGTAAAATCACTATAACCGGTCTTTTTCGTTATGTCTTCATTTGCAATTTTGTACAAATTTTTAAAAAACAATTGTAAATCATTGACAAACTCTCCTGAATGTGCTATTATGTATCCACCAATTAAATTGGGCTTGGTTAAAAAATGCCACATAATTTCGATTATGTGGTTTTTTTATATCCTTAAAAGTCCTAATTTTTGTATCTGGCGTCGGTGTATTTCACCTGTTTCCATTGTGTATATACGTGTGGTGTTTATACTTGAATGTCCAAGAACGTCTGCAAGTCTTACAATGTCTTTTTGAAGTGTGTAAAAAGTGCGTGCGAAAAGATGCCTTAAATTATGAGGAAACACTTTAAATTTTGATACTTTTGCACTTTCGCAAAGTGCTTTCATCATTTTCCAGATTGTACTTCTGTCAAGGGGGTTTCCAGTTTTTGTAACAAATAGTGAGCCATTTGTTATACTTTGGGTTTTCGCGTATTCTGTGAGCATTCTGCAAAGTTCTTTAGGTAAAATCACAATTCTCATTTTTCCCTTACAATTAATAACAGCCTTTCTTATTTTAATTGCCTCAACTGTTATATACTGTAATTCCGAAACCCTTATTCCGCTTGAGCAGATAGTTTGCATAAGCAGGTACAATCTCTCGTTACACTTTGACTTTGCAGCATCGAGCAATCTTTCATACTCTGCTTTTGTAAGTTCTTTGTCCTTTTGTGCGAAAATCTGCTTTTGGATTTTAAGCATCTTAACTTTCAAATGGTGCCAGTTGTTAAATTCGAAAAAACTGTTAAGGGAAGATAATACGGAATTAACAGATGCGGGAGCAAATTTACCTGTAAGATACTCTTTGTATTCCAGAACTTTTTCCTTGTCAAACTCCGTTCCCGAAGTCCAGAGGGAAAAAGCTCTGATGTCACGCATATATTTTTCCAGCGTAGCAGATGCCTTTTCTTCATTAATTAAATAATGTTTAAATTTTTCAATTAACTCCTGAGTTATTTTGGTCATTGTAACAACTTCCTTTCTTTATACTATTATTTTACCACAAAAAAATAATATTCGAAGAAGTTGCCAACAATTTACTCCTTTATACAATATATCGTCTTTTTTCTTTATTTTGTATATTGTATTGTCTTTTATTATATCAAAAGACAACATATTGTCAACCAAAATCCATATTTTATTGACGAAATTTATATTATGTTGTAAAATGTACTGGAGGAAGTGATACCGTTGGATACGTACAAAAACTTAATACGCAAAAGAATAAAAGAAAAGTTTGGCACTATCGAAAACTTTTCAAAGCACATAAATATCCCACGTACAACAATTAATTTCATTTTGAAAAACGGCGTTTTTGCTTCAAACTTCGGTATGGTGAGCAAGATTTTAAAAGAGCTGGATATTTATACTGCAGATGACGCTCCCGTTGTTATTGACGGGCAACTTAAAGACTTTATAAAACTTTATAATTCTCTGGACGATATGGGAAAACACGCGGTCAATTCTGTAGCGCAGACAGAGTACAGACGAATTAATTCAGGCAATTTACAGGACGCTGTTATTGCCGCATATTCTGGAATTACCTCAGGCAAACCTCTTACAGAGGAAGAAAAAACAATTTTAGATTTAGTGGAAAAGATTAAAAATGACAAATAAAAAGGCAAAACAAAAGGCACATAAAATATTACTTCAAAACAGGCTTTACTCCCTTTGCAACTGCAATGACTTAGAACGTATTATCAAGTCATATCAGTTTACGGTTATTGAGTATAAAAAAAGCAACAATCCGGAAAATTTATCCGAACTTATTAAGAAATTAAGAGTTGAAAATGAAGTTATGCATTACAACTCTTTTTTATATATAAAAAACAATTTGAAATTTTTGTTTATTAACAAAGATGTCGCGGACAACGACAGGTGCTCACTTTTACGCCACGAACTGGGGCACATCTGCGACCCTGATTTTACCTGCAGTGAAATATCGCACTCTGAAATAGAAAAAGAAGAATTTGCAAACGAATTCTCCTGTTACATTAAAAATCCCGGTGCTCTGTTTAAATTCCGTATTTTTATAACAAGGAAATGGAAATTATTAGTGGAGATTTTTTTACTTATCTGCTTTGTTGCAGGACTATGCTTTTTAATCAACCCTCCCGGCATACAAACCGCAAATTCTGACAAAACATGTTATGTAACTTCGGGCGGAAAAAAGTATCACGAGGAATTCTGCATCACCGTTAAGTACAAAAACAATTTAACAGAGTATTCAATAGCGGAAGCCGTTAAGGCAGGATACGAGCCGTGCCTGGTATGTCTCCCTGAAGAATAAAAAACCCTCTCGTGACGAGAGGGTTTTATTTGTTATTTACAGTTTATTTATGTCTGCCTCGGTAATCAATTTGAACCCTGCACTTGTAAGTGCTGTTTCAGCAAGGTTATTATTTTCGACTCTTAGAACAACGTAAGCGTGTTTTTCTGTACGAGCCATAAAAGCGTATAGGTATTCAACATTTATATCTGCTTTATCAAGTACATCAAGTGCCTCGGTAAGTTTACCCGGCTGATCCCCTATTTTAACACCTACAACGTCAACAACCTTAATAAGATAGCCCTGTTCTTCAAGGACTTTCTCAGCAGTTGATTCGTCATTTACAATAAGACGTAAAATACCGAAATCTTCAGTTTCAGCAATAGAAAGAGCCCTTAAATTAATACTGTTTTTTGCAAGAATATCCGTAACTGTAACCATTGCACCTTTCTGGTTTGGAACAAAAACTGTTAACTGTTTAATAGCCATTATAAAAACCCCTTTCTTATATTAGGTTGACAGAAGCTATCCTAACCTCGATTTTCAAAGGTTAATTTTGGCCTCTGCCATGTTAAAATACTCGGTAATCCGTCAGGATTACCTGCGTTTTTTCCCTTGCATAGTCGTAAAATTTCCTCTTTGAAAATTCTTCGACCTTAAATCGATGGAATTTCGAGAGGATTTTGGTGCGGAAGATGCCGCAAGGCTGCCGCCTTGCAAAGATGACAAGCCGAAATACACCGAAATTACACGGTTTAAGGCGTGGTTCGGATAACTTCTGTCAACCTACGTTTATCAATAACGCGGACTGCTTTGCCCTCGCTTCTTACAATGCTCTTTGGAGCAACAAGTTTAACTGTGGGGTTAATTCCAAGCATTGTCTTCATTGCACCCGCAAGAGATTTTTCCATTTTCAAAACGTCGCTTACTTTATCTGTAAACTGTTCGGGAGACATTTCTACATTTACCTCAAATGTATCTGTGTTATTTGCTCTGTCAACAACAATCTGGTAGTTTGGCTGATAGCCCTCGTTTAAAAGAACAGTTTCAATCTGGCTTGGGAACACGTTTACGCCCCTTATTATAAGCATATCGTCTGTTCTTCCCATTGGTTTAGCCATTTTTACAAGTGTTCTTCCGCATGAGCATTTTTCTCTTGTAAGTACGCAGATGTCTCTTGTTCTGTATCTTAAAAGTGGGAATGCTTCTTTGTCAAGAGCAGTAAACACAAGTTCACCCTTTTCCCCCTCGGGAAGAACCTCACCTGTATCGGGGTCAATAATTTCTGCTAAGAAATGGTCTTCGTTAATGTGCATACCTGTTTGTTCACTGCACTCGAAAGCAACTCCGGGGCCTGATGTTTCTGTAAGGCCATATATGTCGTATGCTTTAATACCAAGTGTTTCCTCTATATTTTTACGCATTTCCTCAGTCCATGGTTCTGCGCCGAAAATACCTGCTTTTAGTGGAATGTCTTCGGGTTTGTAGCCCTGTTCCTTCAGAGTCTCGCCAATATATGCCGCATAAGAAGGTGTGCAGCAAAGGATTGTTGCGCCAAGGTCTGTCATAAACTGTATCTGACGTTCAGTGTTTCCTGATGACATGGGAAGTGTAAGGCAACCTACTTTGTGTGAACCGCCGTTAAGTCCTGCACCACCTGTGAAAAGTCCGTAGCCGTAAGCAACCTGACAAACGTCTTTTTTGCTTCCTCCTGCTGCTACTATTGCACGGGCACAGCAGTCTTCCCAAAGGTCAATATCATTTTGTGTGTAGAAAGCAACTACACGGCGACCTGTTGTACCTGACGTTGACTGAATACGAACACAGTCTTCAAGAGGTTTTGCAAGAAGTCCGTAGGGGTAAGCATCTCTTAAATCAGCCTTTGACAAAAAGGGAAGTTTGTGCAAATCTTCAATACCTTTAATGTCTTGGGGCTTAACGCCTTTCTCGTCCATAAGTTTACGGTAATACTCCACGTTTTCGTAAACGTGCTTTACCTGTTTTACCAGTTTTTCCGACTGGAGTTTTTTCATTTCCAAAACCGGCATTGTTTCAATTTCTTTCTGATAATAATTTTGTGCCATTTTTTACCAACCTTTCTTTAGGATTGCTAAAACAAAAAAGTCCTCTGCAATCCTTATTACGGATACAGAGGACGAAAATATCATTTCCGTGGTACCACCTCAGTTTATCGCCATCTCACGGTAGCGACCTTATCAGGTACTGACATACCTTAGTTCTGTGACGGGAACGCCCGTTGCATCCTACTTGAAATATCTTTCGTTCAGCGCACTGCTAACAGAAGGAATTCGAGAAGGCTTTCCCCATTGCCTTGCACCAACCGGCAACTCTCTTAAGGGTATTTCCAACCTACTGGTTTCTGCTCAATCGCATTTAAATTATTTGTATTTTACCACTTTGTTTTTTAAATGTCAATAACTTTTTATAAATTTTATTTTTCGTTATAGCAAGTAAAGATTTCTTCCACTCTTTCCTTGTCCTTGTTCTTTGTAAATGCACTTACCAGCGGCACAATCACAAGAGAAACCGCCATTGCACAAACGCCCATTTCGGGAGATTTAGCCGCCGCAGACGTAAATCCTGAATTAAGACTGATAACCAAAGTTGAGATGCCTACAACCAACAGTCCTGATATAATACCTGAATATGCACCAATCTTTGTAATCTTCTTTGAGAAAAGTCCCCATATGTAAGGCCCTATAAAGCAACCCGAAACGATTCCCCATGAGAAAGACATAAGGCTAACAATAATGGGAATGTTTTGTGTAGCAAAAATAAAGGAACAGGCAACAAACAATAGGCAGAAAAGTCGTGTCAAAAACATCTGTGTGCGGGAGTTTGTTTTTTTCTTTCTTACAGCAGGGATAAGGTCAGTTGCCACAGCAGATGCAGAAGTTAAAACAACTGCCCCTAAAGTTGACATCGACGCTGAAAGAAGAAGTATCACAATAATTGCGAGAAGGATAATTCCC
>JAGCLT010000075.1 GCA_017646825.1 Clostridia bacterium | reverse complement strand
AGTGCAAGTGCCAAATTACGTGTACTAATGAAAAAATAATATAAACGGAGGTTTTGCACATGTATTATCCCACCACAGGAACAAGTGCATACAAACCGGAGATTGTTTCTCCAACACGAAAAACTAAAGGAAAAGCGGTTAAAAAGAAATCTAAGAACGATTTTAAACTAATTGTATATGCGGCACTGATTTTCATATTTATGTTTATAACCATAAGCCGTTCAGTTCACATATACGGTCAACACGCAGAGATCGAACAAAAGACTGCACAGTTAAACACTCTTAAGATGGAAAATGAGCAGATGTCTGTGGATATAAAAGCGCAGACAGACAGTTCCATAATGGAGCAATATGCAATGACACATCTTAATCTTAAAAAGATGGACACAAACCAGATAGTTTACTTAAATCAGACAACAGATGACAGTATGACAAAAATTGCACACAACGAGAAAGATATATTTGGAGGATTATTCGGATTATTTTCCGGCGCTTTGGAATATTTGAAATAATGACAAAATAAGGTATAAGGGGAGTTTACGCTCTTCTTATACTATTTTCGTCAAAAGGGATATAAATTTTATCAGGGGAGAAGGAATAATATGTCAACGGAAAACCATAAAAATAAAAAAACTCCCATAAGAAAAGTCATAAAAAAAAGAACTGCATTTATCGGATTATGTTTTATTGCGCTGTTGTTGCTTCTAATTGTAAGAATTGCATATATTTTGGTAGTTCACGGCGAAACCTACCAGATGGAAGCCGTTGAACAGCAAACACGCGACAGCCTTATTACGTCAAAACGAGGAGATATATTAGACAGAAACGGTAAACAACTCGCAGTATCTGCAAGTGTTGAAACTGTGTCTGCATCACCAAGCCAGTTGTCAGCAAACAAAAAGAATGTGCCTTTGGAAACTGTGGCAAAGGGCTTAAGCGAAATTTTAGAACTCGACTATGAAGAAACCCTTGCTAAAATTTCCAAAAATCAGGAATACATATCAATTAAAGAGAAAATAGAAAAAGACAAAGCGGACCAGGTACGTAAATTTATTACAGACAATAAAATAACCGGTATAAATCTTAACCAGTCAACAAAAAGATTTTATCCTTACGGTAATTTCGCATCACAGGTTATCGGCACAACAGGTACAGATAATCAGGGACTTTTCGGCATTGAAATGATTTACGACAAATACTTAAGAGGCTCTCCCGGGCGTGTTGTATCTTCAAAAACCGCAGGCGGAAAGGATATGCCTTTTAAATACGAGCGTATGATAGACCCTAAAGACGGTCTTAACGTGGTACTTACCATTGACGAAACAATACAGAGAATTGTAGAAAAGCATCTTGAAACAGCGGTTTTGGAAAACAAGTTGGGAAACGGTGCAGCATGTATCGTTATGGAGGTAAAAACAGGTAACATTCTTGCCATGAGCACAAAGCCCGATTTTGATTTAAATCAGGCGTTCACAATACAGAATAATGACGAAGTAAAAGAACAAATTGAAGTCGCAACAGGCGACGAAAAAATAAAACTATATAACGAAGCGTTGCAGAAAATGTGGCGTAACAAAGCGGTTTCAGACACCTACGAGCCGGGCTCTACTTTCAAAATCTTTACCATGGCAATGGCTCTTGAAGAGGGCACAAGCAAATTAAACGACACTTTTTATTGCGGAGGTTCAAAAAAAGTAGGTTCTCATAATATAAGATGCTGGAAAGCAGGGGGCCACGGGCAGGAAACCTTTGTTCAGGCAGCGCAAAACTCCTGCAACCCCGCATTTATTGAAATAGGTGCAAAAATCGGTCCTGAAAAGTTTTATCAGTATTTTGACGGATTCGGATTTTTAAACAGAACAGGAATTGACCTTGAGGGTGAGGCGTTGGCGTTGTTCCATAACAAGTCAGCATTCCACGAAATCCAACTGGCTACTGCCTCTTTTGGTCAGAGTTTTAACGTAACACCTCTGCAGATGATTTCTGCAGTATGTGCTGTTGCAAACGGCGGAAAACTTATGCAGCCAAAACTTGTAAAACAACTAACCGACTCAGACGGCAATGTTGTTACTACTTACGAAGACAAAGTGGTAAGACAGATTATTTCAGAGCAAACCTGCGAAACTTTGTGCGGAATTTTAGAGTCAGTTGTAGCAGACGGCGGCGGAAGTGGAGCGTACATAAAAGGCTACCGTGTAGCAGGAAAAACGGGTACTGCGGAAAAAGTACCAAGAGGAACAGGAAAATACATTGCATCATTTATTGGCTTTGCACCTGCTGACGACCCTGAAATAGCAGTATTGGTTATGCTTGACGAACCAAACGGAAATGCATACTACGGCGGAACAATTGCCGCACCCGTTGCAAGAAATATATTTGAAGACTCACTTAATTACCTTAACATAGAACCCGCTTATACACCGGAAGAACTGTCAACACTTCAGGTTACAATTCCAAACGTAACAGGAAAACCCGTTGACGAAGCTAAAAAAGTTCTTACAGCATTTGGTCTAAAATACAGCGTAAACGGTGATAATGATACTGTCCTTGACCAGATTCCAAAAGGCGGAGTTAAAGTAAATCAATCTTCTACCATTATGCTTTACACAAACGAGGAACAAACTGCTACCATGACTACTGTTCCAAACGTGCTTAACTGTTCTACAATTAAGGCATCAGAACTTATGAGACAGGCAAATCTTAATATTAACATTGTGGGTGCAGGTGCAAATCCCGACCCCACAAACGTAATTGCCTACAAGCAGGACCCTGTGGCAGGAACGCAGGTGGAAATCGGCCGTGTTGTAACGGTAGAATTCAGGAAACTTGAAATTGGCGAATAGCAAACATCTTTTAAGGGGTAAAAACAATGAAAATAGGCGAATTGATTGAAACAAAATTTGATATTGAAGTTTCCGGTATATGCTGTAACTCTGCAGTTGCAAAACCGGGTGATGTTTTTGTTGCAGTAAGCGGATTTAAAACAGACGGACACAAATATGCAAAAGATGCCGAAGATAAAGGCGCAGTATGTGTAATTGCCCAGCATGAAATTGAAGGGCTAAAAATCCCTGTAATTGTTGTAGAAAACACAAGGGTTGCTCTTGCGCAGATTGCCCACAACTTCTACAACAACCCTACTCAAAACTTTAAACTTATAGGCGTTACAGGTACAAACGGCAAAACTACCGTAACGTACCTTGTTAAAGCCATACTTGAAGCGGCAGGAGAAAAAGTGGGTCTTATCGGCACAAATCAAAATATGATTGGCGACATCGCATACGAAACAGAAAGAACAACTCCCGATTCTTTAGAACTTGTTCAGTTGTTTTCTAAAATGGCAGAAGAAAAATGCACATACGTTGTTATGGAGGTATCCTCCCACTCTTTGGAACTTAATAGAGTACACGGTTGCGAGTTTGAAGTAAGTGCATTTACAAATCTTACACAAGACCATCTTGACTTCCATATCACTATGGAAAATTATTTAAAAGCAAAAGCAAAATTATTCAAAATATGTAACAAAGCAGTTATAAATATTGACGATGACGGCGGTAAAAAAATTGCCTCAGACGTTGCATGCAGTAAAGTAACTTACGGAACATGCGATGCTGACATTACCGCAACAGAAATAATCTTAAATCCAACAGGGGTTGAATTTGACTGCCTTGACACACATTTTACATTAAATATTCCCGGATTGTTTTCAGTTTATAACGCCCTTGCTTCTATTTCCATCTGCACCTCTTTGGGAGTAGATAAAGAGTTAATAAAAGATACTCTTGCAAAAGCAACAGGGGTTAAAGGAAGATTTGAAGTATATCCCACCAAAAATGATTACACAGTTATTATAGACTATGCGCACTCTCCTGACGGAATAAAGAAAATACTTGAAACAGTAAAAGGCTTTGCAAAGGGCAGAATTGTAATACTGTTCGGTTGCGGCGGAGACAGAGACGCAAAAAAGCGTCCCCTTATGGGTAAGGTTGCAGGAGAACTTGCTGACTTTTGCATAATAACCTCCGACAACCCAAGAAGCGAAGAACCTGCAGCAATTATAAGAGATATTTTGGGCGGTATGAAAGACGCTACTGCTGACTATGTTGTAATAGAAAACAGAGAAAATGCAATAGAATATGCAATTAAAAATGCCCAGAAAGACGACGTTATAATTTTAGCAGGAAAAGGCCACGAAACGTATCAGATTTTAAAAGATAAAACAATACACTTTGATGAAAGAGAAATTCTTGCAAAGTATTTAATGGGGTGAATTTCCTTTGATACCTGTTTCTATAGAGGATATTATAAAAGCAGTTGACGGCACAGTCATAAGCAAAATCGAAAATTCAAAAGTTGATAAAATTACTACCGACAGCAGAAGCAAAGACGGCGGTATGTTTATTGCATTAAAAGGCGAAAACTTTGACGGAAACGATTTTGCAACAGAATATTTAAAAGACAACCAAAGCGTAATAGTAAGCAAAACTATTCCGTCTATGGAAAACAAAAATATAATATATGTCGAGAACACAAGTGTTGCACTTATTAAACTTGCAGGATACTATCGTTCTCTTTTTGACATTCCCGTTATCGGAATTACAGGAAGCGTTGGCAAAACAAGTACCAAAGAGATGATTGCAAGTGTATTATGCCAAAGTTTCGGCACTATGAAAACACAGGGAAACTTCAATAACGAAATAGGTGTCCCTCTTACTCTTTTTAACCTTGAAGACCACCACAACTGTGCAGTTGTGGAAATGGGAATGAGTAACTTTGGTGAAATGTCAAGACTTACAAGTGCCGTAAAACCAAACATTGCAGTAATTACAAACATCGGCACCTCACACATAGGAAATTTAGGAAGCAGAGAAAACATATTAAAAGCAAAACTTGAAATTTTAGAGGGAATGAACGAAAACTCCCTTGTAGTTTTAAATGCCGACAACGACCTTTTGTTCGGATTAAAAGGGAAACTACCTTTTAAACAGATTTATTTCGGCATAGAAAACAAAGATGCAGACATTGTTGCACAAGATGTAAAAGTATCAGGAGAAATGGTTACTTTCAATGCACTTGGTACACAGTTTACGATTAATGCTCCCGGGAGCCATCACGTGCTTAATGCCCTTGCAGGTATTGTCATAGGTCAGCATCTGGGAATGACGTTAGAAAAAATAAAAGACGGCATTATGCAGTTTGAAAACTGTGGAATGAGGCAAAACATTATAAAATACGGCGAAATAACGATAATTGAAGACTGCTACAATGCAAGTCTTGACTCTATGAAAGCATCGTTAAAAGTTTTAAAGGATATTTCAAAGGGAAAAACAATTGCAGTTTTAGGGGACATTTTAGAGCAAGGTGATTTTGCTTTTGACACACATAAAACTTTAGGAGAAGTTGTTTCAAAGAACAAAATAGATTTACTTTTAACATTGGGTGAAAGTTGCAAGATCACGGCAGATACTGCCTCCTCTCTGGGCGTTACGTCTCACAGTTTTGACACCCATGAGGAAATTGCACAATATCTTAAGAAACACATAAAACCCGAAGACACAATTTTGTTCAAAGGTTCGCGGGGAATGAAACTTGAAAAGGTAATTCAGTTATATATGAAAGGATAACCGCAATGACAAACAGTATTGTAACAGCACTTATATCTTTTTTTGTGACGGTAGCAATTGCTCCCTTTGCAATTAAATATTTAATAAAACTAAAGTTCGGACAGGAGATTCGTGAAATCGGTCCCGAATGGCACAGCAAAAAAAGAGGCACTCCTACAATGGGGGGCATCGTCTTTATATTGGCTGTTCTCATTGCAACAGCAGTCAACTACAAACTGTTCTCTCCAAAACTGTTGTTAGTGTTAGTTGGCTCTGTTGCATTCGGAATAATTGGCTTTATTGACGACTACATAAAAGTAGTTCTAAAAAGAAATTTAGGGCTTACGGCAAAGCAAAAGTCTTTTCTTCAGGTATTTGTTGCTGCCATTGTCCTTGTAGTGGGGCTTAACTACGGTATCATCTCTACTAAAATATTTATACCCTTTTTTAAATTTTACGCTGACCTTGGGTGGTTTTACATACCTGTTGCTCTTTTTATTATAGTAGGTGTTGTAAACAGCGTTAATTTAACCGACGGAATAGACGGTCTAGCAACCTCTGTTACTATTGTAGTAATGATATTCTTCGGTTGCGTATTAGTTAATAATCCGTCACTATCAGTATTTGTAAACGGAGTTTTAGGCGGTCTTATCGGATTTTTACTTTTCAACAAAAACCCTGCAAAAGTGTTTATGGGAGATACTGGCTCGCTGTTTTTGGGCGGTGCAGTAGCAATGCTTTCGATAGTTTTAGAAAATCCCATAATTCTTGTATTGGTAGGCTTTGTATATTTTGCAGAAACACTTTCAGTAATAATTCAGGTTACGTCTTTTAAACTGACAGGCAAAAGAGTGTTTAAAATGACACCTATACATCATCATTTTGAAATGTGCGGTTGGAACGAAAAAAAGATAGTACTGGCATTTTCCTCAGTAACTGCAGTCCTTGTTGTAATTTCGCTTTTAGGCGTACTATAATTTTAAAAGGAAGATTATTGTGAAAAAAAGACACGTTGATTTATATTTTTTAATAACGGTTTTTGTTCTTCTTGGCTTTGGGCTTATTATGGTTATGTCTGCAAGTTCGGAATGGTCCAGAAACTTAAGTTATACAAACGGAGACGCCCTCTATTTTTTTAAAAGGCAAGCAATATGGGCAGTTATTGCAACCTTTGTATTTGCTTTTTTTGCCCTTGTGGACTACCATGTATGGGGTAAATTTTCCAATATAATTCTTGGTGGCGTAGGACTTTTGCTTGTTCTTGTACTTCTGGTAGGTACAGAGGTTAACGGCGGTAAGCGTTGGATCGATTTAGGTTTTATGCAGTTGCAACCATCAGAATTTGCAAAAGTCGGACTAATAATATGGTTCTCCTGGAATCTGGCAAAAAAAGAAGACCCTCTTGCCAATTTCTGGTCAGGTCTTGTGCCGTACCTTGGAGTGCTTTTATTAACCGACGCTTTAATCGTACTAGAAAAACATCTTAGTGCTACAGTTTTAGTGACTCTTGTTTCTGTAGGACTCCTTTTCATAGCCGGTATGAGATGGAAACATCTCATACCATTTGGCATTGCAGGTGTAGTGGGCGCGGTAGGCCTTATTGTGGCGGAGCCGTACAGATGGAAACGAATAACTGCATTTTTAGACCCCTTTGCCGACAAACTCGGCACAGGTTATCAGATTATCCAGTCCCTTTACGCTATTGCAAGCGGCGGACTTTTCGGTCTGGGCCTTGGTCAGAGCAGACAAAAATTCTCTTACATTCCCGAACCCCATAACGACTTTATATTTTCAATTATCTGCGAGGAACTTGGGCTAATAGGTGCAATCCTTGTTATTCTTCTTTTCTGTATATTAATATGGAGGGGAGTACGTATTTCACTTTCTGCTAAAGATAAATTCGGACGTTACCTTGCAATGGGTGTAACAATGCTTATTGCTTTTCAGGTAATTATAAACATTGCAGTTGTAACATCTTCAATGCCTGTTACAGGTATGCCTCTTCCATTCTTCAGTTACGGCGGTACTGCCCTTACTGTAATTATGGGTTGTATGGGCCTTGTGCTTAACGTTTCTGCACAGGGTAAAAAATAAAGAAAGGACTAAAAAGTATGCGTGTAATATGTGCAGGAGGCGGAACAGGGGGACACATTAACCCTGCAATCGCTATTGCAAAACACATAGCACAAAAGAATCCCGAAAGCGAATTTTTGTTTGTGGGAACTAAAAACGGAATGGAAAAAAGTCTTGTTCCGAAAGCAGGATTTCCCATAACTTTCATTGACGTGTACGGATTTAAAAGATCCCTTTCCTT
>JAGCLT010000012.1 GCA_017646825.1 Clostridia bacterium | reverse complement strand
TTTACCGAATAATCTGCCGTTTTTGTCAATAATCATTACTGTTCGCCTCCTGTTTTTTCAAGTTTAACTATAAAACCATCGGGGGAAGCAACTCCGCCTCCGCTAAATGGCATCTTAACTCCAACACGCAACTCTTCTGTGTTTCCCACAAAAAACTTGCTGTTTTCATAAGCCTCTGTCTTTATTGTAACTAACGCCTGATACTTGTCAGGATATGTGTCCCAAAAATATTCGCCTTTAATTAAATCTTTTGCAAGTCTTTTGTACGGCTCAATCTTAACATCTGTAATTTCACCGTAGTCGGAGTTTTTAACACCGTAAACAACTTGTTTTCCTACTGCATCACTAAAGGCTTTTGCAGACACTTCTGTTAAATCTTTGACCTCTACAGTAAATTCCAAAGTAACGGGAGTACCAAGACTTGCCTGCGTCTTGTTAACCCTTGTAAATAAAAATGTACCTACCAATAAAATTGCAATTACAACAAATATAATTACATAGTCAAGTACGTTAAGTTTTAACTTTGACATAACCTGTTCCTCCTTACTTTTTAAGTAAATCCATATAATACTGTTCCATGTTTTTTGTCATTATCTTAGATGTAAATCTGTCGTTAAACACTTTTTCGCAACATAGTGAAATATCGGAATACAACTTATCATCTGACAAAAGCCTTATAACCTGCTCTGCAATATACTGGCTTGATTTTTGCGGAACAACGTACCCGTTAACTTCGCTTGTTATAAGTTCGGGATTACCGCCGAAATCACTAACAACTGCAGGGATGCCAAGGCTCATTCCCTCAAGTAATGATAAACTTGCCGCCTCTGTTCCGAATGATGCGTTAACCTGAACGTCGGTGATGTTTTCAAGTTTGTATATGTCCTTTAAAAAGCCTGTAAATATCACATAATCGTCAAGCATTTTTTCTTTTGCATATGCAACAAGTGAGTCATATTCCTCTCCTGTACCTGCAATTACAAATACCGCATTTAAACCTTTTAACATTGCAGTTTCGGCAGCATCAATAAAATACTTATGCCCCTTAACCTCTGTAAGCCTTGCAATAATGGAAACAACCTTTTTGTCTTTTGGTATTCCCAGTTCCTCTTTGTACTGTTCTTTTTCCTCTTGTGACAAAACTACAGGCTTGTCAATGCCGTTATAAATTACTTTTATTTTGTCTCCGTCAATACCTGTGTCAACCACATTTTGTTTTGCGGCTTCGGCAACTGCAATAATTCCTGATGACAAAAACTTGTCCGCAATTTTATTTAAAAATCTGTTTATGGGATTTTTGAATTTTTTGTCAACGGGGAAAACGCTGTGCCTTGTGTAGCAAATTCTCTTAACACCTGTAAGGCGAGCCGCAATTCTTCCCGACAAACTTGCGTGAGTATGAACTATGTCAGGTTTTATTTTTCTAAGTACCGTAATAAGTTCCTTTGTTACCTCTTTACTGTAGGAGGTTTCTGCCATTCCATCCACTTCGTAGTAATTAAATCCCAGTTCTTTTATTTTTTCAATTAATAGACTGTCTTTTGGCACAACAACGGAAACATCAAACTGTTCTTTATCACAATTATTAAGATATGTCAGAAGATATCGCCCTGCACCGCCGATATTTGAATCACTTATTATGTGTGTTATTTTTATCATTTAAAACCCTCCTGCATCCCAGTCCTATACCGATAAATATCCAGAAAAGAAGCATTACACGGTAATTGTACCATACGTAGTCAAACATACCCTGCAGTAAGAAACCTAAAAGACCTGCAAGTACCGAGGCGCAACATATACCCGCTATTCCTTTTCTGTCACTTATAAAACCAAGATATATTTTCTTTAACGTTACAAACATTAAAACAACAAAAGTAAGAAGTCCTGCAATGCCCGTTTCGCACATAATCTGTAAATAAAGATTGTGAGCATGAGGAGCAATAATTCCGCTATAGGAATAAAATGGATAAATCTGGTTGTATGCATCGCTGCCAAGTCCTATGCCGTACAGCGCAAAATCTTTTAACATATTAATTGTTCCAAGCCAGATATATAGTCTGTAAGAAGACGAAGAATCGGATAAATCACCGATACTTGTAAATCTTGTAATAATACTTTCCGGTAACACAAAAGGCAAAGCGCATAAAAGTAAAATTCCTGCAATAATAAAACGCTTGTCAACAAGAACTACAAACACCGCCGCCGCAAGGATAAGACCAAGCCAGCAACCTCGTGACTGTGTAAAAATCATACAAAGTGCCATAACACCGAATGCACCAGCAAAAATAACCTTGTTAATGAACTTTTTGCATCCCCATATCATAGCTGCCGCCAAAGGCAATGCAAGTAACAGATATTCACCAAGTACATTTGGGTTTTCCAAAGTGGAATAAACCCTTACTGTAATTTGCTCAAACATTTCATCATCAAGCCAGGCATGTCCTAAATTGTTGCCGAAAAACTGCTGATAAATGCCGTATAAAGAAACAAAAACACCTGCCGCAATAAATACAGTAATGGCAGTAATGGCTTTTTCTTTTGTATCAAGTGCTTTTATAACCACAAACACAAATGCAATAAAGGGCAAGTAAACCATATAGATTTTAATACTTGACATTACTGCAAGTGACGTCAGCGTACAAACACCAAAAATCAAAAGAAGCAGTATTACTAAAATACCAAAACCGTCTAACTTTATGGGCTGGGCGTTTATAAAAATTCTGTGTATAAAATATGAGAAAAATGTAATACCAACCAGTGCAAGACATGCAAAAGTAGGCACAAATGGTGCCAAAAATATAGTTGCATATACAAACAGGTGGTACTTTGATATATATTTAATAAGCAAACTGGTCTGTCCCAGTTTCTTAATTTTTTCCGAAGCTTGTAAATTTGAAATCCACATTACAGGCTTGTTAATAATTTTAAAAATGAGACTGTTTTTGAATTTGTTGTCGTCATTATCACGGGTAAAATAATACCCAATGGTACTGTTGTCCCACTTATTCTTACACCATAAGCAAAAAGAAATTATGAATTTGTAAATTAAACTGTTTTTAATTAAATTCATTTTTTTACTCCTTTATTTACTACTTGCAATAATTCCTCATTTTTAATAAGGAACATTAAAACGAAATAAACTATAGCACATACTATAACCGTTATTGCAACAGACAAAATCATTCCCAGACCTGCGGTAACTGTCTTAACCAAAAAACCAACAGCAAACATAACTAAACCGCAAACAAATGTTTTTAAAATACCTAACAGTAATTTGCCGTCAATAAGTTTCGGAAATTCTCTGTTAACAAAAGCAGAAAGAATAACTGAAACAAAAATCAAACCTACAGATGACGAAAGGGCAAGTCCGTTTACTCCAAAAGTAGTGTATTTCATAAATGCCCATGATAAAACTGAAGTAAGTACTATTCCAAGAATTGATGCAATCATAGGAACTCTTGCTTTTTTAAGAGCATAAAAACACTTGTTTACTATTTCGTTGTATCCGTAACTTACCATACCTATACTGTAAAAGAAAAGGGCTCCCGAACACAGTTTTACAGACAGTTCATTAAACTCTCCTCTGGCATAAACTATGGTGATTATTTCTCTTGACAACAGCATCATACCTAAAAAAATAGGTACGGTAATAAGTACAATTGTTTTAACTGATGATTTTAATACTTTGGTAAACTGCTCTTTATCCCCGTCAGTACCAAATCGGGACATAGATGGGAAAATATAATTTGTTATTGCAAATGCGAAAACACCGACAACTATAATGTAAAGTCTGTTAGCGTAGTCAAGTGCACTGGACCCGCTTCCGCTGTATAAATATGATGCGAAATTTTTGTTTATAAGTACAGTAATTGGTTGCACCCATGATGCAATCAGAATTGGCAAAGACAGTTTTGCCACGTCTTTAATTCCTTCGTTTTTGAAATTCAGTACAAATCTGTATCTGTAACCCTTTTTAATAAGAGCAGGAATTTGCACAATTAACTGCATACTCCAACCTAAAAGCATACTTATTGCAAGTCCGTAAACACCGAATCTGTCGTTAAATAACACCAGATATCCAATAACTATAAGGTTGGAAACAAGACTTATAATTGCAGGAATATTAAATTCATCAAATGACTGTAAAATTCCTACAACACTGTATGCAAGTCCCGTAAATATAGTTGTAGGAAGCAAAATTATAAGCAATCTTGCGGTAATTTCTTTTGCATCCGCACCGATACCACTTGCAACGGCATTAACAAGAAAGTTGGGGGAAATTGAGCCAATTACCGAGAAAACGACAGTAATTAAAAATACAAGATTAATAAAACTGTTGGAAAATTCAAAAGCCTTATCTTTGTCTCCTCTTTGCAAAAAGCCGTTAAAAACAGGTATAAAACTTGATAAAATTGCTGCACCTAAAGTCAAATCAAAAAACGCAACGGGAATGGTACTTGCATTTAAAAACGCAGTACCCAAAACACCTGTTCCGTAATAATTTGCAACCAAAATATCACGAAACAGACCCATCAGTTTAGATAAAAATGTTGCAACAACAATAAAACTAACTGTTTTTACGGCCTTATTCACAGATTATTTCTCCTTAAGATACTCTTTTACTATTTCTTCCAACAACTCGTCACGTTCCAATTTTCTGATAATAGAACGTGCGTTGTTGTGACCAGTAATATATGTGGGGTCGCCTGATAAAATGTATCCCACAATCTGACTTATTGGATTATACCCTTTTTCCTTTAAAGCGTTATATACTGTATCAATTATTTCTCTTGCATATATTTCTCTGTTGTCATGTAAATCAAATTTTGTTGTTTCATCCATTTGGCAACCCTCCTAAATTACATTTTTCTAAGTTCTGCACCAAACTTTTCTGATAACTGATTTAAAATATTGTCCATTACAGGATTTACATCATCATCAGTTAAAGTTTTGTCCATTGAACGGAATACTATTGAATATGCAATACTCTTCTTTCCTGCACCGATTTGTTCGCTTCTGTAAACGTCAAACAGTTTCCATGATTCAATAATATTAGTTTTTGTTCTTCTTATTATATCCTCAATTTCACGAACAGTTACTTCTTCGTCAACAATCATTGCGATATCTCTTGTAACTGCAGGGAATTTAGGCAATTGCTTATATGATTTTGCAGTCTTTTTGTTTTCCATTATTGCTTCAAAATCAATTACAACCATATATACAGGAACATTAATTCCAAAATTGTCAAGAACTTTCGGGTGAACTCTGCCTACAGTTGCACAGTGCTTTCTCTTTAACATAATTTTAGCAGCCTGTCCCGGGTGGAAAATGTTGTTCTCAGTCTCTCTTTCAATTTCATAATATGAAATACCAAACTGTTCAAAAAGTTTTTCCAAAACACCTTTTGCTGTGTAATAGTTAACATTTTTGCCATACATAGCAGCAACAATTTCCTGCTTTTCGTCAGCAAGTTCACTGCCCTCAACCTTTAAATATTTTGTGCCAATTTCGTAAAGGTATGCTTCTTCGTTTCTGTAATTGTAGTTAACAGCAACTGTGTCAAGCATTGAGCCTATTACTGTAGTTCTCATAATACTCTGGTCTTCACCTAGAGGATTTGAGATTTTAACATAACTTTGTGGTTCAATGTTTAATTTCTCATAAATTTTTGGTGAGTTGAATGACAAAGTAATAGATTCATAAAATCCCATAGCAGAGAAAGTGTCCATAACCTTGTCAAGGGTTTTCTGCTTATCGTTTTTCTCGCCGACAATTGCTTCGCCTTTGATTAATGTTGACGGAATGTTGTTGTAGCCGTAAATTCTTGCTACTTCTTCCGCTACGTCTGCTTCTCCCTCAATGTCTCCTCTGAATGTAGGGATTATAAGGTTATCGCCGTCAACTTTAATTTCTAAAGTTTCAAATGTGTTAACCATTTCTTCTTTACTTATATCTGTGCCTAAAAATTCGTTGATTTTTTCAGGTCTGAACTTAATTACGTTGTTTTCAGGAAGTTTGTCATAAACATCAATAACGCCTGAGATAACTTCACCTGCACCTAAAAGTTCAATTAACTCACATGCTCTGTTAATTGCATTTAAAGTATTGTGCGGGTCAAGACCTTTTTCAAATCTTGCAGAAGATTCTGTTCTTAAGCCCAGTTTTTTAGCAGTCTTTCTTACAGAACTTCCAAGGAACGTAGCACTTTCAAATAAAATCTCTGTAGTATCATCTTTGATTTCGCTGTTAAAACCGCCCATTACACCTGCAACTGCAACTGCTTTTTCACCGTCTGCAATAACAAGCATATTACTGTCCAAATCTCTGTCAATCTCGTCTAATGTAGTGATTTTTTCACCGTCTTTTGCACGACGTACAACAATTTCGTTACCGCATACATTTCTCATATCAAAAGCGTGCATTGGCTGACCGTACTCAAGCATTACATAGTTTGTTATATCTACAATGTTGTTAATAGAACGAACTCCTGCATTTTCAAGTCTTGTTTTTAACCAGTCAGGTGACGGTGCAATTTTTACATTTTTAACACCTCTTGCAGTGTATCTTAAACATAAATCTTTGTCCAAAACTGTAACTTTTGCAAAACTGTTAATGTCACCACCGCATTCTTTAACCTGAGGCTCAGCCAGTTTTAAGGGCTTATTGTATGTTGCTGCAACTTCTCTTGCAAGACCGATAACACTTAAGCAGTCAGGTCTGTTTGATGTGATTTCAAATTCAGCAATACATTCGTTTAAATGAAGTGCTTCTCTTATGTCCATACCAATTGTATAACTGTCGTCAAGAATTAAAATACCCTCGGCAGGTTTTGTAGCAATGCCAAGTTCTTCTTCGGAGCAAAGCATACCACAACTTTCAACGCCTCTTAATTTACCCTTTTTAATTTTACCAACAGGCAAAGTTGAATTGTCTTTTGCAACAGGAATTACAGCACCTTCAAAAACATTGGTAGCACCTGTAACTATCTGCACAACTTCTTCACCCACATCTACCTGACAAACCACAAGTTTGTCAGCATCGGGATGTTTTTCTATTTTTAAAATTTTACCAACTACAACGTTTATAATATCTTCGCCCTGTTGTTCTACAGATTCCACCATAGTACCGCTCATAGTAATATCTTCTGCAAATTGTTTTGGCGTAACATCTATATCAACAAAGTCTTTTATCCAAGATAACTGTACTTTCATATCCTCTCTACTCTCCCCTTAAAATTGTTTTAAAAATCTTAAATCATTTTCGTAGAACAGACGCATATCGTCAATATCAAACTGACGCATAGCAACACGTTCAAGACCGATACCAAAAGCAAAACCGCTGTAAACTTCAGGGTCAATGTTGCAGGTCTTTAAAACTTTAGGATGAACCATACCTGCACCTAAAATTTCAACCCAGCCCTCGCCTTTGCAAACACGGCAACCTTTACCGTGACAAGCAGGACATGAAATATCCATTTCAGCACTTGGCTCTGTAAAGGGGAAATGATGTGGTCTGAATCTTGACTGGATACCCTCGCCGTAAAGTTTTTTACAAAATGTATCAAGAGTACCTTTTAAGTCTGCCATTGTAACACCCTTGTCAACAACAAGTCCCTCAATCTGGTGGAAAACAGGTGAGTGAGTTGCGTCAACATTATCGCTTCTGAAAACTCGTCCGGGAGCAATAATTCTAATTGGTGGTTTTTGCTGTTCCATAGTTCTTATCAGAACAGGAGAAGTTTGTTTTCTTAGAAGTACATTTTCTGTAATGTAGAATGTATCCTGTGTGTCACGCGCAGGATGGTCAGGCGGTAGATTTAACGCCTCGAAATTGTAATAGTCAAGTTCTATTTCGGGGCCCTCAACAATAGAAAAGCCCATACCGATAAATATATCCATTAATTTATCAAGCACAAGAGTTA
>JAGCLT010000074.1 GCA_017646825.1 Clostridia bacterium | reverse complement strand
TTTTTAAAGTTTGCAACCTCTATACCGGAATTAATATACATTGTTCCAGAAATACTGTCAACAGATGATGATGCGTAATAACACAGGGATAATTTTTCCCTTACGTTATTAAATAATTTTGAAAATATACCGCTACCTAAAATTGCATTATACATCATCAGTGCAGGATATTGTCTGTCTTTTGATGTTAATCCAGTTCTAAAACCAATAGACAGTTTACCCTGTGCAATTTCTTCTGTTTCAGTAATATCTTTTACTTCAGATACTTCTGTTTTAACTGCCAAATCAATGTAATCTCTGAACTTTATGTTAAACTCTTTATACATTTCATTAACTAAAGATAAAACCTTGTCTATATCAACATCACCGCAAATAAACACGTCAACGCCGGATTTAAGTACAGTATTTTTATAGTGTGTAAATAACTGTTCGTTTGTAATTCCGTCAACTTTGTCAACGTATCCGTAACGCATAATTCCCGTAGGCTCACCCTTGCACATTTCTTCTATACAACGAGCCTGAGCGTACAGACGTTTGTCATTTTTCTGTGACAGAATAAGAGATTTGAGGTTTTCTTTTTCCTGAGATACATATTCGTCATTAAAACCGCTTTGACTCAACAATAGGTCTTTTGCAATGGCAAATATCTCATCAATAATTGGAGGCTTTCCCGGAATAAACTTTTCATTAACAAATGAAAAAGACGTAACAATAAACTGATTTGCGCCTTTCTTTTTAATCCCAGTATCAATAACCGCACCGTACAAATCATTTAGGGCATTGTTAAGTTCCATACTAGTTTTATACATAGGGCAACTGCGTTTTAATACTAAAGACAATAGAGCGTTTATTGTAACCTCTTCTTCAGTAAGAGGTCTGTTAATAAAAAAAGATAAATTTGTAGTTTTGAATTTGTCAGTTTTCAAATAATTAAGAGTAACTCCGTCTTTAATTTTAAAAGTTTGTAGTTTCATTTTTGCACCACCATAAAAATATTAAACGGTAAGGAATTCCTTACCGTTTTAGTTTATTTTACTTTTGCGTTTCTAACAAAATATATTACAAATTCAACAGCAACCGAAACACCGATAAGAATGAATAAAGCCTCCATTGCACGTTTTGCATTAAAGAACGGAACAACAATATTGAACACGTTAAACAATGTTTCAAAACCAATGCACCAGAACATTCCTGCACAAAGCACAAACAGATAAATAGCGGCGACTTTAAAACTGCCCTTACCTTTATTCTTATGCAAATATGTAAAAATTATACCCAAAACAGCAAAAACACCAAATAAAGTCCAGATAAATACAGGCATTGAATTACCTACTGCAGAACCGTATTTGAAAAGTCTGCCGTTGTAAATATACATAAGGAGCATAGCAGAAAGTATTGAGAAAGTGAACTGCAAAAGAAAATCATTAACGATTTTTTCCTGCATTGCCGCTTTCTTTGCTTTAATCTCTTTTGAGTTATTAGCCAAATTAAACATCTCCTTGTATAAATAAAATTACAGGTGTAACTGCCGCTGCAGCTGTCTCTGTTCTTAAAATTCTTGTCCCTAATGTTACAGAAGAAATACCAAGTTGTGTTGCCTTTAATACTTCCTCCTGTTCAAATCCGCCTTCGGGTCCAACTAAAACTGCAATTCTTTTACAACCCTCTTTAACAACTTCCTTAATCTTTGTGATTTTTTCACCCTCATAAAGAATAACTTTAGTTTCAAAATCTGCCATTTCTTTAATAGCATCGCCAAAATTTATAACATCGCGGACTGTAGGAATAATTCCTCTTCCACTTTGCTTGGCAGCAGATTCTGCAACTTTTTGCCATCTTGCAGTTTTGTCGCTGGGTTTTACTACGCACCTTTTACTGAAAACAGGCACAAACTCCGAAACACCAAGTTCTGTGTTCTTTTGAATGATGCTTTCCATTTTGCCTTGTTTAGGTAAAGCCTGATATAAAGTAATATATACTGACGGTTCAGACATACTTTTGTTTGATGAAATAATATCTGCCTTAACATAGTCCTTTGAAATTTCACTTATAGAAACTTCGTAATCAGTTCCCGCACCATCGCACACAGTGATAATTTCACCGCATTTCATACGAAGAACTTTAGAAATATGCATAACATCTTCGCCGACTATTTGAAGACTATCATCAAAAATATTTGATTTGTCAGTAAAAAACTTAGGCATAGTAAACCTCAATTCACTAAAAATTATATCATTATTGAATTCAAATATCAAGTACTATTTACAATTATTTTTTGCAAATGTATCTTTCTCCGCAGCCCTTACAGTTACTGCAACACTTGCCGCTTTTCTTGTCTTTTATTTTAACGGCAATAATTAACGCCACAATAATTAAAAGAATTAGAGAAACAATAATTGTTGACAAATTAGCAATAATAAAATCAAGCATATTAATCACCTATATAATCTCAATAAACTCTGCATCGGATTTCCTTAATGATAATTCGTATCCGCGAACATTGATTTCCAATGGGTCGCCTAAAGGTGCAACCTTAACTATACTTACTGTTGTGCCCTTTGTAATCCCCATATCCATTATTCTTCTCCTCACAGCTCCCTCACCGTGAAGCTTTTTAATTACTCCGCTTTCGCCAATTTTAAGACTACTTAAGTTTTTCATAATTAAAGTACCTCGTGTTCATATACATATTCACCTGAGAAACAAGCAGTACAAAAATCAAGATTACAGTTTTTGGCAATTTGGCTTATGCCGTCAAGTTTTAAAAATCCTAATGAATCAGCACCAATCAATTGTCTGATTTCATCAATTGAATGTTTGCATGCAACAAGTTGGCTTCTTGTACCAACATCCGTCCCGTAAAAACAAGGCCACAAGAATGGAGGTGAACTTATTCTTACATGTACCTCCAAAGCTCCTGCATTCTTTAAAAGCTTAACAATGTTTGCAAGTGTAGTTCCTCTTACAATTGAGTCATCTATCATTATAATCCTTTTACCCTCAACTGTTTCGGATAAAACATTAAGTTTAATATTTACGCTCTTTTCTCGCTGGTCTTGCGACGGCTGAATAAATGTTCTTGCAATGTACCTGTTTTTAACAAGACCGTTTTCATAAGGAATCCCTGATTCTTTTGCATAACCGATTGCCGCAGGAATACCTGAATCAGGAACGCCTATTACTGCGTCTGCCTCTACGGGATATTGCCTTGCAAGAATTTTTCCTGCTTCTACACGGGAAGCATAAACACTCTGACCGTCAATTACGCTGTCAGGTCTTGCAAAATAAATGTGCTCAAATATACAAAGTGCAGACTTGCCCCCGCACATTGAATCGTCATAATAAGTTCCGTCTTGTGTAACTGTAATTATTTCACCAGGTTTTACATCACGAACAAAGTCAGCACCTACTGCATTTAAGGCGCAAGACTCTGATGCAAAAATAACTGAATTATCAATTTTACCGATACATAAAGGTCTTATTCCGTACTTGTCTCTTACACAAATAAGTTTTTTAGGACTCATAATTAGCAGTGAAAACGCACCCTCAAGCATAGGAACAACACGCTTTATTGCTTCTTCAACAGAACCGCATTTAAAGCGTTCTTTTGCCAAAAGATAAGCAATAACCTCAACATCGCTTGTTGTCTGGAAAATTGCACCGTTGGCAAGAAGTTCTTTTCTTAATTTATCAGCATTTGATATTGCTCCGTTGTGAACGATTGACAAATATCCTTTGACATAATTAGTGTGTAAAGGCTGAACACTGTCCAAAGTTTTGGCATTTGCACCAGAATATAAAACGTGACCAACTGCAATCTTACCTTTGGTTTTTGATAAAAATTCCTCGTTAAATACTTCGGAAACAAGTCCTACGTTTTTCTTAACAACAACCTTGTCCAAATCATTTACTGCCATACCGCAACCCTGCTGTCCTCTGTGCTGCAAAGCGTATAATGCGAAATATGTCAGTTTTGAAACATCAAGGTCGTCTTTACTGTAGATACCAAAAATACCGCATTCTTCATTAATTTTTCTTTCCAAATCAATACACTCCCCTTTAGATATAGAAAAGCATTTCTGCATAAGACGGATATGGCCAGTAATCGGTGCCTACCAAAACCTCAAGAGCATCAACTACTTCCCTTAAATCATTCATAGAAGGGATTACCACATCACGATAATATTCAGATAGTTGTCTGTAATCGGAATAATCCTTAACTTTACTCATATTGTCTTCCAATTTAACTAGCAAATTGTACATAACACCCGACAAGTCCGAAACTTCTTTTGCAACAGATTCTTCCACTTTACAGTTTAGTGATAACTGTTTTTTGTTTGTTGCAGTTACACACAAATCATTTGCATAACATGAAACCGCAGGAATAATATCCTGCTTAACCATATCAATCATAGTTAAAGCTTCAATGTTAAGAGTCTTGCAGTACATCTCTGTTAATATTTCATAACGTGAATATAGTTCATCTTTTGTAAATATTCTGTGCTTTTCAAATAACTGCACGTTTTTGTCAGTAATGTAATAAGGCAAAGCATCTGCGGTTGATTTAAGATTCAAAAGTCCGCGTTTTTCAGCTTCTTTAACCCATTCTTTCGAATAGTTGTTGCCATTAAAAATTATTCTGTTGTGATTTTTAAATACATTTGATATTAAAGTTGATGTTGCAAGTTCCAAATCATCCATAGTTTCCATATAGTCCGCAAATTGAGAAAGAACTTCTGCAACAATAGTATTTAAAACAAAGTTAGGACCTGAAACAGAGAATGCAGAGCCAAGCATACGGAACTCAAACTTGTTACCCGTAAATGCAAAGGGTGATGTTCTGTTTCTGTCAGTTGTATCTTTCTTAAACTGAGGGATAACTTTTGCACCAAGTGCCATTTTACCCTGTTCAGTCTTCAAATACTCACATTCATCAATAATAGAATTAACCACTTCACCAAGTTCGTCACCAATGAAAATTGACATAATTGCGGGTGGTGCTTCTCCACCGCCAAGTCTGTGATCATTTCCTGCACTGGCAACTGAAATACGAAGTAAATCCTGATACTCATCAACAGCTTTAATTACTGCTGCTAAGAATAACAAAAATCTTGTATTGCTCTCAGGCTTGTCTCCAGCCTCAAATAAGTTCTCCCCGCTGTCAGTAATAATTGACCAGTTGTTGTGTTTACCACTGCCGTTAACACCGGCAAAAGGCTTTTCGTGTAACAAGCATGTCAAATCGTGCTTGTAAGCAATTTTTTTCATTATTTCCATTGTCAGCTGATTGTGGTCAGTGGCAATATTGGTAGTATCAAAAATAGGTGCTAGTTCGTGCTGAGCCGGAGCCGCTTCGTTGTGCTCGGTTTTTGCAAGTATTCCAAGTTTCCAAAGCTCGTCATCAAGTTCGCTCATAAAATCAAGAACACATGGTTTGATAGCACCAAAATAATGGTCATCAAGTTCCTGACCTTTAGGCGGTTTTGCACCAAACAAGGTTCTGCCTGTAAATATCAAATCTTTTCTCTGTTTAAAATGGTCTTTTTTAATTAAAAAGTACTCCTGTTCTGCACCAACAGTTGTTCTTATAGATTTTGTAGTATCATCACCAAGCAGACGAAGCACACGCAAAACTTGCTTGTTAATTGTATCCATCGAACGTAAAAGGGGGGTTTTTTTGTCAAGAGCATGCCCTGAATATGAACAAAATGCCGTAGGAATGCAAAGTGTACGGTCTTTAATAAAAGCGTAAGACGACGGGTCCCAGGCAGTGTAACCGCGAGCTTCAAACGTAGCTCTTAATCCACCTGATGGAAAACTCGAAGCATCAGATTCGCCTTTTATTAATTCCTTACCGGAAAAATCCATAATAACTTTGCCGTTACCTGCAGGAGCAATAAAACTGTCGTGCTTTTCTGCAGTAATACCGGTCATAGGCTGAAACCAATGAGTAAAGTGTGTAGCACCTTTCTCAAGGGCCCACTCTTTCATGCCGTTGGCAACCTCATTTGCAAGATTTATATCAAGCGGCTTTCCGTGTTGCACCGTCTTTTTTAATGCCTTGTAAGTGTCGTGCGGTAATTTTTCTTTCATAGCAGTTTCGTTAAAAACCAAACTGCCAAAAATTTCAGGAATTCTGCTCATTTTTATCTCCCCTAGAACTTTAATAAAAAAGGCACTGCGGACACCGTCCACAGCGCCTTTGCTGATTACACTTTATGATACACCTTTTTTGCATTTTTGTCAATACTTTTTCTGAAAATAAAGTAAGCAAATGTAATAAAAATCAATATTGAAACTGCAGATAAAAGGGTGAAGTTTTCACCACTAAATAATAACGCAAACTGGTAGTACATTAAAGCCACAATATACGCGTAAACTATCTGGTATCCAATCGCAAAAAATGTCCATTTGCCGTTGTCCATTTCCCTCTTAATTGCACCCATAGCCGCAAAACACGGGGCACAAAGTAAATTAAATAAAAGAAATGAAAATGCAGAATAAACAGTAAAATACGAAGCAATATTATCACCATACAAAACGCCGAAAGCGCCTACTATTTCCTCTTTTGCCACCAGTCCTAAAATTGTTGCTGAAGTTGCTTGCCAGTTGCCAAAACCAAGGGGCGCAAATATCGGTGCAAAAATGCTGCAAATCACTGCAAGTATAGAAGTATCCATATGGACAGTTTTGATAATCCTTCCGCCCTCAATGCTGTAATTTGATAAAAACCAAACAACTATTGAAGCAAGAAGTATAATTGTTCCTGCTTTTTTAACAAAGGACCAGCTTCTGTCCCAGGTTCCTCGCAACACATTTGTTAACCCTGGAATATGATAGTTGGGAAGCTCCATAACAAAGGGAGTTTCATCACTTGAAAACAACGATGTCTTTTTAAGAACTACACCTGATACAATTACGGAAACTACACCGATAAAATAAGCAAGAGGGGCAACCCACCACGCGCCGCGGAAAAATGCTGATGCAAAAAGAGCGATAACAGGCATCTTTGCACCACAGGGAATAAACGAAGTAGTAATAATTGTCATTTTTCGATCGCTTTCATTTTCAATGGTACGCGAAGCCATTATACCTGGCACGGAACAACCTGTGCCAATAAGCATCGGTATAAAACTTTTACCGCTAAGCCCGAAATAATGGAAAATTTTATCCATAATAAATGCAATTCTGGACATATATCCACAGTCTTCCAATATGCAAAGCATCAAGAACAAAACAACCATCTGGGGTAAAAAACTGACAACAGAGCCAACCCCTACAACTATGCCGTCTAAAATAAGACTGTTAAGCCATGAAGCTGTTTTAATAGAAATCAATAAGTTTTCCAATGGTACGGAAATCCATTCACCGAAAACCGTGTCAATAACAAAATCTGTTGCAACGCCTCCAACAACAGTAACAGCAAGATAATAAACCAAAAGCATAAGTACTGCGAATATGGGAAGAGCCAAAAATCTGTTGGTAAGAACTTTATCTATCTTGTTTGTGTAAGACAATCCACCTGCTTTTTTAACATTGTTTTTAACTATTTTTTCTATGTAATCGTATCTGCCAGACGTTATAATGCTTTCGCAGTCATCGTCCAGGTCTGACTCGCATTGTTCAATAATTTTAAATATAAATTCTCTTTCTTTTTGTAGAAGTTCCAATTTATCAAAAATCTTCATATCTTTCTCAAAAAGTTTTATAGCATACCAGCGTGAAGAAATATCATCTGTCTTATCTTTAACAATAGTCCTGATATTATCAACAGCCTTTTCAACGCTTTGAGAAAATTTAAAAGTGTTGTCCTGTCTTTTGCCACTTTTTGCAAGTTGTGACGCCTTTGCCATCAGTTCATCAAGCCCTGAGTTTTTTAACGCCGAAACGAGCACAACAGGACAACCGAAAGCCTCTTCTATTGCCAACACGTCTATTTTATCCCCTGACTTTTCAACAATATCTATCATATTAAGAGCAATAATCACAGGGATACCCAGTTCTGTAAGTTGGGTAGTAAGATATAAATTTCGCTCAATGTTAGTTGCATCAACTAAGTTAATTATTGCATCAGGCTTGTCCTCTGTAAGATAATCACGGGCTACTACTTCTTCTAAAGTATAAGGAGATAACGAGTATATACCGGGCAAATCTGTTATAATAACGCTTTGGTCAGACTTAAGATAGCCTTCTTTTTTCTCTACAGTAACGCCTGGCCAGTTTCCAACGTATTGGTTAGAACCGGTAAGTGCATTAAACATGGTTGTCTTGCCGCTGTTAGGATTACCCGCAAGTGCAATTCTGATACTCATTTTTCTCCCTCCTTTGTAAAACGAGTTAGTCTATGCTAACCATTGCTATTTTACCACCAAAAAATTACATTGTCAAGAAAAATTTTTAATTCCGTTAAAAATTGCTTCAGCGATTTTTTGCTGATATTCTTCACTGTTTAATAGTTTCTCTTCTTCCTTGTTAGACAAAAAACCACACTCTACAATAACAGCAGTTGAGTTAACTCCTTTTAATAAAAATATGTCATTTGAAACCTTTTTCGCCACCCTTGTATTGCCGTCATTCAAGGTTTCAATAAGAGATTTCTGAATTGCATTTCCAAGATTCAAAGAGGATTGATTGTCAGCATAAAAAACCTGTGCACCTCTGTATTTCGACTGCCCGAATTTATTCTGGTGAATGCTGATAAAAATGTAATTTGGATTTTCAGTCATAAACTTTTTTCGAAATTCCAAATCGGAACGCTTTTGCGAACTTACTCTGTCACTGGAAGTTGTGTGTAGAGACACGTCCTGGTCTCTTGTCAAAATAACTTCAACCCCATTATTCTCAGCGATATTTTTCAGTTTATAGGCAATCTTTAAATTTATGTCCTTCTCCAACGTACCAGCGACTCCTACTGCACCGCCGTCCATCCCGCCGTGTCCCGGGTCAACAATTATTACTTTTTTATCTACCACAACAAACGCCTTTTCCTTTGCAATGCTAAAATAGGACAACGAAAATAAAACTGAAATAATCAGAACTACTGACAAAATAATTTGCGACCTTTTTAATAATATAAGCATATAATAATTCACCTCATATACTTATATATGCAAAAAAAAGGACAAAAATGATTAAATCATTTTTGTCCTTTAATTTATTAATACATTCCGCCCATTCCGGGAGCACCTGCAGGTGCAGCTGGTTCAGGAGCAGGTTTGTCTGCAACAACGCTTTCGGTTGTAAGTATCATTGAAGCAACACTTGCAGCATTCTGTAATGCAGAACGTGTAACTTTAGTGGGGTCAACAATACCGGCTTTAACCATATCCTGATATTCATCAATAAGTGCGTTATAACCGATACCTGCTTTTGAAGCTTTAACTTTTTCAACAATTACAGAACCTTCAAGACCGGCGTTTTTAGCAATTTGCTTAACAGGTTCTTCCAAAGCCTTTAATATAATTGTCATACCTGTTTTTTCGTCGCCTGACGCAGTTTCAACAATTTTTGCAACTTCAGGAATTGCATTAATAAATGCTGTACCGCCACCTGCAACAATACCTTCTTCAACTGCGGCTCTTGTAGCAGCCAAAGCGTCTTCTATTCTTAATTTCTTTTCTTTCATTTCAGTTTCTGTAGCAGCACCTACTTTGATAACCGCAACACCGCCTGATAATTTAGCAAGACGTTCCTGCAATTTTTCTTTGTCAAATTCAGAAGTTGTTTCTTCAAGTTGAGCCTTAATCTGTGCAACTCTGTTTTTGATTGCGTCTTTGTTGCCTGCACCGTTAACAATGATTGTGTTTTCTTTTTGAACAACAACCTGGTGTGCAACACCTAACTGGTCAATTGTAGTTTCTTTTAAGTCAAGTGCCAAATCATCTGAAATAACCTGACCGCCTGTTAGAATTGCAATATCTTCAAGCATCGCTTTTCTTCTGTCACCAAAGCCCGGTGCCTTAACTGCAACACAGGTAAATGTACCTCTTAGTTTGTTAACAAGAATTGTTGCCAATGCTTCGCCTTCAATGTCTTCAGCAATAATTAATAACTTTTTGCCCTGCTGAACGATTTGTTCTAAAATCGGAAGAATTTCCTGAATATTTGTAATCTTCTTGTCTGTGATTAAAATATAAGGATTATCAAGAACTGCTTCCATTTTTTCTGTATCAGTAGCCATATAAGGTGAAATGTAACCTCTGTCAAACTGCATACCTTCAACTACTTCTGAGAATGTTTCAGCAGTTTTTCCTTCTTCTAAAGTGATAACACCGTCTTTTGATACTTTATCCATTGCCTCAGCAATAAGTGTACCGATTTCAGGGTCAGCAGCAGAAATTGAAGCAACCTGTGCAATGTCTTCTTTACC
>JAGCLT010000011.1 GCA_017646825.1 Clostridia bacterium | reverse complement strand
TTACTAACAAAAGAAGGATTGATTATAGTGGAAAAAGTAATTTTAAAGGTAAAACAAAAGGTAAATTTCGGGTGGTGGGATTTAGTAAGTATTGTTTTTGCATTTATGCTGGGGCGGGTGGTGTTTTTTGACTGTCTTTCTCCCTTTGCACTCGCTCTTTTTGCGGCGTATGTAAGTAATCACCCCGACAATATTATAAGAGGGGGGCTGGTTGCCTTTGGTTCTCTTATGGGTATCTTCTCGGTAGGTATGGGGATTACGTTTATTAAGTACATACTTGCTTTTGTTCTTTTTGCACTGGTGTTTACTGCGGTTACCACCGTTTCGGACAAGCGTGGGCAATACACCGTTGCGATAATAGGTGCCATTTCCCTTTTTGTGGCAGGGCTTATTTTTATAGGTCAGTGGCAACGGTCACTATACTACCTTGTAATGCTTATTTCTGAATGCCTTGTGTGCTTTTTTATGGCTATGGTGTTTGAAAAGACAACCCACATTGTAAAAAGTCCAGACAGGGACATTACCCCTGACAGTTCCGTTGGTTTTCTGGTATTGGTGGCTTTGTCAGTAATAGGGCTTGGAGAAGTGACGGTGTTTAACATATCTCTTGGCAAGTCTTTGTCTGCAGTTTATATAATGCTTGTAGCGTTAGTGGGAGGGCTGGGAGCCGGGAGTGTTTGCGGAGTCGGTATGGGTTTTCTTTATTCCTTTCTTATGTACCCAAACGGGGAATACATGGGGCTTTTCAGTATTTTCGGTATGCTTTGCGGAATTTTCTCCCGATACAAAAAAGCAGGGGTTATATGCTCCTTTGTAATTTCGTCATTAATTGTGACATGGTATTTTGGCATATCAAACGGCGCAATGTTTAATTTTACAGAACTTGTTTTTACAGTTCTGGTGTTTGGACTGTTCCCCAAAAGCATTATTGTTTTTTCCGCAAATGTACTTTGTGCCGTAAGCCCTGCCCCCGTGAACTTTAAAGAAACCATATTAAAGATATATGACAAATTAAGCGAGTTTTCAGGCAAACTTACGGAAATAGCGGACAATTTTGCAGACTACAAAAAAACTCATAACAAAAACGACATAATGGCGGTGTATGACAAAACTGCATCTAAGGTGTGCAAAAACTGCGGTCTTAAATTTGTGTGCTGGGAGAAAGAGTTTTCCTCCTCCTATGACGCTCTTTTAAACTGTAACTCCGCACTGGTTAAGAACGGAAAACTGGAGGTAAAAGACGTGCCCTTGTATTTTAAAAACAAATGTATAAAACTAAATTCCTTTATTGAAACAGTCAACAGATATTACGCGCGATACAAACTTGACACTATGTGGGTAAAAAAATTAGAGGCAGGAAAACAACTTACTGCAACACATCTTTACGGAGTGGCTGAAATTATGAATGATTTTGCGAAAGAAACTAAAAAAGAACTTGATTTTGTGCCTGATTTAGGCAACATTTTGTACCTTGCAATAGGCAAGGCGGGGATTAAATGTTATGACGTAACAGTTGTCACCCGTGAAAAAGGACAGTTGGAGGTAGTTGCAAGAATAAACATAAAAAAAGCCCCTGACAATGTAGAAAACATTGTGGCAGACATTGTGGCAGAAACTATAGGCAGACGGTTTTACGTTAAAAATTCCGATTTTACAAAAGACGGCACAAAAGCGGTTTTGCGTTTAGAAGAACGTGAAAGGTACAATGTTGTAACAGGATATTACACCCGTAAAAAAGACGACAGCACAAGTTCGGGAGACAGTTTTTGTCAGCAGAAACTTCAGCACAACAGGTACCTTGCGGTGTTAAGCGACGGTATGGGGAGCGGCATAAACGCCAAAAATCAGTCTTCTTTTGCCGCAGATACAATGTCACGTCTTTTAAACACGGGTTTTGACAAGGAAAGTGCAGTCAAAATTATGAATTTGTCCCTCTTTTTAAAGCAGACAGAAGAAAGCTTTGCTACAGTTGATGCGGTTGTGGTGGATTTGTTTGAGGGCAGTGCAGAGTTTATAAAAATCGGAGCCTCTTCAAGTTTCGTAAAAAGCAATGACAAAGTAAAAAAAATCACCTCGGACTCACTTCCTGCAGGAATGATAATGGATGTTAGTCCCTGCACCGAAAAAATAAGCATCAAAGGGGGAGACTTAATCGTCCTTGCCTCTGACGGTTTGTTTGGTGACGACGGTGACTGGGTGACTGAATATATAAAGGAAAGTACCGACAAACCCCAGAAACTTGCAGAAAAACTGGTAAAAGAAGCGGTTGTAAGGCAAGGACACAAGACCCCTGACGACATGACTGTTGTGACAATGTTAATTGACAGGGAGGCGGCATAATGAGGCATAAAAAAAAGAGTGTGCCTGTGATTTTGTGGGCAAACCTGATTGTAAGGCGGTATATTAACCGTCTTAACCGCTTAAAGAAAAAGATATAAAATTTTTCTTGCATAAAATTATATAAAATGGTACAATATAGAAAAAGATACTAATTAAGGAGTGTGGAAATATGGAATTAAAAGGTTCAAAAACAGAAGCCAATTTAATGACTGCCTTTGCAGGTGAGTCTCAGGCAAGAAACAAATACACATATTATGCAAGTAAAGCGAAAAAAGACGGCTATCAGCAAATCGCCGCTATTTTTGAAGAAACTGCAAACAACGAAAAAGAACATGCAAAAATCTGGTTCAAACTTTTGCATAACGGTATTGCAGACACAATGGATAACTTAAAAGACGCTGCCGCTGGCGAGAATTATGAATGGACAGAAATGTATAAGGAATTTGCAGAAGTTGCAGACGAAGAAGGCTTTACACATATTGCAGAACTTTTCCGCAGTGTAGCAGCAATAGAAAAGCATCACGAGGAAAGATATATAACATTGCTTAAAAAAGTTGAAGACGGTATTGTGTTCAAAAAAGACAACGAAGTTTACTGGATGTGCAGAAACTGCGGACACATTGTAAAAGCAAAAGAAGCACCTGAAATTTGCCCTGTATGTGCTCATCCTAAAGCATATTTTGAAGTTCAGGCAGAAAATTATAAATAAATTTTAAAAAAACTATTGATTTTTAAAATTTCCTGTGTTATAATATTCAAGCACTATTGAACAAAGAGGTGAGAAATCATGAAACAAGGTATTCATCCGGATTACCAAAAAACAACAATCAAATGCGCTTGCGGAGAGGTAATTGAAACAGGCTCAACAAAACAGGATATTCACGTGGAAATTTGTAGCAAGTGCCATCCGTTTTTCACCGGAAAACAAAAGCTTGTAGATTCAGGTGGCCGTGTTGACAGATTTAAAAAACGCTATGGTATGGCAGACAAATAATAAAAAAATGCAGTAGTCAAAATGATATGCACCCCAAAAGTTAGACACTTTTGGAGGTGCATATTTTTTATGGGTAAAACAGGAAGAAAAAACAAAACATACTCGCCAGAATTCAAATTATCTGTTATAATAGATATGCGAGAACACCATCTTTCGTATAACG
>JAGCLT010000010.1 GCA_017646825.1 Clostridia bacterium | reverse complement strand
TGCCAACCGCCTATGCTCTCTGATTGCCAGTTGTTGTACTGTGTATATACTTCATATTCTCCGCCCTCAAAAACAAATCTTGATTTTAATGATGTAAGTACTATTGGCTTGTCCGATATATTTTTAAAAACGTCTTTTCTGTTTATTACGCCGTACTGGTCTTCTGTAACTGTGCACCCGATTTTGTATTGGTCAGTAGTTTTAAATACTGTGTTTTCATCTCTTGAAACATCGCCCACCAGTTCACCAAAATCACCTGCCGCACGCCAGAACATACGGGCTTCTTCACCTTTATCAAAAAATTTTGTGCTTAACATATTTTTTCTCCTAAAAAATCATATTAATAAATAACATTATACCATTAAATAAATTTTTCCGCAACAAAAATGCGTTTTTTTTCCATAATTGATTGACTTTTAAATTAATTTAATATATCATTTAATTATAATTCTATTAAAGGAGTAGGTGTTATGACATTACGAGAGAAAATATTAAAAACATTTATAGTTACCATTCGTGAAATCAACAGCAATGGTGGTCCGAAAGAGTTTTTTGAAAAATATCCCGTTGGCGGTATGTACTATGGTGAACAAGCGGCATTCCGCGGTAAAAACGGAGAATATATGGGAAGTCAACTTGACTTTGACACATTAAACGAATGTAAAAAATATTCCAAAAAGAAATTACTTGTATGTGCAGACGGCGCAAGAGTTCACAACCAAACAGTATTCGTAGGAAACCAGCGTTCACTTGGTGCTTCAAGAAATTTAGACGATGCGTACAACTGGGGTAAGACTATCGGTATGCAGATGAACGACAAAGGCATTGACTGGGTTTTAGGACCAAGTATTGATATGTGCTTTGACCCTCTTATGTATTTAATGGCAATAAGCGACGACCCAAAAATAATTGCATCAGTTTATCGTGAAGTTATAAGAGGTATCCAGGACCAGGGCGTTTGTGCAACAGCGAAGCATTTCCCCGGACTTGGTACATACTTTGTTAATATGCACATAGCCCCCGGTTCCAACAATATGGATATGGACCGTTGGATGGAAACTTACGGCTATACATATAAAGAAATGTTTAAAGAAAATGCAATGTGTGTTATGACTACTCATACAACATTAAAAGCATACGATAAAGAGGGCGAAAACGGATTTTACCCAATTGCAACATTCTCTAAAAAACTTACAACTGACCTGTTAAAGGGCGAACTTGGTTTTGAAGGCGCAGTTGTTACCGATGCTTTAATAATGGGCGGTAACGGAGTTGGTGACAATATTGCAGAAACAGTTCAGGCATTTAAAGCAGGTGCAGACCTTCTTTTGTGGCCTCCTATTGAAGCGGCAGAAGTAATTGAACAACAGATTTTAAGCGGTGAAATTCCAATGTCACGTTTAGAGGATGCACTAAATCGTATCGAAAAGATGGAAAACTTCAGAAACAAAGCGTTACAAAACAACGCTTTTGACACACCCGATGCAAAATTCGTTGACAGTAAAAAACTTGAAATTGCTAAACATGGTATGTGTATGTTAAGAAACGACCTAGGTCTTCTTCCATTATCTGCAGATAAATTAAACAAAGTTTTAATTGTTGATGTTACAGATGATGATAAAGTTTCTTCCAACCTTTTGAAAGACGAACTTGCAAAACGAGGAGTTAAAGCAGACGTAAGACGTGACATATTTGAGCCTGTATCTCAAGTTTGCTGGCAGACAGACACAGACGAAATTCAGAAAGACTATGATCTTGTAATATTTAATGTTAACGCTATGTTTGTCGCTCAGTGGAGTGATGCACATATGATGATATGGGGCTCACACCAGTTTGACAAGAAAAAGAAAGTAATTGTAAATTACGGCTCACCGTACTTTGCACCAGAATATTTCCCCGAAGACCCAACATATATAGAAATGAACACAACTCCGACAGTTGACACAGTTAAGATGCTTGTTGACGGTCTGTTCGGAGATACACAGTTTACAGGCAAAAGCATCTTTGCAAAGGAGAATAACTAATGTATAAATTCAACAATGACAAAAAAGAAATTACTTTTGACAAATACAACACTCCGTCACCCTGGATGAACTACTTATCAAACGGAACATTTCATACAATGATAAGTCAGGCAGGCGGAGGCGTAGCATTCTACAAAAGCCCCCAAATCTGGAGAATCAATCACTACAGATTTTTCCATCTGCCTACTGACAGAAGCGGTTTTTACACATACATAAAAGACGGAGAAACTACCTGGTGCCCCACAAGTGAACCGTGCAAAGACAAGCCGGAAAAATGGCAGTCAACTCACGGTATGGGCTACACTATTTTTGAAGCAGAAAAAAATGGCGTACAGGTTAAAACTACCTACTTTGTAGGAAAGTATGAAAACTGCCTCATCTGGAATATGAAACTAAAATCAGCCACAGATAAGAAGATTAAAATATTCCCATTTGTAGAACTTGGTATGATGGAGTTTATGAGGGAATTGCAGTGGCAGTGCTACAACAAGCACCAACTTTCCTGCTACAATTTAGACGATATTTTAGTTTACGAATACGGTGTTGAAAATCAGCCGAAGCCTGACGAAACACCCCTTGTATATTTTGCAACAAACGTTCCAGTTACATCTTTTGACTGTGACAGGGACGAGTTTGTGGGCGGATACAGAAGTGAAGAAAACCCAATCGGTATTGAGAACGGCACCTGCACAAACTCATTATTGTCAGGCGGAGACCCCTGCTTTGCTTTTGAACTTAACATTGATTTAAAAGCGAACGAAGAAAAAACAGTTAATATTTACCTTGGTACCGCAATGACTGACGATGATATTAAAAAATCAGTTGCTCATTGCAGACAAGACGACTTTGTAGAAAAATCATTTGTGGCATTAAAGGAACAATGGGACAAACATTTAAGCAAATTCTCAGTTGAAATTCCTGACAAAGATGCACAGACAATGATTAATATCTGGAACCCCTATCAGGCAGAAAGAAACTTCCAGTTTTCACGAAACATAAGTTACTACGCAACAGGAACATTCAGAGGCGTGGGAATGAGAGATACTGCACAGGACACTCTGGCGATGGTGCCCTTTGATTTAAGACGTGCAAAAGACAAACTTAACTTGCTTTTAACACAGCAGTATCAGGACGGACGCACAAACCACTACTTCTTCCCTAACGAGGGTTGGGAGCCCGTTAAAGAACCCCGTTCAGATAATCACTTATGGCTTATAATGACTGCTTACCATATTGTTATGGAAGAGGGTACCCTTGATTACCTTGACGAAGTGGTAACATACTTTGACGGCGGAGAAGGAACTGTTTGGGAACACCTTAAAAAAGCGGTGGAATATACAGAAAACCACTTAGGCGAACACGGTTTCCCATTAATGCTTGCATCTGACTGGAACGATATGCTTTTTAAAGTTTGCAGAAAAGGTAAAGGCGAAAGCGTATGGACCGGCATGCAGTTCGGAACAGTACTAAGACAAATCGCAGAACTTGCAAGATTAAAAGGTGAAGACGACAGTAAATTCGTAAAACTTTATAACGACCAGAAAGATTTGGTTAACAATTCTGCATGGGACGGAAAATGGTTCAGACGCTGCATAACAGACGAGGGAATTTATATCGGCTCAGACAAAGAGCCACAGGCGAAAATCTGGCTGAACTCTCAAAGTTGGGCGGTACTTTCAGGTCTTGGAGACAAAGACAAGCAGGAAATGGCTATGGACAGCGTAAACAAATATCTTGATACCGAAATGGGTATTAAGAAAATCCATCCATCAATGAAAGACTACCCCTCAAAAGAAGACCCACTTACTTATGACAAAAAGGGTTGCAGTGAAAACGGCTCAATTTTCTGCCACGCAAATACATGGGCAATTATTGCAGAGTGTATGTTAAATCACCCCGAAAGAGCATATAAATATTATCATCAGTTACTACCGATGATTGCACAGAGCAAAGTTGGTGAAACAAGATATAACGCAGAGCCATATGTATATTCTTCAAACATATTCGGTCCCGAAAGTATGAAATTTGGTCTTGCAAATGTAAGTTGGCTTTCAGGTACTGCTTGTTGGATGTATATAGCAGTAACACAGTATATGCTTGGAATTAAGCCAAAAATGGACGGACTTGAAATCAATCCGTGTCTGGCACCTGAAATGTTACCTGCAAAGGTAAAAAGAGAGTTCAGGGGCAAAGTTTACGACATTACCATTACAAAGAACGAATACAAATTTGTTCCTTGCGATGATAATAATACAACAATAATTATTTAGGAGGAATTTAACATGAAAACATTTAATATTCTTTTAAGTTCAATTAACGATGTAAAATCCTTCGTTAACATTGTAAGCAAATATTCCTACGATGTTGACTTAACATCAGGAAGATACATAGTTGATGCAAAATCAATTATGGGTATTTTCTCATTAGACCTTGCAAAGCCAATTAAAGTTGAAATCCACAGTGACGATGCTGAACCACTTTGTGAAGAACTAAAACCTTTTATCAACTAATTGAAAAAGGCTCATATCCAATGGATATGAGCCTTTTTTTATTAGTGAAGTTTTGAACTTCGTTCAAAGTAAAGTTGCATTCGCAGTGAAGTTTTTGCTATGCAAAAGTGAAGTAAAGTTTGCCACTCTGCCGCAAGGCAGAACTTCACTTACAAAGTAAACTTCACTATCTATTGATAACTTCACTTGCCCAAATGGGCAAACTTAGTTGCGGTTGATACTCAACCGCATTGCACACCATTCGCCCTGTTGTAAGATTTCCTGTATTATATATCCCTCATTAGTTAATTTTTCTTTAACATCTTCTATTCTGTCTTCAATAATTCCCGAACAGATAAAGTATCCGTCATCCTTAATAAAGGGAAGTACATCGGGGCAAAGCATAATTATTGCATCTGCAACGATATTTGCAACTGCTATATCATATTTCCCCTCAATTTCATCAACAAGATTGCCTTTTTTAATAACATATCGTGGAGCAGTAAAATTATTTCTTTCACCGTTTTCTATAGCAACTGAAACTGCAACGGGGTCAATATCAACGCCCACCGCATTTTTTGCACCCAAAAGAAGTGAAGTAATAGACAAAATACCGCTTCCGCAACCAACGTCCAAAACAGAAGTGTCAGGTTTTACAAACCTTTCTAAAAGTTCCATACACATTCTTGTTGTTTCGTGAGTGCCTGTACCAAACGCCATTCCCGGGTCAAGTTCCACAATAACGTCTGTTTCCTTTTTATCGTACTGCTCCCAGGATGGTTTAATTACAATGTTTTTGCCCACTCTTACAGGCTTGTAATACTTTTTCCAGTTGTTTGCCCAGTCGCTTTGTTCAACTGTTATTATCTCAGTTTTTGCGTTTACAGGTAACAGTAATTTCAGTTGTTCAAGTACGGGCAAAATGTCTTCACTGCTTGGCACAAAACCGCTTACCGATGCAGTTGTTCTGTCTTTGCCCAAGATTTCCGTATCCACATAATCCCAGGGACAAGCGTCAATGTCCGAATAATCTTCAATCATTATTCCGCCTGTGAAATTCATCATTGTCATAACATCTGATGTAAGTTGCAAATCGCAAACAGGAACGGTAACTTTTATCTGGTTGTAACTGTCCATTTGTTCACCTATTTCTTTTTATTCTCTTTCATTTTTTCAAAAAATGATTTCTTTTCCTGATGGTTTTTGATACCCATACTGTCGCCAAATGCCTTTAACAGTTTTTTCTGTTCGGCATTTAACTGGCGTGGAGTTTCCACAATAATTTTAACAAGCTGGTCACCCGTACCCGGGTTTCTTAGTTTGCTGATTCCCTCGCCACGTAATCTGAACACCGTGCCGTTTTGAGTACCTTCGGGAATTTTTATCTTCGCCTTACCGTTAAGGGTTGGAACTTCCACCTCTGCGCCCAATGTTGCTTCAACAAAAGTAACGGGAACAGTACAATGTACGTTATATCCGTCACGTGTAAAGAACTGGTGGGGCATAATTGTAATAGTTAAATATACATCTCCTGCGGGACCGCCGTTTACACCGTGGTTGCCCTCTCCCCTTACAGTAATTATCTGACCATGGTCAATACCTGCAGGAATTTTAACATTTATAGACTTTCTTCTTGTAACCTTGCCTTTGCCGTTACATTTGTCACAACGCTCTTTAATAATCTTACCTGTACCTCGGCAATTGGAACAAGTGGTTACATTCTGGAACACGCCAAAAGGTGTTCTTTGTTGTTGTCTTACCTGACCTGAACCGTTACAGTTGGGACAAGTCTCGATTGCTTTGCCGTCTTTCGCACCTGTACCACGGCAATCAAGACATTCCTCAGTACAAGTAACGTCAATTTTGGCTTCATAACCTTTTGCTGCCTGTTCAAATGTCAAAACAACATTTTGCTGAATATCCGCACCTTTTCTGGGACCATTCTGTCTTCCGCTGCTACGTCCGCCGCCAAAGAAAGAGCCGAAAATGTCACCCAAATCAAAATCCATATCACCAAATCCGCCGAAACCGCCAAAACCACCCATACCGTTGTCGTCAACACCCGCATGACCAAACTGGTCGTACTTTCTTTTTTTGTCTTCGTCGCTTAAAACGGCATACGCTTCGTTTACCTCTTTAAAACTTGCTTCGGCTTGTTTATCCCCCGGATGTAAGTCAGGGTGAAATTCCTTTGCTTTTTTTCTGTATGCTTTTTTTATCTCATCGTCTGATGCGCCTTTTGAAACGCCTAAGACTTCATAATAATCTCTTTTTTCTGCCAAAACACTCACCCCTTTAACAACAATTACTCAGGCGGTTTCCCGCCTGAGATAATTGGTTAATTATTATTTGTTGTCTTCGTCAACAGTATATTCTGCATCAACTGTGCCGTCGTCCTGTGGTCCTGCTTGAGGCTCACCTTCAGGCTGTGCCTGCTGATACAACTTCTGTGAAATTTCATAGAATTTCTTTGTAAGTTCATCTGTTGCTGCTTTAATTTTTTCTGTATCGTCTGTTTTAATTACTTCTTTTAATTTTTCGATTTCAGCAGTAATACCTGCTTTTTCGTCTGCAGAAATTTTGTCGCCCAAATCGTTTAATGTTTTTTCTGTCTGGAACACAAGGTGTTCTGCATTGTTTTTAACTTCGATTTTTTCTTTTGCCGCTTTATCTTCGTCTGCAAATTTTTCTGCATCTTTTACTGCTTTTTCAATTTCTTCTTCGCTTAAGTTTGAACTTGCAGTAATTGTGATTTTCTGTACTGTGCCTGTTCCCAAATCTTTTGCAGATACGTTTACAATACCGTTAGCATCAATATCAAATGTTACTTCAATCTGCGGAACACCTCTTGGTGCAGGAGGAATATTTGACAATTCAAATCTTCCTAAAGATTTATTATATGCAGCCATTTCACGTTCACCCTGCAAAACGTTAATTGTAACACTTGTCTGATTGTCTGCAGCAGTTGAATAAATTCTGCTCTTCTTTGTAGGAATTGTTGTGTTTCTTTCAATAATCTTGTTGCAGATACCACCCTCTGTTTCAATACCAAGTGAAAGTGGTGTAACGTCAAGTAACAACAAGCCTTTAACGTCGCCGCCTAAAACACCGCCCTGAATTGCTGCACCTACTGCAACACATTCGTCAGGGTTAATGCCTTTTGATGGCTCTTTACCTGTGATGTTTTTAACTGCATCTGCTACTGCAGGAATTCTTGTAGAACCACCAACCAATAAAACTTTATCAATCTGGCTTGGTGTTAAGCCTGAATCTTTTAGTGCAGTTCTAACGGGCTCCATTGTTTTTTCAACAAGGTCTGCAGTTAATTCATTGAATTTTGCTCTTGTGATTGTAACATCTAAGTGTTTTGGACCTGTAGCATCTGCAGTAATATAAGGCAAGTTAACATTTACTGAAGCAACGCCTGACAGGTCAATCTTTGCTTTTTCTGCTGCTTCTGTTAATCTTTGTAACGCCATTTTGTCATTTCTTAAATCTGTGCCGTTTTCTTTTTTGAATTCTTCTGCTAAATAGTCAACGATTTTCTGGTCGAAGTCGTCACCGCCAAGTTTGTTGTTACCGCTTGTAGCCAGAACTTCAAATACGCCGTCACCGATTTCAAGGATAGATACGTCGAATGTACCGCCACCCAAGTCATAAACCATAATTTTCTGGTCGTTGTCCTTATCCAGACCGTAAGCAAGTGCAGCGGCAGTAGGCTCGTTTATAATTCTTAAAACTTCAAGACCTGCGATTTTACCTGCGTCTTTTGTAGCCTGACGCTGTGAGTCGTTAAAGTAAGCAGGAACTGTAATAACTGCCTGTGTTACTGTTTCACCAAGGTACGCCTCAGCATCTGCTTTTAGTTTTTGAAGAATCATTGCTGAAATTTCAGGGGGTGAGAATTTTTTGTCGTCAATTGATACACGTCTGTCTGTACCCATATCTCTTTTAATAGAACTGATTGTTCTGTCGGGGTTTGTTACTGCCTGACGTTTTGCAATCTGGCCAACAAGTCTTTCGCCGTTTTTAGCGAATGCTACCACTGATGATGTAGTTCTTGCACCTTCAGCGTTTGGTATAACAACAGGCTCGCCGCCTTCCATAACTGCTACACATGAATTTGTAGTACCTAAATCAATACCGATAATTTTACTCATAATAAATTTCCTCCTTTTAATTAGCCACTTTTACTGTGGAATGTCTTATTACTTTATCTTTATACATATACCCTTTTCCAAATTCCTCAACTACAATGCTTTCCCCCTCGATGTTTTCATCGTCAATATGCATTACTGCGTTGTGAAGTTCGGGATTTAAGGGTTTGCCTACTGCTTCAATAACTTTAACACCAAGTTTTTCAAGTATTTCGTCAAACTGTCTTTTTATTAATACTATTCCGTCATAACTTACATTGTCTTTGTCTGCTACTGCTCTTTCAAAGTTGTCAAGGACGGGAAGTATTGCCTCTACCACCTCTGCTGCCGCAATTGTGTAAATCTGAGTTTTCTCTTTGGCAGTTCTTTTTTTAAAGTTGTCAAACTCTGCCATGAGTCTTAAGTACTTGTCATTTAATTCTTTTTCCACATCGACGGTTTCTGTTGTTTCTTCAACAACTTCTTCCGCCACATCATTTTTTATTTCTTCTGTCATTTCTCACCCTCCGGTTCTTTGTTAGATGTTAGATTATCTATTTGCCCTGTCAGCAGTTTCAAAGTGGAGACCGCTTTTGAATAATTCATTCTGGTTGGGCCTATAAATCCAATAGTGCCTGTGCCTTTTCCTTTAATACTGTAAGAGGACAGCACAATGGAGCAATCTTTTAATTCAATAGCATCGTTTTCACTACCGATTATAATTTTTACATCGGCGTTATCAACACTTGCTGCCATTCTGTGTAAATTCTCTTTATTATCTAAAAACTCAAGCAACTCTTTTGCTTTCTGAACATTGCTGTATTCGGGAAAATCAAGTAATTTTGATGCTCCGCTTATAAATACCTCGGAATTGTCCAATGACTCGATACATTCGTTTACAAAATTAAGTACGGGTAACAGCACTGATTTATAAATGTCCATCTCCGCTTGTATCTCATATATTTTTTCAAGATTAATCTTGCTTTTCACAACTCCCGCAAGGTTCTCGTTTAACATATTGGATATTTTCTCGGTAACGGTGCTGTCAATGTCACAGTCAAAATAAATCTGTTTGTTTTTTACGATGTTTTTGTCCGTTACAACTATAAGCAGTGCAGAGTTTCTGTCTATCTGTACCATGTGGAAGTTTTTAATGTAACCGTTGTTGTTACCTGCAGATGACCCCACGATAGTATAGTTTGTAAGGTAAGAATAAATACCTGTCAATTCTTTTATCATTGAGTCAACTTCCGTCAACTGCAGTTCCATTAAAGAACGAAGGCGGTTTATTTCCGAAACAGAAAACTCGTAATTTTTCATAAGTCTGTCAACGTAAGTTCTGTATCCCATAGTTGAGGGAATACGCCCTGCCGAAGTGTGGGGCTGTGTTAAAAGTCCCATTTCTTCCAAATCTGCCATTTCATTTCTTATTGTGGCAGAACTTACGCCTAACTCATCAAGTTTTGATATGGTGCGTGAACCCACAGGCTCAGCAGTACGGATATAATGCTCAATTACTGCACCAAGTATTTTCTTTTTTCTTTCGCCTAAATCCATACCTGCACCTCCCTGACTTTTTCTTTTTGTTAGCACTCAATTAAAGCGAGTGCTAATCACTAGTTATAAGATACCATTTATTTTTTTGTTTGTCAATACCTTTTTAGAAATTTTTTACATAAATTCGCTCATTATAGTATTTGATACACTTACCCCATCTTTTGTAAGTGCAATATTTTCGCCGTAAGTAATTAAATCAAGTTTTAAGTATTTGTCAATAACATACTTGTACTTTTTATAAAAATCTATGTTGTATATTTTTTCTGCTTCCTTTATGTTAAAGCCTTCGGTTTTTCTAAGTCCTAAGAAAATATGTTCAGCCAAAGCATCGTCAGTTGTAAGAATTTCTTTTTCAGGCAAGTTGTTCTCAATATATTGTATCAGGTTTTCGGAGTTTTTATACCGCACGTTGTCAATTAACGAACTTGCACCCAATCCAAAGCCTATATAATTGTTTCTTTCCCAATACTTTATATTGTGTTTGCAACTCATGCCTTTTTTCGCAAAGTTAGAAATTTCATACTGAATATAGCCCGTTTGTTCAAGATAGGAAACTGCATAGTTATACATTTCCCGTTCCGTTTCTTCGTCAGGTAGATTTAGTTTCATATTGTAAAAAGGTGTACCTGGCTCTATTATAAGTGAATAACAGGAGATGTGTTCGGGTTTTAGTCTTACTACATCCTCCAATGTCTTTTTAAAAGAATTAAGTGTCTGGTTTGGAATTCCAAACATAATGTCAGCATTTATATTATCAAAACCAGCATCTCTTGCCATATTAAAAGTGGTTACAAAATCGTCAAAGGAATGTATTCTGCCAAGAGCTTTTAGTTCGTCATTGTTTGCCGACTGAACGCCTATACTTAATCTGTTAACTCCGTTTTTACGTAACAAAAGCAAACCCTCGCCCGTTACGGTGGCAGGGTTTGCTTCTATAGTAAATTCACAGTTTTTGGTATTAAATTTATTGTTTACCGCACATATTATCCTTTCCAACAAATCAAGCCTTAATGTTGTTGGCGTACCGCCGCCAAAAAACACCGTATCGGCATTTAAGTCGACCTTAAAATTTTCTATTTCTTCAATAATTTTTTCAGTATATCTTTCTTTTAAGGAATTCTTGTTGTCAAAGGAATTAAAATCGCAGTAATTGCATTTTTTCACACAAAAGGGTATATGAACATAAACACCAATCATATCAGTCAAGTTTAAGCACCGACATAAATGCCTCCTGAGGTACTTCCACGGAGCCAACCTGTCGCATACGCTTTTTACCCTCCTTTTGTTTTTCAAGAAGTTTCTTTTTACGGGTAATATCGCCGCCGTAGCATTTTGCAAGTACGTCTTTTCTCATAGCCTTAACAGTTTCCCTTGCAATAATCTTACTTCCTACCGCTGCCTGAATAGGTATTTCAAACAACTGTCTCGGTATTGCTTCTTTTAATTTCTCCGCAATTCTGCGACCTCTTTCGTATGCTTTGTCCGTATGAACTATAAGACTTAGTGCATCTACCATTTCGCCGTTTAAAAGCATATCAAGTTTAACAAGAGATGACCGCTGATAACCGCAAAGTTCGTAGTCAAAGGACGCATAACCTTTTGTACGTGATTTTAAAGCATCAAAAAAGTCATAAATTATTTCGTTAAGAGGCAATTCGTAATGCAAAGTTACTCTTGTGCTGTCGAGATATTTCATATCCTTATATATGCCTCGTCTTTGCTGACAAAGTTCCATTATATTGCCCACATAGTCTGTTGGAAGCATAATGTTTGCATCTACCATTGGTTCTTCCATATATGCAATTTCCACTGCAGGGGGCAGGTTTGTGGGATTGTCAATATCAATCTCCTCACCGTTAGTTTTAAAGCAGTGATAAATTACGCTCGGTGCCGTAGTAACCAAATCAAGATTATATTCTCTTTCAAGACGTTCCTGAATAATTTCCATATGCAAAAGACCTAAGAAGCCGCATCTGAAACCAAAGCCTAATGCTATTGAAGTTTCAGGCTCGAAACTTAAAGACGCGTCGTTTAACTGAAGTTTCCCAAGAGCATCACGTAAGTCTTCGTAGTGTGCACCGTCTGCAGGATAGATACCGCAAAATACCATAGGATTTACTTTTCTGTAACCCGGGAGTGGCTCTTTTGTAGGGTTTTGTGCTAAAGTTACAGTGTCACCAACCCGTGTGTCGGAAACATTTTTAATACTTGCAGCAATGTAGCCTACTTCCCCTACCGACAAGTTGTTTGAGGGCACCATGCCAAGAGGATTTAAATATCCCACTTCAACAACGTCAAACTCCTTACCAGTTGCCATAAGTCTTATAGTGTCCCCTACTTTAACCTGACCGTCAAATACACGGCAATATATAATTACGCCTTTATAAGCATCATAATATGAGTCAAAAATAAGTGCAGACAAAGGTTTATCAATATCGCCTTTTGGAGGTGGTACGTCCTGAACAATTTTTTCCAATACTTCTTCTATTCCTATTCCCTGTTTAGCAGAAATAAGAGGAGAGTCCTGAGCAGGAATACCTATTACGTTTTCTATTTCATCTTTTACCACCTGCGGTTGTGCAGAGGGCAAGTCAATTTTATTTATAACAGGTACAAGTTCAAGATTGTTGTCTATTGCAAGGTAAGTGTTTGCAAGTGTCTGCGCCTCTATTCCCTGAGAAGCATCTACAACTAAAACTGCACCCTCACAAGCCGCAAGACTTCTTGAAACCTCGTAGTTAAAGTCCACATGTCCGGGAGTATCTATTAAATTTAAAATGTATTGTTTGCCGTCACGTGCATTATAAACTACCCTTACGGCCCTTGCCTTAATGGTAATTCCTCTTTCGCGCTCCAGATCCATATTGTCTAAGATTTGTTCTTCCATCTCACGGGCAGTAAGAACACCTGTGTGCTCTAAAAGTCTGTCTGCAAGAGTGCTTTTGCCGTGGTCAATATGGGCAATAATACAAAAATTCCTAATGTTATCTGACATTTTTGTCCTCCAATAAATAATACTATCTATAGTATAACACATAACAGCAGTACTTTCAAATATTTTCTTGACTATTTTTCGTTTTTTTTATATAATCTTTTTTAAGGAGAGAAAATTATGAACAGTATTACAATAACTCCAAAAGAATTAAACGGCGGTGTTATTATACCTCCGTCAAAATCTATAAGCCATAGAGCAATTATATGTGCCTCTCTTGCACGTGGCATATCGGAACTGAGAAACGTAGGCGACTCAGAGGATATAAATGCCACGATCGAATGTATGTCTGCTTTAGGCACAAAAATAACACGTTATGACGACAGACTTATAATTGACGGCACAAATACGTTAAACGTATCTGCTCCCGTAAAATTAAACTGCAGAGAAAGCGGCTCTACTTTAAGATTTTTAATACCTCTTGCACTACTTGCTACAAAAAAGGTAACCTTTGACGGAAGCGGACGTCTTCCAAAAAGACCCCTTGACACATATCTTAATCTTTTTGACAAATACGAAATAGAGTACAACAAATGCACTCTTGACTACCTGCCACTTACAGTTAAAAGCGGCGACATATCGGGCAAAATCAAAGTTGAGGGAAATATCAGCAGTCAGTTTATAAGCGGTCTTTTGTTTACGTTGCCTCTATATTCCGAAGACAGTGAAATTATCCTTACTACTCCCTTAGAGTCAAAGGCTTATGTTGATTTAACAATTGATGTTATGCAGCAGTTCGGTATAACAATTACAAATCAAAGATACAAAAAATTCAAAATAAAAGGTGGGCAACAATATAAGCCCTGTAATTACACCGTAGAAGCAGACTATTCTCAGGCGGCATTTTTCCTTGCAGCAGGTGCAATCGGAAACTTCGTTGTTTGCAAAGGTCTTAACACAGAAACAAAACAAGGTGACAAAAAAATAATAGATATTATTAAAAAGATGGGCGGAAAAGTGATAATCGATAAAGATAAGGGCATTTCAGCACTTCCCTCCAATCTTCACGGGTGCACAATAGATGTTTCACAAATACCCGACTTGGTACCCGCAATAGCAGTACTTGCAATCAACGCAACAGGGGAAACCGTGATAAAAGGTGCTTCCAGATTGCGTCTGAAAGAAAGTGACCGCCTAACTACAGTTGCACAGCAGTTAAATTCCATCGGCGGAACGATAATTGAAAAGGGTGATTCTCTTATAATAGAGGGCACGGAAAAACTATCGGGAGGCGCAACAAACAGTTGCAACGACCACAGAATAGCAATGGCTATTGCAATTGCATCTTCCGTTTGCGAAGAAATAGTAACAATTGATGATTATAAATGTACCGATAAATCTTATCCCCAGTTCTGGAATGACTACATTTCATTGGGCGGTAACATCGATTTTTGGGATAACTAATAAAAAGGTTGCGGATTATTCCGCAACCTTTTTTATACCT
>JAGCLT010000073.1 GCA_017646825.1 Clostridia bacterium | reverse complement strand
TAATTCCACCCATTTTTCTAACATTTTTCTAGCACTTTTCTAGCGAAAACCCAAAAAATGCATCAAAATGTGGCAATACGAAAATCGCGAGAACAGCAAAGGCTTTGAAGGTGTTTAACCCCTCAAAGCCTTGATTTTATGCGGTTTTTATCGCTTTTTAAGTTCCTTTAACTTCCGATTATTTCGTCTATCTAAAAAGACTGTCTAACAGCTCGAAATCATGATACCCCTCTAGGGACGTGGGTTCGAATCCCACCTTCTCCGCCATTTTTGGAAAGCAATAAGTAATAGTGCATAAGAAAGAGGAGTGGTGAAAAGTCGCATAAGTGAGTTTGTTTGAATATAATTCTAAAATAATGTTCATATATGTTTATAATAAAAAAAGCAGTCTGCACAACCTGGAGCAGACTGCATTTTTTTATTTTTTACTTCAAAAGTTCCAGTATGTTTTCTTTTGGCATATAACCAACGGCGGAGTTTTTGACTTTGCCGTTTTCCATAACAACAACTGTTGGGATGCTTACTATTTTAAAAGTGTTTGCAAGTTCAAGTTGCTCATCTATATTTACTTTGCCTACTTTGTATTCCCCATTTGCTTCATTTGCGATTTCTTCGATAATGGGGGAAAGCATTTTACAGGGGCCGCACCATTCTGCCCAGAAATCGATAAGGACAGGCACGTCGGATTTTAATACTTCCTGTTCAAAATTTTCCTTTGTAATTTTTATCATATTTATTCCTCCTTAGGGTGACAGGAACTATCCTAACCTCGATTTTCAAAGGTTAATTTTGGCCTCTGCCACGTTAAAATACTCGGTAATCCGTCAGGATTACCTGCGTTTTTGCCTTGCATAGTCATAAAATTTCCGCTTTGAAAATTCTTCGACCTTAAATAGATGGAATTTCGAGGAGATTTTAGTGCGGAAGATGCAGCAAGGCTGACGCCTTGCAAAGATGACAAACTGAAATACACCGAAATTACGCTGTTTTTGGCGTGGTTTGGATAGTTTCTGTCACCTCGTTTTATAGTAAAGCATACAGTGGCAGTAACCTTCGAAATTTGGGTCTTTTATCTGCTCTTTAAACTGTTTGCACATACATTTTGTGTCTTCAGAACGTTCTCTTATGCAGGGGCAGTAGCCGCCTGTTCTTTTTAGTCCCTCTTTCACGGTTTTCACAATTTCCTTGTCAGGATTAAGCATTACAGCCATTTCATTCCCTCCTTAATCTTATTATACAGCATATTTCACAGAAAGAAAAGAGTTTTTTGCAAAAATTTTTAAAAAAACACAATATCTTGTGTTTTTCTATTGACAAATACTACAATATATATTATAATCAAGTCCTAAGGGGATGATTGTATGCTAATTTCAGGCTTACAAAAACTGACATTACTTGATTTTCCGGGAACTGTTTCCTGTATAGTATTTACACACGGATGCAACTTCCGGTGCCCATTTTGTCACAATTCATCTTTGGTAGATGGCCCTGCCCTGGAAGAAATCAGCGAAAACGAGGTTGTTGATTTCTTAAAAAGCAGAAAAAACATATTAGACGGCGTAGTAGTGTCAGGTGGTGAACCGCTTTTACACCCTGACATTGCAGAATTTCTTAAAAAAGTAAAAGAACTTGGTTACAAAGTTAAAATTGACACCAACGGAACAAAACCGGAAATGCTAAAAAAACTTGTAAATGACGGACTGGTTGACTATGTTGCGATGGATATTAAAAACAGTCCTGAGCAATATAAAAGTGCAACAGGAGTTGACGGACAAGTTGATGCAGTAACCGAATCGAAGGACTTTTTACTTTCGGGAAACGTGGAATATGAGTTTCGGACAACTGTTGTAAAAGGGATTCATACTAAAGAAAAGCTTGTGTCATTGGCAAAATGGATAAAAGGAGCAAAGAAGTATTATTTACAAAAATACAAATGCTCGGAAAATGTTTTAAATCCTGAGGGGCTTGACTCCTTTAGCGATGAAGAAATGGAAAGCTTTTTAGCAGAGGTTTCTTCAATAATCAATATGTCTTGTATAAGATAAATTTTATGAAAAAGAGGTGCTAAATATGTATCAAATTGTAAAAAGAGACGGACAAATTGCAGAATTTGACATTAACAAAATCGCCGGTGCGATGAAAAAGGCATTTGATGCCACAAACACAGACTACACCGATAACATAATTGATTTCCTTGCACTAAAAGTATCAGCAGATTTTTTGGGAAAAATCAAAGACGGTCTTGTAGCGGTAGAAGATGTTCAGGACAGCGTTGAATCAGTTTTGATTCAGGGCGGCTACGACGGTGTAGCAAAAGCGTACATTTTATACAGAAAACAAAGAGAAAAACTTCGTAATTTAAAGAACACATACCTTGACTACAAAGAAACAGTTAACAATTACGTTAACGTTCTTGACTGGCGTGTAAAAGAAAACTCAACAGTTACTTATTCAGTTGGCGGACTAATTCTTTCAAACTCAGGTGCTATTACAGCAAACTACTGGTTGTCAGAAGTATATGACGAAGAAATAAGCAACGCTCACAGAAACTGCGACATTCACATTCACGACTTGTCAATGCTTACAGGTTCCTGTGCAGTTTGGAGTTTAAAACAGTTAATTAAGGAAGGTCTTGGCGGTGTACCGGGAAAAATCACTTCTGCACCTGCAAGTCATTTGTCAACACTATGTAACCAGATGGTTAACTTCCTTGGAATTATGCAAAACGAGTGGGCAGGAGCACAGGCGTTTTCATCATTTGACACCTACCTTGCACCATTTGTTAAAGTAGATAAACTGACATACAAAGAAGTAAAACAGGCTATTCAGTCATTTGTTTACGGCGTAAACACCCCATCAAGATGGGGAACACAGGCACCGTTCTCAAACATTACTCTTGACTGGACAGTTCCTAATGACTTAAAAGATTTACCTGCCATTGTGGGCGGAAAAGATATGGACTTCACATACGGTGACTGTCAGGAAGAAATGAACCTTGTTAACAAAGCCTTTATCGAAATTATGATTGAGGGCGACGCTAACGGACGTGGCTTCCAGTATCCTATCCCCACATATTCAATCACCAGTAACTTTGATTGGTCAGAAACAGAAAACAACAAACTGTTGTTTGAAATGACTGCAAAATACGGTACTCCATATTTCTCAAACTACATCAACAGCGATATGGAGCCAAGCGATGTAAGAAGTATGTGCTGCCGTTTGCGTCTTGACTTAAGAGAACTTCGTAAAAAATCAGGCGGTTTCTTCGGAAGCGGTGAAAGCACAGGCTCAGTTGGTGTTGTAACAATCAACATTCCAAGAATTGCATATCTTGCATCTGACGAAGCAGACTTTTATGCACGTCTTGACAAAATGATGGACATTTCTGCACGTTCATTAAAAATCAAGAGAACAGTTATTACAAGACTTCTTGAAGAGGGCTTGTATCCGTATACAAAGAGATATCTTGGAACATTTGCAAACCACTTCTCAACAATCGGTCTTGTAGGTATGAACGAAGCAGGTCTTAATGCAAAATGGGTAAGAAAAGATATGACAGACAAAGCATGTCAGGAATTCACAAAGGATGTTCTTAACCATATGCGTGAACGCTTGTCTGATTATCAGGAAGAATACGGTGATCTTTATAACTTAGAGGCAACTCCTGCAGAGTCAACATCATACAGACTTGCAAAACACGACGTTGAAAAATATCCCGACATTATTACTGCATCAGAAGATGAGGATGTTCCATACTACACCAACAGCAGTCACTTGCCTGTTGGCTACACAGACGATATATTCTCAGCTCTTGACATTCAGGATGAGTTGCAGACACTTTATACTTCAGGTACAGTATTCCACGCATTCTTGGGTGAAAAATTACCTGACTGGAAAGCAGCAGCAGACCTTGTAAGAAAGATTGCAGAAAACTACAAACTTCCTTACTACACAATGTCACCCACATATTCAGTATGTAAAAACCATGGTTATATTATCGGTGAACACTTTACCTGCCCCATCTGCGGAGAAGATGCAGAGGTTTACAGCAGAATTACAGGTTACTACAGACCTGTAAGAAACTGGAATGCAGGTAAAACTCAGGAATACAAAGAAAGAAAAGAATATGTAATTGACGTTGACGGTCTTAAAAATGTTAACAAAGACTGTGCAAAAGAAGAAGTAAAAGCAGAAAGCGGAAACGGCGGTCTTGCTGACGGCAACTACTTGTTTGCATCACCTACCTGCCCTAACTGCAAAATAGCATACTCGCTTCTTGAAAAAGCACAGTATCCTTACACTAAAATAATGGCAACAGACAACGTAGAACTTACAAACGCTCTTGGTATCAAACAGGCACCAACACTTGTAGTTGTTAAAAACGGTGTTGCAGAGAAATTTGCAGGAGTAGGCGCAATTAAGAAGGTAATAGAATAGAGGGTGTAAGGCGTGTATGATATTGTAATTATAGGAGGCGGACCCGCGGGACTTACTGCGGGTATATACGCAAGACGTGCAAACAAAACTGTTTTGGTTATAGAAAAAGCCTCTTTCGGCGGACAAATCACATACTCCCCAAAAGTAGAAAACATTCCGGGTTTTTCCGAAGTAACAGGTAACGAGTTTGCGGAAAATATTGTGGAACAGGCAATAACGCAGGGGGTAGAGTTCGAATCTGCAGAAGCATTAAAAATAATTGACGGAGATGTTAAAAAAGTAGTAACAGACGGAGATACTTTCGAGGCAAAGGCTGTTATTATTGCAACAGGCGCAAAACACCGCCGTTTAGGTCTCCCTAATGAAGACAAATTTATCGGCGACGGCATTTCCTTTTGTGCGGTGTGCGATGGTGCATTTTTCGCAGACAAAACCGTTGCGGTAATAGGTGGCGGAAACTCTGCTTTGCAAGAGGCTTTGCAACTTTCACAACTGTCAAAAGAAGTATATGTTGTTCAGAATCTGCCGTATTTAACAGGTGAAGCAAGTCTTTCTAAACAGGTGGAGGAAAAGGACAATATTACAGTAATACTTAATCATACAGTTTGCGAAATTCCTGACGGTGACACGTTCACAGGAATAGTTATAAAAGACGAAGCAAACGGCAACACAAAAAATCTTCCTTTAGACGGAATGTTTGTTGCAATAGGACTTATTCCTCAGAACGAATATTTTAAAGACGTAATTAAACTTGACAGTTACGGCTACGCAGACTATGACGAAACATTAAACTGCGAAACAAAAGGCGTGTTTGTTGCAGGAGACTGCCGCAGAAAGAAAATACGCCAGGTAGTAACTGCCGCATCAGACGGCGCAGTTGCAGCACTTAATGCATGTGACTATATTGATAAAAAGTAAGAAAAAACGGAGTGGTGACACTCCGTTTTTTGAGAATATTTTCCATATTTATAAGAATATTTTCCATTGACTGCAGTTTCAGCGTATGATAATATATGAATATATTTATATAACGAAACGGAGAAAAGAATATGAAAAAGATTTTAGCTTTTGTACTGGCATCAATTATGGTTTTCTCTTTGATGTCTGTAAGTGTATCAGCACTTACAAGTCCTTTGATGGATTGCGATCCGCCTACAATTTCAAATCTTGAAACATATACAGTAAGCGGAAAAAGCGGTTACGGATTTAAATTCGTGTTTAATATGTCATCAATTACATATGGTATGTATACAAGTAACGGACAACTTCCTGCTATATTAATGGGTGAATACTCAATTAACGGCGGAGAATGGACAGAAATATTGATTAAAGAAACAACAAGTGCCGAAAGCAGTTATGTTCGCGCTCAGGACGTTGCAGACTTAAACGGTAAAGTGTTAAGTACTGAACCGATAAACTTCAAACCAACTGACAGTGTAAAATTCCGTTTGTGCCATTGCTGTTTTGATACAGGAATGTGGATGATTAAAGGTAATCCTTCAAATGAACTGACACTTGGAGAAATTGAAATTCCAAACCAGTCTGGAACACCAGGAAAAGCAGATTTTATCTGTTCAGACTGGGCAAAAGAAGAACTTGCTAAAGCAGAAGCAGTAATTCCCCAAAGCCTAAAAACTGCGGACTTAACAAAAAATATCACTCGTGCAGAATTTGCTGCAGTTGCAGTAAAAGCATACGAGGCATTAAAAGGAACAAAGGCAGAGCCTGTAGCAACAAATCCTTTTAAAGATACAAACGATACAGAAGTATTAAAAGCATTTAATATCGGTATCACAACAGGTGCAACAGAAGCAACATTTGAACCTTCTTCACTTCTAAACAGAGAACAGGCTGCAACAATGTTAACAAGAGCATACAGTAAAGATAAAGTAGAATTTGAAAAACCTGCAACATTTGCAGACGACGCACAGATTGATGACTGGGCACAGGACAGCGTTTACTTTATGGCATCAAAAGGTATCATAAACGGTGTTGGCGATAATAAATTCGCACCTGACGATAACTGCTCCAGAGAACAGGCAATAATCATCGCAGCAAGAATGGTTGCTAACTTAAAATAATATATGAAAAACCGAGGAAAAATTTTTCCTCGGTTTTTTGTTGACTAAAAAAACATACTGTGTTATAATGTTCTCATAATCTTAATACATAAGAATAGGAGAAATAATTATGAAAAAATTAGTTTCATTACTTTTAGTTGCAGTACTTTGTGTTATGTCACTAAACGTATTTGCAGCAACAACAAAGAGCCCCATGGAAGAGGCTGATGCTCCAATCATTTCAAACCTTGAATCATATAAGGTTGAAGGCAAATCAGGTTTTGGTCTGAAATTCAAATTTGAAATGACAAATGACGTTCGTTTTATCTGTATGGAATATGAGAATGAAAGAGTTTATCTTGGTGCAAGAGCATCAGTAAACGGTGGTGCATGGCAGGACGTTACAATTTTAGCAGATGTAAAGAAAAATGCATCAACACTTACACCACTAAACGGCACAGTGCTTTCAACAGATGCCCTTAACATTAAAGAAGGCGATGATGTTAAATTCTATGCTTACTTCTACGGTGAAGATATCAGTCGTTGGTCATGGGAAGGCGCACATTCAGAAGAAATTACTTTAGGTGCTAAAAAAGAAGAAACACCTGTAGTTGACACTCCTGCAAAACCTGAACTAATCTGTTCAGACTGGGCAAAAGAAGAACTTGCAAAAGCAGAAGCAGTAATTCCTGCAAGTCTTAAAACTGCAGACTTAACAAAAAATATCACTCGTGCAGAATTTGCTGCAGTTGCAGTTAAAGCTTATGAAGCATTAAAAGGCACAGTTGCACAGCCTGTAGCAACAAATCCTTTTAAAGATACAAACGATGTTGAAGTATTAAAAGCGTTTAATATCGGTATCACAACAGGAACAAGCGAAACAACATTCGAACCTGCTGCTCTTCTAAACAGAGAACAGGCTGCAACAATGCTTACAAGAGCATACAGCAAAGAAAAGGTAGAATTTGAAAAACCTGCAACATTTGCAGACGATGCACAGATTGACGACTGGGCACAGGACAGCGTTTACTTTATGGCATCAAAAGGTATCATCAACGGCGTTGGCGATAACAAATTCGCACCTGACGATAACTGCTCAAGAGAACAGGCAATAATCATCGCAGCAAGAATGGTTGCAAATCTTAAATAATTTAAAAGCCGAGCGACGCTCGGCTTTTTTTAAAGGTGATAATAATGACAGAAAAACTATGCGAAAGATACAGTGTAAAAGCATATAAGGACACACCCGTTCCAGGAGAAATGCTTGACAAAATAATAAAAGCAGGTACCTGCGCACCGACGGGGAGAAATTTGCAGTCGCCAATAATAATTGCGGTAACGGATAAAACAATGCGTGACAAACTGTCGGATATGAATAAGAAAATTTTAGGAAGTGACAGCGATCCATTTTATGGAGCGCCCGTAGTACTGGTAGTACTGGCGAAAAAAGATGTAAACACTTATTTGTATGACGGAAGCCTTGTAATGGGGAATCTTTTAAACGCTGCACATTTTTTAGGTCTTGGTGCTTGCTGGATACATCGTGCAAAAGAAATGTTTGAATCAGAAGAGGGTAAAGATATTCTTTTGTCTCTCGGAATAACAGAAGAGTACGAGGGTATAGGAAACTGTATAATCGGTTATCCTGACGGTACAGGAAAACCAAAACCCAAAAAAGAAAATTATGTGTATTATATATAAATTGTAATACAAATTAATAATATAATACAACAACAACGGAGTGCAAAACACACTCCGTTGTTTTATTATACTAATTCATCAGCAAATATATATTTGTATCCGTTTTCAAAACATATTCTTGCTGCAGTAAGAAGTTTCTGCGGGAAATCCGGCTGATAGTTAAAGTAGTCTTTATAGAAATACTGTTCGTGTGTTGCGTATGCAATATACTGTGCACCGTCATTTATGTTTTTTGTAAGCCCTTCTATAATTTCTTTTTCGTTACATAAGTTGACGTTTGGTGAGTTTGTCATAGGCTTAAAGTACATACCTGTTTCTTCGTCATATATTGCATCAAAGTTAAATCTTACTTTATCTGCCTGCTCGTTTGTCAGATGATTGTAACTTGCAATAGAGCGGCTGATTGCCTTGTCGGGGGTTATTCTTGTAAACAACGCTGTTTCTGGTTTTCTGTTGTTCATAAGTCTTTGTGCATGACCGTAAGGTAATGAGTTGGGGTCGCCGTTATACGGTGTTTTGTCACCAACAGAGCAACCCATAATTTTAATTCCGCCGTCCTTTAATGCCATAACACCCTCTTTGCTGATAGGTAACCAGTGAGGAACTACTGCCAGTGAAAAACTGTTGTCACCTGCAAAACGTTTAACTTCTGCTACAGTTCTGTCAAAGTTGATTTTTACAGTTTCGTAGTCGGCATTAGCATAGGGATAATCGGGAAATTCCTGTTTTGCGTGGAAACCGAATTTTAGCCAGTCATAGGCCTCTTCGAACTCTTTCTTGTAGGCGTCTGTCATATCTGATAAAGTAAATTCGTCTTCACCGTAGTAAAAGTCTGTTCTGTAAAACACATTTAACTGAACTTTCATTCCGTATTTGTCGTGGCCCTCTTTTAGCAACTTCATAAATTCGTTGTCAAAAATTGATTTGGGTTTTTGGCGGGTAATGTCACGAAATACCCAGATTACGTCATCAATAAAGAAAAAACATTTTTTATCCAATGTAATCACTCCTGTTTTAAATTTATGTTTATTTTAACTGTAAACAAAGCAAAAATCAAGTAATAAAACAAATTTATATGGACAAAACAACGATAAATTGATATAATAATTACGAGGTGAAAATATGCAGGGCGGAGAACTGATATTAAAAAATATCCCCAAAATTGGTTTTGCTCATCATTTTTACACGGAATATGATTACAGTGAAAACTACGGGCGGGGACAAAACGGTATTGAGATTGTATATATAAAAAGCGGAAATATGACGGCGGAACTGTACGGTAAAACATTTATGGTGGAAGAGGGAAGTTTTTTTATACTTTTAAGGCATCTGCCTGTAAAACTATATACAGTGGGCGATCATTCCCATTGCAGCGTTTCACTTGTGGGTGATTTTGAATTTTTATATACTGAAAATGTGGATAATTACGAAAGCAAAAAGAATGGAATTGTATTACCCTTTGTAACCGCACCCTTTAAAGAAACAGAGCACCTTAAAAAGGATTTGTTTGTAGTTGTTTCGGAACTGACTGTGTCAAAGGAAAAGAACGAAATGTCTGCAGCATTACTTGCACTTTCCATTTTGCAAAAACTTGGTATGAATTTTCAGAAAAAGCAGGAAGAAAATCAGTCATCAATTATTGAATACAAGATAAAAAAATATGTAGCAAATAATATAAGCAATAATTTTGATATATCGGATATTGCAGAGGAACTTAATATGACGCCTAATTATATAAACTCCGTTTTTAAAAAGCGTCAGGGAATAAGTATAAGACAGTATATAAACAAGGAAAAAGTATCTTTAATTTGCGAACTGATGCACCACAGAGGGGTATCTTTTAAAATTGCCTGTGAAAATGCAGGAATATTTGACGTGTCATACGGTTACAGACTTTTTAAGAAAAGTATGGGAATTACTACAAAAGAATTCTTAAACAGTATAAAATAAAGCGTTCAACATCGTTGAACGCTTTATATAATTCGTTTTACAATTTAATAATATTGCTCCAGGCTTTATTGCCGTTTTTGTCGGTAACTTCTGCTCTTATGAATTTTTCCTGAGGGTTAATTTTGTGGCGCATTTGTGTTACGCCGTTTCCTCTTATGCAGTAGTCTTCACCCCAAACCATATTGGAGAAAAGTGAAATTCTATCTGCGGGAGAGCAGTTTACCACAATGTCCTCTCTGTCCCGCATTATATGTATTTCAGGACCTTGTGACGAATAGAATTTGCCTTGCTTTATTGCGGATAATATTTCGTCGTCTGTGGCGTCTTTTTTACATTCCAGCATAATAAAAGACTTTGTGCAATCACCCTCGTCGTAGTAGTGGGTATCGTCTGCCGCAACTAAAGGAAGTATTATGCCCTGATTTGCACAGGTATCAACAAAATGTCCTGCGTAAGGTCTTGAGGACTGGTGAGCGTCCGACACGGAATTATATATTTCAACGGCACTTAAATTGCGCAGTTTCTTCATTTGTTCAGGGGTATTAAGTGACCAGGCGGGGTGCGCAAGAATTGCTATGCCTCCGCATCTTACAATTTCATCAATAACGGGTTGTGCCTGAGGGTAATCGGGAACATGGGGCTGGCGTTTTACGCCTATTCCCAGGATATGATAAACGCCAACAGAACTGTCGTTTTTATTTACGTTATACTCAACACCTGACAAAATTCTGAGGCCGTTTATGTTTTTCGACTCGCTTACTTTCCAGTGGTCGGTAATTGCAACTATATCGTAGCCCTCGTTTTTATATATTTCTGCTGCTTCTTCAGGGGATTTTTGTCCGTCTGTCACGGTGGTGTGAAGATGCAGATTTATTTTCATTCGTGTTTTGCCAAACATATCTATGTACATATTTAACACCTCATAACAAGTATATCACAAAGTTTTTCATATAACAAGAAATTTCTATTGAAAAAAGCGGAAATTTAAGTTATACTTAAGGGGTATTGAATTTTATTAAAGGAAGCGTATTATGAAAAAAGAAATTATTAATTATCTGTGTATCGTAATCGGAAGTATTTTATATGCAGTTTCTACTGTTGCTTTTATATTTCCACATTCACTTTTGCTTGGTGGAACAAGCGGTATTTCAGTAATTTTAAACGAGTTTTTGTCGGTTATGTCACCTGGTACAATTCTTGTTGTAATTAACTTTGCTCTTTTAATAGCGGCGTTTGTTGTCTTAGGCAGGGAAATGGCAGTTAAAACTTTTGTCGGCTCTACATTAACCACAGTTTTTGTTGGCGTTTTTGAAAAAATATTCGGCGATGGAGCAATCATATCAAACATTTATTTGTCTGCAATTACAGGGGCGGTAATTATTGCATTTGCAAGTGCAATTATGTTTTACGTCCGTTCAAGTTCGGGAGGTACCGACATTATAGCCCTTATTGTTAAAAAGTATTCAAAAATGGATATAGGAAAAGCACTTCTGGTAACTGACTTTTTAATCGTGATTGTGGGAGGACTTTTGTCCGGTTTAACAGTGCTTTTAAGTTCCTTTATCGGGCTTATTATTAAAACATTTGGTATTGATTTTGTAATCGGCTTAATTAAAAGAAAAACTAAGGAGGATTAAGATGTCCGGTAATTATCATACACACTCCCGCTTTTGCGACGGAGAAGACACCCTTGAAGAAATAGTTTTGTCTGCCATTGACATCGGTTTTTCGTCTATTGGCTTTTCAGGTCATGGCTATAATCCCGGCTCGGTGTATTGTATGCAGGATACTGAGGGGTATATTAAAGAAATATCCCGGCTTAAGGAAAAATACAAGGGCAAAATACAGGTTTACTGCGGCGTGGAGGAAGAGGCGGTCTCTTTTGTAAAAAGAGACGATTTTGATTATATTATCGGCAGTTCTCACTATTTCTACATTGACGGCAAACACTATCCCATTGATTCAAATTATGACTGTTTTAAGAAGTGTCTGGAAGTATTTGATTACGACGTTATAAAACTTGCAGAAACTTATTACAGTGAGTTTGTAAGTTATATTTTAAAAAGAAAGCCCGATATAATCGGACATTTTGATTTAATAACAAAGTGTGACGAAATGGACGAAATGCGGTTTTTAAATAACCCGAAGTATTTGAAATTGTCAGAGGCTTACATAAAACAAGCGGCTAAAAGCGGGTGCTTGTTTGAAGTAAACACAGGTGCAATTTCAAGGGGATACAGAAAAACACCGTACCCTTACGAAAACCTGTTGTATGTTTTAAAACAAGAGGGAAACGGACTTGTTCTTTCTTCTGATTGTCACAATTTGAAAAATCTTAACTTTTATTTTGAGGAAACCGAAGCCTTGCTTAAAGATGTTGGCTTTGACTGTGTATATGAACTTGATGAGGGCAATTTCAAAAAAAGGCACATATAAAACGGAACTTTTTGCCCGTAACTATCGTCTAAAAATTATAAATAAAAAATATATTGGAGGAAATTACTTATGAACAAAAAACTTATGACACTTATTGCAGGTGTTCTGCTTGTATGCATTTTGTTTGCATTTGCAGGATGCGGTGAAAAACCTGTAACAAATGAGGACGAAATCATTGAGGACGAAATAGTTGACGTGACAGATGACCCCATTGAAGATGTGGAAGCAGAAGAAGAAAAACCTGCAGAGAAGCCCGTTCAGCAACCTGTAGAGAAACCAGCGGAAAAACCTGCAGAAAAACCTGCAAAGAAACCTGTTGAAAAGCCTGTAGAAGAGCCAAAAACAGTAGGACAAACTCTACTTGCAGATTTCTATGCAAAAGCATCAAGCGGCGACGTAATGACTGTTGCAAAAGCAATAGTATCAAACTCTATTATCCTGTTCCCCGGTGATGCAATGGCAGTAGAGCCCGGATTTTTAAGCGGTTTTGATAACTACGAAGTACACGGTTTTAAAAACGGTGCAATGTTTGGCCCTGTTATGGGTACAATACCGTTTGTAGGCTATATATTTGAACTTGAAGACGGCGCAGATGTAAATGCGTTTGTTGAAGGTTTAAAAGCCAATGCAAACTTAAGATGGAACATTTGCACACAAGCAGACGAAATGGTAACAGGCGTTTCAGGAAACAGAGTATTTTTCCTGATGTGCCCCGAACAGTTTGAAACAGAGGAATAATAATTAAGGGCTTGTGGTAATTACACAAGCCTTTTTTTACGAGGTGGTATAGTGGTATTTTCAAGTATTCCCTTTTTGTATTACTTTTTGCCTTTGGTAATTTTACTTTACCTTGCGGCTTCCAAAAAACTTAAAAATGCAGTACTTTTGTTGTCAAGTATCGTGTTTTATGCCTGGGGTGAGCCAAGGTACGTATTTTTAATGCTTGGAACGGTGCTGGTAAATTACATTTTGGGTATTTTAATTGAAAAGCATCAGGGTAAAACTTTGGCTAAAGTGTATATGACGGTGTCCGCAGTTCTTTCTTTAGGGGCACTGGGGTATTTCAAATACGCCGATTTCTTTATTGAAAATTTTAACAGAGCAACAGGGTTATCTGTGGGGCTTTTAAATATTGCACTCCCTATCGGTATAAGTTTTTACACTTTCCAGATTTTAAGTTATACAATAGACGTGTATCGCGGAAATGTGAAAGTACAGAAGAATTTTATCACTCTTGCAACTTATGTAGCTCTGTTCCCTCAACTTATTGCAGGGCCCATAGTTCGGTATATTGATGTTGAAAAGGAACTTGCACGCCGTACTCACAGTTTTGAAAAAATTTCTGCAGGAATAGGCAGGTTTGTAACGGGACTTTCAAAAAAAGTGCTTCTTGCAAATACTTTAGGAGAACTTTGTTCCTTCTTTCAGGGAACAGCAGACAAGTCAGTACTTTTTTACTGGCTTTATGTTGTTGCATATATGCTTCAGGTGTATTTTGATTTTTCGGGATACAGCGATATGGCAATAGGTCTTGGAAAAATATTTGGTTTTGAATTTCTGGAAAACTTTAACTACCCATTTATTTCAAAAAGTATAACGGAATTCTGGAGAAGATGGCATATTTCTCTTGGAACGTGGTTTCGTGATTACGTTTATATTCCTATGGGCGGAAACCGTGTGAATAAAGGCAGAATGCTTTTTAATATTTTCACAGTATGGTTTTTAACAGGTTTCTGGCACGGTGCAGAATGGAACTTCATCGTCTGGGGACTGTTTTTTGGTGTGTTTCTTACTCTTGAGAAATTCTTTTACAGACGTTATGTTGAAAAGTCAAAAGTTTTCGGGCACATTTACGTTTTGTTTTTAACCGCCATAAGTTTTGCAATTTTT
>JAGCLT010000072.1 GCA_017646825.1 Clostridia bacterium | reverse complement strand
CAAAGATTATGACAAAAATCCCCATCTTTGGTATTGAAAAAGGGCGTATTTTGTGGTATAATGTAGAGGATAATGTATTTAGGGAGGAAAACAAATGTTTGAAAATATAAAAAAAGCAGACATGGAAGTAGCAAAAGCCATAGAGGCGGAACTTTCAAGACAAAGAAGCAAAATTGAATTAATTGCATCAGAAAACTTTGTAAGTCAGGCTGTTATGGAAGCAATGGGCACACCCCTTACAAATAAATATGCCGAAGGATACCCGGGCAAAAGATATTACGGCGGCTGCGAATGTGTTGACGTAGTTGAAAATCTTGCAAGAGAAAGAGCATGTAAAATTTTCGGTGCAGACCACGCTAACGTTCAGCCACATTCAGGGGCACAGGCAAACCTTGCAGTATTTTTTGCAGTACTAAACCCCGGTGATACTGTTCTTGGTATGAACCTTGCTCACGGCGGTCACTTAAGCCACGGCAGTCCTGTTAACATTTCAGGTAAATACTTTAATATCGTGCCTTACGGCGTTGACGATGTAACTCACAGAATAGACTACAATAAACTACGTGAACTTGCACTTACTCATAAACCAAAATTAATCGTTGCAGGTGCAAGTGCGTACTCAAGAATTATAGATTTTGAAAAATTCTCAGAAATTGCAAAAGAAGTGGGCGCATATTTAATGGTAGATATTGCTCACATTGCAGGTCTTGTAGCAGCAGGATTGCACCCCAATCCCGTACCTTATGCAGACTTTGTAACAACCACTACTCATAAGACCTTAAGAGGTCCAAGAGGCGGTATGATTCTTTGCAAAGAAGAACACGCAAAATTAATTGACAAAGCAGTGTTCCCGGGAATTCAGGGCGGACCTTTAATGCACATTATTGCCGCAAAAGCAGTGTGCTTTGGTGAAGCATTAACTGACGAATTTAAAGAATACCAGAAAAATATAATTAAAAATGCTTCAGTCCTTTGTGAAGAACTAAAGTCTCACGGTTTTTCAATCGTTTCAGACGGAACGGACAACCACCTTATGCTTGTTGACCTGCAGTCAAAAGGCATCACAGGTAAAGAAGCAGAACATCTTCTTGACGAAGTTGGTATTACCTGCAATAAAAATGCAGTTCCAAACGACCCCCAAAGCCCGTTCGTTACAAGCGGTATACGCCTTGGTACAGCCGCAGTAACAAGCAGAGGTATGGGTGTTGATGATATGAAAGAAATTGCACAACTAATTAACTTGACTCTTACTGATTTTGATAAAAATGCAGAAGAAGTCCGTGGAAGAGTAAAAGTATTGTGCGACAAATATAAACTTTATGAATAAGCCCTTAGCCGACACAATAAGACCAAAAAATATAGACGAAGTTGTAGGGCAACAGCACCTTTTAGGTCAGGGAAAAATACTTCGTAACATAATAGAGAACGGTAAAATTTCAAATATGATATTTTACGGTCCCTCAGGCACGGGAAAAACTACCGTTGCCAATATAATCGCAAGTAAAACGGACAAGAAGTTCTTTAAATTAAACGCTACCACTTCGTCTGTTTCGGATATCCGTGACGTTGTGGCGGAAATTGATAAACTAGGCTCAGAACAGGGAATTCTCCTTTACCTTGACGAAATTCAGAACTTCAATAAAAAGCAGCAACAGTCGCTTCTGGAATTTATTGAAAACGGAGATATTACCCTTATTTCAAGCACTACTGAAAATCCGTACTTTTACGTGTATAATGCGGTTTTAAGCAGAAGTACCGTGTTTGAGTTTAAACAGTTAAACCCACAGGATATAGAAATTGCAGTAAACCGTGGTATAGAATACTTGAAATCAACTATGCCAAACGAAATAGTTTTTGAAAAAGAAGCAGTTTCTCATATTGCACAGATGTCAAACGGTGACGTAAGAAAAGCACTTAACGCCGTTGAAATGTGCCTTTATTCCGTTCTTCCCGATAAGGATAATAAAATTACCGTTACGGTGGAAACGGCAGAAATGGCAAGTCAGAAAAAAGCACTTACCTACGATAAATTAGGGGACAATCACTACGATATTTTATCCGCATTCCAAAAAAGCATAAGAGGAAGCGACGCAGATGCCGCCCTTCACTATCTTGCTCGGCTTTTGTCCGCAGGGGATATGCTTTCCCCCATAAGACGCCTTATGGTAATTGCAAGTGAAGATATAGGTATGGCGTACCCAAATGCGGCGGTAATTGTAAAGTCCTGTGTTGACAGCGCTTTGCAACTGGGACTTCCCGAAGCAAGAATACCTTTGGCTCAGGCGGTAATAACTCTTGCAACTGCACCAAAATCAAACAGCGTGGTTTGCGCTATAGACAGCGCTATGGCAGATATAGAATCAGGTAATATAGGGGATATTCCCGACCACTTAAAAGACGGTCACTACGGAGGAGCAAATAAACTTGGACGGGCAATCGGCTATAAGTATCCTCACGATTTTGACAATAACTACGTATCACAGCAGTATCTTCCGGATAACATAAAGGATAGAAAATATTATCAGTTCGGCAATAATAAAAATGAACAAAATGCAAAACAGTACTGGGACAATATAAAAAAGGGGAATAAATAATGGAAGGTAAAAGAGTAGAAATAAGAGAAAATATTGCAGGTGGTAAAGGTTTTATTAAACTTGAACACCTTATGAGCGAAAAAATAGCAGACAACTGCAGAATGTTTGCTTCAGTTACAGTAAAGCCCGGGGACAGCATCGGCAACCACCCCCATAACGGCGAAACAGAAACATACTACATTATTGCAGGTGACGGAATTTATACCGATAACGGCAAAGAATACCCCGTAAAAGTGGGGGATACCGTACATTGTAAAGACGGCGACTCTCACGGAATAAGAAACGAGGGTAACGCAGACTTAGTGTTTATAGCACTGATTTTAATGACGAAATAAAGATTAGTAAAGACCTCTCAAGATATTTGAGAGGTCTTTTTAATGAATAATTAATAATGGTTATCTTTTTTGCCCTTCTTCATAAACAATCTTTATGCCCTTATATTCTGCCTCGTTTTTAAATGGCTCGTCATCATAAGTAACAATTAACAAAGTGTTGTTGTCTAACCACTTGTAAGTAAAATTGTTGTATGAACTGTATACATTCCCCGTATCTTTAGGCGTTTCCCCTGTTTTGTTTACAGAAAGACAAAAACCGTTTTTTGGTCTTGTGCCTAACGATGCAGTATATTTAACTGCACAGTATTCTCCGCTTTCATTGTATTCTTTAGAAATAGCATTGTATCCGATATATTCTTTGCGGTCTTGTTGGAACTCTTTAAAAAACAGAGCCACACACACAACTGAAAATAAAATAGCAACAATCAATGTTACAGCAGATGTTATTATAATAGTTTTTTTCATAAACGACCTCTCCTTATTTAACGAAAAACTCGGGAACGTGTTTTATATCTATCTGCCCTGTGATGTCCTCAAACATTGGAGTATATTCTTCTTCAAAAACTGCATAGGGGTTTGTCCGTTCGCCCTTTAAATAAACTGTCTTTATTTCTTCGCCGTTATTCTTAAGGGTGGTTTCTTTGTCATAATATAACGGACCGCACCACTTGCCCTTTCCCTCATACAAATAACAGTATTCTCCCTGTTCATCAGAGTCAAAAAACAAATCGTATGAATCTATTCCCCAGCACATACTTTTAATGTCTTTTTCCCGCATAGGGGTATCAGACACTAAAAAACTATTTGTTCCCATAACAACACAAACAACAGACATATTGTTTTTGTCAGATTTAAGCGTCAAATAAGCCGCCTCTCCATCGTCGCTGTATGTAAGTTCTTCCCCTGACATAACATAGTCAAAAGTATAATAAAGAATTGCATTAAATGCGAATTTACCTATACCGAACAGCACAAAAGCAACCAAAATTACCGTAAGCGTAATAATAACAATTTTGTTTTTAAAAAATTCAATCATAAATAAGCACTCCTGACGTTAAGTTATGATACAAGCATATTATAACAAACAAATATACCTTTGGCAATAAAAAACCTCTCGAAAGAGAGGTTTTTTGTTTAGAGAATTATTTTATTGTATATATATAAAATGCCACCAGTAAGGCCATAACACGTTGTCCGCTGTACCTCCGGTGCCTGACCACACACCATTCCAGTACGTTTCTTTCCAGATATTTCTGCTTTTTATATATTTAAGTTCCATTATAAATCCGCCCGACTTGTTTTCGCCCACATAGTAAACCTTTGCAGTGGTATCCTTGTCGTATTCTATAACTTTAAAATAGTCAATGTCACCAATCATTGGATTTTGTAAATGTGTGGCTTTAAATTCGTCATAGTGTAACATTGTTAATACTTCGCATTTTATTAATGAGCCAAGCCATACAACCAAAAATGCAACAAGTATAAATAAAAGTGTGTGTTTTAGTATTTTTTTCATATCAATTCTCCCTATTTTATCTTAAAGGTGTGAAAACCACATCGTTCATATCCATTGCTTCAAGTTGTTTAAAATCCTCAAGAGCAAGGGCAATTTCTTCGGCGTCACTGATATACTTCTCGGGATACATAAACATTTCAATATGAGCATCTTTTCTTAAAGTTGCATAGTAATATTGTATTTCACCTACGTTGCCCACTTTTCTCTCGTTGTCATAAATGCTTGACGGATCATCGATAAATTGTTTTGTAACAACCGCAAACATGTCGCATCCGAATTTTTCAGTGTACGTAAAGGGAAAACATCTTCCGAAGTAACTTTTTCCGTAAAAATATATTTCGGGCAAATCGGCGTCACTTTCGTCAATATAGTAGTATCCTGTCCAACTATCAGGGAAAGTCAGTTTGTACCCGTGTTTTTCGTTTATGTATTCATTGCTTTCCGGGAACTTGGGCAAAGGGGGATATTCTATCACTTCTGAAGAAAAACCAATATCGTTTACATTCATAGATTTTATTTGCTTGTAATCTTCCTTCATAAGTTTAATCTGCTCTTCGTCTTCGGTATATTTTTCGGGGTTTGCAAACCTGTTTGTGTTTTTGGAGTAATGTAAAAAATTATAAAGATAATTGTTGCCGTGATTTGTTTTTGCTTTTACAGTTTTTATAATGTCAGCATCATAGGGCGCGTATGCAATATTCTCGAATTCATAAAGAAGTACACCGTCACCGTTGCTGTATTTACTCTTGCCGTAAAAATATACTCCCACAGAGTCATCATAGCCCTCTTTTAAGTAATAATGCCCTTTCCAACTTTCGGGAAAAGTTAAAGTATATCCGCGATTTTCGTTAACATAAATGTTGCTTTCGGGAAATTCGGGCAACAAAGAGTTGTCCTCTTTTTGCTGTGTTGTTTCCGCTGTTTTTACGGGGGTTTTCACAGGTGTCTTTTCCGGTGCATCATTACTGCAACCCACCAACAATAACATAAAACATATTAACAGTACTGCTATCTTTTTCATAATATCACTCCTGACGTAAAGTTATGATACAAATTCATTATAACAAACAAATATAACTTTGGCAACAGGCAACAATTCATTCGTGTTATATTTGCATTTTTCAAACAGTTGTGTTATTATAGTAACAGAAAAGAGATGATAACATGAACATATCAAAATTATTTGAAAAAAAAGACATTGTGGTATCCTTTGAAATATTTCCGCCAAAGCCCACTTCGCCAATAAGCACGGTGTATGACACCCTTGATGCTTTAGGGGACTTAAACCCCCATTACATAAGCGTTACTTACGGTGCAGGTGGTACGGAAAAGGAAAATTCCACAGTAACAATAGCAAAATACATAAAAAACACATTACTTATTGAGCCTCTTGCTCACCTTACCTGCCTTGGAACAACTAAGGAAGAAATAAAATCAACTTTAGAAAGTCTAGAGCAAAACGGAATTAAAAACATCCTTGCCTTAAGGGGAGACCGTTCTGAATTTAACAACAAGCCGGGGGATTTTAAGTACGCCTCGGAACTTATTTCATTTATTAAATCGTCTGGAGATTTTAACGTGGTGGCAGGTTGCTATCCTGAAAAGCACCCCGAAGCACCCTCTTTGGAGCAGGATATAATTAACCTTAAAAACAAAGTAGATTGTGGTGCGAGTCACTTGATAACCCAACTTTTCTTTGACAACGAAAGATTTTATGACTTTATGGATAAAACTGCAAAGGCAGGAATTAATGTTCCCGTTGACGTGGGCATTATGCCTTTAACCAACATAAAACAGGCACAGAAAATGACGTCACTTATGGGTGTTAACGTACCCAAAAAACACCTTAAAATGCTTGAAAAATTTGGTGACAATCCTCTTGCTATGCGTGAAGCAGGTATTGTCTTTGCAATGGAGCAGATTGTTGACTTAATTGCAAACGGCGTAAAGGGAATACATATTTATACTATGAATAACCCCTATGTTGCAAGACGAATTATGCTTTATCTTCACAATATTTTTTCAATGTAAGGAGAAGCAATGAACATTAATATTAACGAATGTTTAAGGTATCTGGGCTGTAAGGGAAAAGACGACAAAACGGTTAACCTTATTAACCAATGTATAGAAGAAATTAAAGAAAAATCACAGCCAAAATTCACTTATAAAATACTGCCCATAGAAGTTACGGAAACTTCCGTCACCATAAAAGACACAAAGGTTAGTTTTAAAAGCAAAAACCTTGCAAATCTTTTATACGGTTGTGACAAATGTGTGATTTTAGCAGCAACTATGGGTGTGTGGGCAGACAAAATGCTTTCTTATTATCAAAAAACAGATATGAGTTACGCCGTGGTATTTGACGCCACTTTAAGCGAGGCAACAGAAAGTATCTGTAATATGGCAGAAGAGCAACTGAAAAGTGAGGGATATAAGCTTACTCCACGCTTCAGTCCGGGATACGGCGACCTTTCCATAATGCACCAGAAAGATTTTTTAACCTTGTCTGATGCTTATAAAACTATCGGGTTAACCTGTACAGATAGTATGTTACTTACACCAACAAAGTCTGTTACGGCAATAATAGGAATAAAAAAATGCTAAAACGAAAGTTTTAGCATTTTTATCTTTCCGTAAGAAAATACCACTCGCCGTATGGCGAATAAAACTGTCCCCCAATGTAAGTGTTATTCCATCTTTGATGGAGTGATATTTTTGAGTTTCAAAAGTGTTATTTCAAACTACGTTTGAAGTGGTATTTTATTCGCTATAAACTGCCGAAGGCAATACCACTTGGCAATGCCAAATACCGCTGCGACAGCAATACCACTCGCCGTATGGCGAATAAAACTGTCCCCCTTGGGGACAATACATCTCTATTATTTAATTTCTGTACTCCATTCCTTATCCCATGGATAATACATCTTAAGTACCTGTCCACCGCGTTTTGCAGACTCTTCTGCATAAATTCCCGGCAATGTCATTCTAAGACCGTCTTTTAAACTTACAGGAGCAGGGTCTCCGTTTTTAATTGCTTTGTAGAAATAATCAAGCATAGCGTAGTCCATACCGCCGTGACCTTTTGCTTTTTCAAGGTGCGCATAAGCAGGTGGCATAAATTCTCCGCCAATTTCTTTTAATTCTGCATCAAGTTCTTTCATAGAATTGTATCTTATAACGGGTTTTTCCATTCTGTCTATTCTTTCCATGTAGCCCTCGGTACCAAAAACTCTGTAGTTGTGGTGACCGATTTTTGCACGGCATCTGCCGTTTCTCATAAGACGAACAACAACACCTGATTCAGTCTGGTATTGTGCACACATCATATCGTCTTTTTTAGTATCTGACACATAATCGTCAGCGTGAACACCTGTGCCGAAGCAAGAAACTGTTCTTAAGTCCTCTTCTAAAATAGTAAGAAGCGGTCCTAATGAGTGAGTTGAGTATCTTATGGGAATTAAAAGTTTTCTCCAGTCACCATTTTCGTTTAAATGCAAAGACATATCGCTTCCGGGCAGACTCCAGTGTATGTATTCTGCTTCCATATAGTACGGTTTACCAAGCAAACCTTTTTTATAGAAGTCCTGCAGTAGAAAACTGAATTTCTGGTAGTTTGGATTTGCCCCCGTTGAAATCATAGCAGTAGAATTTTCTGCCGCTTTCCAAAGAATTTCAGCCTCTTTTAAGTTTGCAACATTTGGAATGTCTGATAAAACATTAATATTTTTACGAAGTGCCTTTGCGCAGAATTCAGCGTGAATGTCGGCACCTGTTTCAACAATTACAACGTCAAGATTTGCTTTGTCAAGCATTTCTTCATAGTCCTCATAAAACTGGGCATTTGGGAACTGCTCGGAAAGTGACGGACCTGCAGTCCATATTTCACCTGATGCATCAGGTACCCATTCTTTGTCAAACCAGTTTTTAGGTAAAATATCACAGGCAGCGGCAATTTCAACGTAATCAAAACCCTCTGCAGAAAGTTTAAGCATTGCTCTGCCTCTGTGACCAAGACCTACTACACCTACACGAATTTTTTCCATTATTTTTCACCCTTTTTTATAAATTTACTCCACAAAGGAGCAGCAATTAAACAAAATACACCGGCAACGGCAAGGAATATTACCCACGAAATAATAGTTGTGTTCCAGCCGTATTTTTGTGCAAGTACACCAAAAATAATATTCGCAAATACTGCACCGAATGAGGCGGAAGCGTTTAACATTGCCGCCACACCGCCTGTCATATTATACTTTGCAAAACTTGATGGAATGATTATGTTTATAAACTGTGCACCCGCGTACATCATTGTAGTAATTACAGTAAGCGAAAAAACCGCAACCGCAAGAGGAATATTTCCAAGCATTAACAGTAACAACGTGAAGGGCACCGAAAACAGACAGATAACGCCAAACCCAACAGTTGCATTTTTTGAAATTTTGTCACTGATAAAGTTTGCAATAAATACTCCCGTAAGATTTACTATCATAAGCACGGTAGTAAGAACACTTGCAAACCCTGCAGATACGCCGTAACTGTCAATAATCATTGTAGGTACCCACGCCTTAACACCGTTGTCCATTGATGTTCTTAAAAATGCAGGAACCAGAAGTATTATAATACCGCTGGAGAAAAGAAGTTTCCAGGAAATTTTCTGTTTATCTTTCGTTTTGCCTTTTATATAATCTTGTTCACGATTTATTATTTCTATTTCACGAATTTGCGGAGAAAGTTTCTTTGCTGTTATTCCCCATAAAACGGTACATACAACCAGTATTGTCGCACTCACAAAAAACAAGGTTCTCCACACAGATACGCTTAACACCACCGCAGCAACAAGGTAATTTATAACCGTACCTACGCAAAAGGAAAACGCAATTGCAATAAGGGCTTTTTTTCTGTGGTCGGGAAGCATATACTCTGCTATTACGCGAAGTACCGCAGGCCATATACCAAACTGGATAAGACCGCATAGGCTCCAGATTACAAGCATTGCGGTAAATGATTTTGCCGCTCCCATACCAATCAGTGCAACAATGGTGCCTATAAGGGTTACATACACGAGTTTTACAGGGGACACTTTGTCAACAAGCCCTACCCCTGCAAGTTGCCCAATTCCGTAAAGGAGATAAAATCCTGCATTTACAATACCTGCAGAAGATTTTGTAAAAGTCCCCTCTGCAATAATAGAAGCAATGGAAGCGGAATAGGCATTTTTGGTCATAGATATTAAAGAATATACGATAAATGCCATTATAAAAATTATCTGACTGGCACTTTCATTGGAAAAATCTCTTTTTAAAATGTTTTTCATTCGCATATTAATACGGCAAATAAAAGCCTTTTTGCCACCTCATTAATTAATTTATTTACTGGATAAATAATTGTCCTGCGCTAAACACTTAGATTATATACTACTATTTTAAAATAATCAAGCATTTTTTCATTTTGTATGGACAAATTTAAATTTTAGGTGTATAATGTATTTAATAAATCACGAAAGAAGAGTGAAAACCATGAGTAAATTATTTGTAATGGACCATCCCCTTATAAAACATAAAATCACAATGCTTCGCTCCAAAGAAACTTCTGTTAAAGATTTCCGCGAACTTGCTTATGAAATCTCTTTGCTTATGGGCTACGAAGCAACAAAAGATTTGACTTTGGAAGAAATTGACGTAGAAACTCCCTTGGTTAAAACAAAAGGTTATTCAATAGAAAAACAGGTAGCAATAGTTCCCATTCTTCGTGCAGGTCTTGGCATGGTAGATGCTTTCACAAGCCTTATTCCTGCTGCAAAAGTAGGTCATATCGGTTTATACAGAGACCACGAAACCTTACAGCCTGTTGAATACTACTGCAAACTGCCTACTGATATTGAAAAAAGACAGGTTTTAGTAACTGACCCTATGCTTGCAACAGGCGGAAGTGCTGCTGCAGCAATTCAGTTTATTAAAGACAGAGGGGCAAAGAAAATTAAACTTGTTTGCTTAATCGGTGCTCCCGAGGGCGTAAAAGCAGTGCAGGATGCACACCCCGACGTTGACATTTACGTTGGTGCTCTGGACGAAAAATTAAACGAGCACGGCTATATTGTTCCCGGTCTTGGCGACGCAGGGGACAGACTGTTCGGTACTTTATAAAAATACTAAAAAGGTGTTGGTTTTCAACACCTTTTATACTTTTCCCATTGGTGGTGACTTATACTTGAAAACAGCAATTATTGACGTAGGCGGAGGTTTCCGCGGTGTCTTTGGCACAGGAGTCCTTGACGCCTGTCTTGAAACAAATATTGATTTTGACTGTTGTATAGGCGTTTCTGCAGGAAGCGGAAACCTTGTATCTTACCTTACAAAGAAGATAAAAAGAAGTTACAGGTACTATATAAAATACGGTCTTACAAAAGAAAATACAAGTATCAGCAATTTTATAAAAACAGGAAATTATGTGGATCTGGACTACGTTTACGGCACAGTTGCCAAAAAGAACGGCCCCTGTCCCTTAGACTATGACGCCCTTAGTAATTCCCGCCAGAAGTTTACGGTAGTGGCAACAAATGCCGTAACCGGTGAGCCTCATTACTTTGACAAAGCAGATATGTCTTATGACAATTACGATATATTAAAGGCATCTTCTGCTTTGCCTATGGTTTGTAAACCGTATGTTATAGACGATGTGGCGTACTATGACGGAGGAATTTCCGACCCTATTCCCTTTGAAAAAGCCTTTTCTTATGGTTGTGACAAAGTTGTGGTAATTCTTACCCGACCCAAAGACTATCTTCGTACACCCAAAAAGGACTTTTTGCCTGCACTTGCAATAAAAAACCAATACCCAAAGACAAGCGAAGCATTAAAAAACAGATATAAAACATATAACAGGCAACTGGAAATTGCAAAACAGTACGAAAAAGAGGGGAAACTTTTAATTGTAGCACCCTCGTATTCATCAGGACTTTCCACATTCACAAAAAATCCCGACAAATTAAAGCAGCTTTATAACGAGGGCCGAAATGCCGTGGGAAGAATAATAAATTTTTTAAACGATTAAGGACTGAAAACATTATGTCTAAAAGAGATTTTGCCTGTTGTTTTACAGGCCACAGAATTATTGCAAATGAAGATATGCCAATACTTTTGGAAGACCTTAAAATGACAATAGAAATGTTAATACTGGAATATGACGTAAAGTATTTCTGTGTCGGAGGGGCTTTGGGTTTTGACACAATGTGTGCCAAAGCAGTACTGGAACTTAAGGAAACATACCCCCACATACAACTTATTTTAATTCTTCCCTGCAAAAACCAGACAGAAAAATGGAAAGAAAAAGACGTAAAAATATATAATGACATTCTTTCGAAATGCGACAATTATATATATGTTTCGGAGGAATACACCAAAGACTGTATGCTTAAAAGAAACAGAAAAATGGTGGACTGCACAAAGTATGTAATTACTTATTTAAGGCGTAATTTCGGAGGAAGTGCCTATACAAAAAATTACGCCCAGAGTCAGGGCAAAACCATTATTTCTTTGTAATTTCCACACCGGTATAATAGTGTGTTAAAATTTCACGGTAATTTTTACCCTGACTTGCCATATAGTTTGCTCCGTACTGGCTCATACCAACACCGTGACCGTAACCGCAGGTTGTAAAGGTTACACCGTCATTTAACGAAATGTCAAAACAGGCAGACCTTAAATTGTATAAAGACCGCACGTTAACACCACGCAAGGTTACACCGTAAAGGGTGATTTTGTCAACGCTGTTACCTTTGGTATAAGAAATATTTTCAAAAACAGGTTTGTTAAAATCCGCTTCGGGGTAAGAATTTTTTAAAATGTCCTTAAATTCTTGAAGAGAATACGAGACTTTTGTTTCGTATTCTCTTTTTTCGTCTTCACCTTTTGTTTCCACACTTTTTAAGTATGGAAGAGGGTTTTGCCACACATCTTCGCTGTTTTCCGTTCTGCCTCCACCTGCGGCACTGTGAAACACTGCAGAAATGGGCTGATTTTCGTATGTAATATATTCCCCGTTGGTGTCATAAACCGCCCGTTTTATCTTGTCCGAATTTGTCGATATTTGTAGGGCACAGCAACAGGCAGGATTATTGCATATATCAGCCTCTTGGTGAGTGGGATTTTTTAACTTTTCATAAAGATAAGTTCTGGCGGCAACTGCCTGTGATTTTAAGGCTTCAAAATGAAAACTTTCGGGCATCTCTCCTGCCACAACCCCCGTCAAATAAGCATTTTCAGCCATTTCCTCCACTTGCCCTGTCTTATAATTTAAGACTCGGATCACCCTTTCTTCGGGGACAGAATTGTGATAAAAAAACCACCCAAATAAAGCAATTATAAGCACATAAAAAAGGACAAATTTTTTCATTTAAAACCTCCTTAAAAAAAGCATAAAACACTTGAAATTTTTACAATTTTGTGGTATAATGAATCCGTGTAAATTTACGTATTGAAAAGGAGTAAAAAATACTATGAAAACAGTAACTGATATTTTGGCAATCATCAAAGAAAAAGATATAAAAATGGTGGATTTTAAAATGGTTGACATTAACGGACAATACCGTCACGTTACCATCCCCGCCAAAAATTTTTCTGAAAAAACAATGAAAAACGGTATAGGTTTTGACGCTTCAAACTACGGCTATGCTGTTGTAGAAAAAAGCGATATGGTGTTTATTCCCGACCCCGATACCGCAGTTGTTGATCCTTTCTGTGAAATTCCCACTTTGTCAATGACCGGTAATGCCATGATTATTGACTCGCCAAATAACAGACCGCTGCCCCAGTACCCGAGAAACATAGTACTTGCGGCTGAAAAGTATTTAAAAGATTCAGGTATAGCAGACACAATGCTTATCCTGCCCGAATTTGAATTTTATCTTTTCGACCAGGTAGGTTGGAAAGTAAGTCCTGACTGCGTAGGATTTACAGTTGATGCAAAACAGGCACACTGGAACAGCGGTGAAGACGGCCTTGGTAACATTGTTGCAAAACAGAAAAACTACCACATTGCCAAGCCCTTTGACGTTTCCTATGAAGCCAGAAGCGAAATGTGCATGTTAATTGACGATGCAGGTATCAAACTTAACTACCACCACCCTGAAGTAGGAGCGGGGGGACAGTTTGAAATTGAACCGGAACTTGGCAAAATGTCTGAAATGGCAGACGCAACTATGATGATAAAATATATTATTCATAATACTGCCAGAAAATACGGAATGTCTGCAACATTTATGCCAAAACCCATAATGGGCGAAGCAGGAAACGGTATGCACGTACATATGCTTCTTTTAAAAGACGGTCAGCCTGTCTTTTCAGATGACAACGGCTATTCACATTTAAGCCGTGAAGCCCACTGGTTTATGGGTGGACTTTTAAAACACATTGCATCACTTTGTGCTATTACTAACCCAAGCACAAACTCATTTAAACGTCTTGTACCGGGCTTTGAAGCACCTGTAACGGTTGGTTATGCAACATCTAACAGAAGTGCGGTAATAAGAATTCCCGCTTATGCAAAAGAACCCGGCTTAAGAAGATTTGAATTAAGAAACCCCGATGCAACCTGTAACCCGTATTTCTGCTATGCAGCAATACTTATGGCAGGTATTGACGGAATTAAAAATCAGATAGATCCCCATGAAAACGGCTGGGGACCTTATGACTGTAACTTGTTCCACCTGCCCGAAGAAGAAAAGGCAAAACTTAAGCATTTGCCCACATCTTTGGACGAGGCACTGGACGCATTGGAAAAAGACAACGACTATTTGACTGCAGGAGGCGTATTCCCAAAAGAGTTAATAGACAACTTCATTAAAGGGAAAAGAGCAGAACTAAAAGAACTTGCCGCCATCCCTCATCCTGCAGAATTTGACAAATACTATAATTTGTAAGAAAGGATGATAACAAAGGATGAATCAGGATGCTTTGCGCTGGGACGAAGTTTTAGAACTTGTTCGCCCAAAGATTTCCACGGCAGGATTCAAAACCTTTTTTGGTAACGTTTCACTACTTTACATAAAAAACAACACAATATATTTAAAATCAAGCAATGACATTTTTAAAGATATGTATGAAATATATCAGGAGGACATAAATGCTGCCGTAACAGCTGTATTTAAAAGACCCATGGTAATTAAAATTCTTGTGGAAGAAGAAATTACCGAGGAGATACAACAAGAAGTTACAAAAAGTGAAGAAAAAACAAACAGCGAGTATAATTTAAACCCGAAATTTACATTTGAAAATTACATAGTGGGTAAAAACAACGAGTTTGCTTACGCTGTTGCATATTCACTTGCACAAAACAAACAGGTAAAGGATAACTATAATCCGTTTTTTGTTTATGGAGGAAGCGGTCTTGGAAAAACCCATCTTCTCCACGCCATAGGAAATGAGATTATAAGAAAATATCCCGAAAAGAAAGTAATGTATATTACTTCCGAAAATTTTGTAAATACATTTATTAAAGCAATTGGTAACGATTTACCTGCTTTCCGTGACAAATTCAGAAAAATTGATGTGCTGCTTTTAGACGACATTCAGTTTTTTGCAGGAAAAGAGGGTATGCAGGAGGAATTCTTCAATACATTTAACGATTTAGTTGCTGAAAGAAAACAAATTGTGCTTACATCTGACAGACCTCCACGTGATATTAATCCATTGGAGGAAAGATTAAAAACCCGTCTTGGGGGAGGAATAATGATTGATATTCAGCCTCCCGACTATGAAACACGTCTTGCAATTATTCACTCAAAACTTGAAATTAACAATTTTGAGGGTAAAATTTCGGAAGAAATATTTGAAATTGTTGCACGTCAGATTAAATCAAATATAAGAGAATTAGAGGGTGCAATACGTACAATTATTGCATATAGCGACATTTCTCAGAAAGATATTGATATTGACACAGCAAACAAACTTTTAAAAGATTATTTTGTAGAATCACAAAAGAGAAAGATTGATGCAGACTACATTATAAGAGAAGTTGAAAAACATTTTAACCTTAAAAATGAAACAATTATAAGTCAGAAGCGTGACAAAACTTCTGCAAGTGCAAGACAGGTTGCAATGTATATCTGCAGAGAGTTAACACAACTTTCTCTTCCTGAAATAGGAAAAGAGTTTGGCGGACGAAATCATGCAACTGTACTTCATAACATTAACAAAATCAGGGAAGAAATGGAAAGTGATTTAAATGTTATGAATAATGTAAACGAACTTATAAAGAATATTTCTAATGAAGAATAGTTATTAACAGATTTATTAACTTTATCAACAGGTTAAAGTATTGATAAATAAGAGTTTGTCCTTCTTTTTAACAGTATTAAAATAATAATTGTCAACATAGTTAAAATTTTACTTTTTAAAAGGACAGGTTGTTAACAAAGTTGTGATTATAAACATACAATAACTTTTGTTTTTTGTTGATAAAAGAAAAAACAGAAAAATGCTGTGAAAGATGTTTATAACAAAATTTTTATCAACAACTTTTTCAAAAGGCAGTTTTCTTACTGCCAGTAAGTGAAAAAGGGTTGTTAACAGGTTTAACAGGATATAATAATAATAGTAATAAAATATAAAGTAATTTAGTTTTATATTGGAGGAAAAAAT
>JAGCLT010000071.1 GCA_017646825.1 Clostridia bacterium | reverse complement strand
AGGATTCGTAATATCTGTAAACGCCCTCGTCATATATGTTTTCACTTGCAGTAACGGAGCCCGACTCGAGCCCTGCAATAGCAGTAAGTATTTTAAAAGTTGAGCCCGGTGCATACTGTCCTGATATTGCTCTGTTCCACATAGGTAAATCAGGATTATTAATCATACTGTTGTAGTTTTCATTAAAGTTTTCAATACTGTAATCAGGGTATGAAGCCATAGCAAGAATGTCACCGGTTTTAACGTCAATTACAACTGCGGACCCGGCATTTGCACCATATACACCTCTTATGTTATTAATTGTTTCTTTTAATGATTTTTCAAGGACTTGCTGCAACTTTAAATCAATAGTTAAAAATACATTGTTACCGGGTGTTGGGGATACAGTTTCCAAAACTCCTGAGGTTTTACCGTCAATATTTTGTACTACGCTTGAAACACCGTCTTTACCTTTTAAATACTTTTCCATATATTTTTCTATTCCGTCTTTACCTATGATGTCGTTCATTCCGTAGTCCTGACCTTTTAATTCCTCATATTCGTCCTGATAAATTACGCCAACTCTGCCTAAAAGATGGGAAGCAAGGTTGCCGTAAGGATAAGATCTCATAAACTGAGTAAATATATCTACCCCTATAAAGTCCTGATGCTTCTCCTTGATTTCAGTAACAACGTTAATGGAAACGTCAGAAGCAAAAGTATAAGGATTACTTCTGTTAAATAATCTCTGCTCCATTTCATAACGTACGCCCACAAGTTTACGGACGGTATTAGCAGTGTAACCGTCTTTAATTTTATAATGCTCTTTAAGAGCACGTAAGGCAAGTTTCGCATCAGTACCTTTTGGAATCTCATGTGCCTCTAAAAATTCTGCTATTGCATTGTCATACTGTTCACCGCTTTTTCCCGGAAACTCAAAGAAAAATGGCTCTGTTTTGGAAATAGGTAAAGTGTCAAAATACTTTTCTCCGTTTTGCTCTAAAACATCAATTATTCTTAATATCATTTCATCTAAATCCTCGTCTTTAATATACTCTTTGTAAAGCACAACAGAAAAACCCTCTTTGCTTGTAACAATAGGTCTGCCGTGTCTGTCTAAAATATCACCTCTGGGGGCACTTATAGACACATTTCTCATTAATCTGTTATCTGCCTGCTGTCCGTAGTAATCAGCTTTTATTATCTGTAAATCAAAAAGTTTAATTACAATTACAATAAATAGTAATACTATAGCAGAAATCAAAAGAACATATCTGTCGGTTTTTCCATTAGAACCCATAATACCTGCTGCGTCCTTTCCTTATCTTAATCCTATTATAAAGTACAGTAATTCCGTATAATAAAATTGCAACAACCGCTGTAAAAATTGCACCTAACAAAATCTTAGTAAAAAATACATACCAAAAATCCTGATTGTTCCATATATACTTTGAAAAAATAAAATAAAGTAACTTGTGAATAAAGGAACATAAAAAGGCAGTAAGCATAACTATACCGCCGTTACTGTCAAAAAATCTGTCTTTTAGAAGTCCGCAACAAATACCCATATACATCAGTATAAGGGAATTATAACCAAATCCCGAAAAAGATAAGCTATCTGCAAGAACGCCGCATAAAAGTCCGTATGCCCCGCCGTATATTATTCCGTATTTTAATGATATAACAACAACAAAAGCAAGCAGCAAATCAGCCCTTGCACCGAACAGATTGACTCCGTTCAGCCAGGTTGTCTGCAAACTTGCAATTAAAACTGACAATAAAACTAAACCTGCATTTTTCAATTCTACTACTCCCCGACTATTACAAGCACCTCAAAAATCTTTTCAAAATCTACTGATGCGGATATAACAATTTCTTTACCGTCGTCATTAATCTCAGAAACTTTACCAATTAATATTCCTTTTGGATACACATCTCCAAGACCCGAAGTTTCGACCAAATCACCAACAATAATTCCTGACTTTTTGGAAGAAAAACTTAGTTTACATTGGTTTTTGTCCTTTAAATTCATGTCGCCATCAACAATAGCGTTGTCTTTTGTTCTGGAAATAGTAGCACCAACAGAACTTGAAGAGTCTATAATCGAGAGAACGGTTGCACGGTCATTATAAACTTCAGTAACACAACCTACAAGGCCGTCAGAAGTAACAACCGCATCATTCTTTTTAATACCGTCATCAGCACCCTTGTTAATGGTAAAGGACTCATACCAACCGCCGTAGTCTTTGTATATTATATTTGCGGCAACATACTTAAACTGACCGTTTGACTGCTTTAACTCAAGAAGGCTCTGCAGACGCTGGTTTTCAGCCTCCATCCCCTCTATTTTACGTAAACGGTCGTTAAGTTTGTTAATTGTATCTTTAAGTTCGCTGTTTTCCTTTTGCAATTTGTCTATGCTTTCAAAATTACCAAAGAAATTTTTAATACCGCTTGTTGTATAAGTAAATGCTGACTGAACAGGCTTTACGACAGTACCAATTACGCTTTTCAGAAATGGAGCCTTGACGCTGTCTGAGTTATACACAAAGGCAAGTACCAAAAATAAAACAGTAACAATTATTAATGTAATAAAAAACTTGTTTTTAAATAAATCTCTCATTTGAAATTCTTACTTTCTTTTTGAATATGAACCTTTAAAGGAATTAATCTGTGCAGTACCAAGAGCAACACAGTCAAGAGGATTTTCTGCGATATTTACTTTAATACCTGTTTCTAAAAGTATTAATTTGTCAAGACCTCTTAATAACGCACCGCCACCTGTCAGCATAATGCCGTTTTCAATAATGTCTGCTGCAAGTTCAGGAGGTGTCTGCTCCAGTGAATTTTTAATAGCATCAATGATTTCATTAACAGGCTCTGACAAAGCATCTCTTATATCAATTGAAGTAATTGTGATTGTTTTCGGAAGACCTGACATTAAGTCACGGCCCTTAATATCCATTGCTTTTTCTTCTTTCATAGGATAAGCAGAGCCGATTTTGATTTTAATTGTTTCCGCAGTTCTTTCACCTGTTAACAGACTGTATTTCTTTCTTATATACTGAACAATGGCGTTGTCAAGTTCGTCACCTGCCACTCTTAAAGAAAGGCTCGTAACAATACCGCCCAAAGAGATTACTGCAACTTCAGAAGTACCGCCGCCGATGTCAACAACCATACTTCCCACGGGCTCGTCAACGGGCAAACCGGCACCAATAGCAGCAGCCATTGGCTCTTCAATAAGATGTGCTTCACGGGCCCCTGCCTGCATAACTGCTTCATCTATTGCTCGTTTTTCAACTTCTGTAGCACCTGTAGGAATACAAACACTTACTCTAGGCTTAATAAAACCTCTGTGAGGATATGCTTTCTGAATAAAATATCTTATCATATTCTGAGTAATGTTGTAGTCTGCAATAACACCGTCTTTCATTGGTCTTATAGCAACAATGTTGCCCGGTGTTCTTCCAAGCATGGCTTTAGCATCATCACCAACAGCCAGTATCTGCTTTGTTTCGCAGTTAATTGCAACAACAGAGGGTTCTCTTACTACTATTCCTTTTCCTCTTAAATGAACAAGTGTGTTGGCAGTACCTAAGTCAATACCAATATCTTTTGTAAAATTTCCCACAATAATCTCCCTTTTCATTTTAATTTATTTAATACTAAACCTGATACATATCCCGTCAAAGCACCGCAAGGTAATGATACCAACATAAGAACCGGGTAATATGTAACAATGTAAATATTATTCATAAGTATTATTGCAACAATAACCTGTGCAAGATTGTGCATTAGTGCTGAAATAATTCCAATACCGATAATTGTGTACTTACTTCTCTTTAATAACCAAATAGCTGTAACAGTGGAAAATAATCCTCCTGTGACACTGTAAATCATTGTAATAAATCCGCCGTGAAGAAGGCTCCCGAGAATTGCACGAAGTAATGTTACAACAACTGCTTCTTTTCCGCCGAATTTAGTAAGTACAATTAAAGCAACTATGTTTGCAAGACCGATTTTCCCGCCCGGTATTGGTAAAGGAACAGGAATAGAAGACTCCAGAACCTGCAAAACAATTGCAACTGCAACCATAAAACCAAGTACAACATTTTTATTCTTCATAATAATTCCCTGCTAATAAGATATACTGTCAACCTCACTTGCACCCACAAGTTTTATAACAAACTTGTTAGGCAAACAAACAATCACCTGATTGGGTTTTGAGATTTCATGACCGTTACAAACCTTGTCATTACAAGAAGAATTTGTAACGCTTACCTTATTATTGTAAATATTAATTATATTATATCCTATATCGGTATTTATTTCAAGAGTTTTTTCTTTTGGCAGTTTGTCAAAGGAATAACTTTCAAGCAGCTTACCGTCGTAATGAATTTCAACCCCCGTTGCAACACCCTTGTATAGATATAAATTAAATAAAATCATAAACAATACTGCAATAATAACCGTAAATACAATAAGTATAATGTCGTGCTTATTTACCCGTAGAGCCAAATCCTCCTGCACCCCTTTTAGTTGCGGTTAAATCATCAACCACTTTAATTTCAGGTATAACTACAGGTGTAACCACTAACTGCGCTATACGTTCACCAGGCTCAATAGTATAGTCCTCATCCGAAAGATTATTTAATGACACGAATATTTCACCCCGGTAGTCGCTGTCAATTACACCTACAGAGTTGGATAATGTAATTCCCTTTTTAAAGCCCAATGAACTTCTTACATAGATTAGAGCAACGTAATTGTTGTCAGGAAGTCCTATGGCAATACCTGTAGGAATTACCGCTCTGCTTCTTGCTTTTATTGTAACGGGACTGTCAATACAAGCGGGTAAGTCCATACCTGCGGCACCGTCACTTGCATAAAACGGCGCAGGAATTTCTTTACCGATTTTTTCAGAAACGTATTTTATCTGTAACTCCATATTTTACACTCCTTTGTAAAACTTGCCCCTTGTGAATTCACAGTCAGGCATAATTCCTTTTTTGTAACAATCTAATATTTCAAGACACTTTTTAGGTGACTCGTCTAAAAACATAAGACGACCAAAACTTAATCCGCAATTCTTTATTTCGTCCGTCTTATCGCTTAAAACAATAGGCAAACTGTTATAAATCTCGTTCTTGCAGTGGTCTGTGCACTTTATTTTAAAATCTGTACCAGTTCTGTCGGTAAGTATTGCACCGTTTTTGTTTTTGCAACCCACCGCAGACTTTATAAGACAGTTTTTAGTAAGCATCAGAGGAACATATCCGTAAATTACACTTTCCAAAGGAACGGGACTTTTAATTCCTCTTATTTGACTAAACATAAGTTCAGTTGATAAAGTTACTTGCTTAACCCCAAGTTCATTTAGCATTAAAGCACCGTAACTGTTAAAAGTATTAAGGGTAAAATCGGCATATATTTCCACACCTGTACCCTCAAGCATTTTAATCTGCCCTATGTTTCTGGCAAGAACTTTTTTGCATTTCTTTGAAAGTATTTTTTCTTTAAGTCCCTTATATGAAATTCGGGGTAATACCGCAATTCCCTCACCGCAATACAAATCAAGAGGAACGTATAAATGTTCGTAACCTGAAAATACCTTTAACTGCTCTTTGTCTGATACCATTATTGAATAATTAAAATTATTTGTTTTAACATCATTTAATACAGGTAAGTCAATATTTTTCGGTTGCCGTCTATATGAATTAATAATTTCACAGTTTAAGTTATCAACAGCCATACGCCTTACATTGTTAATTTCTGAAATGGGCACGGTAACATTATTGTCAACGGCAATATTAATATCACCTGCAACAAAATTTGTACCGCCAAGTTTTCCTAACTGAGAAGCAATTCTTTCACTATCCAAAGGTTTATTAATTGCCATTTCTCCGTT
>JAGCLT010000070.1 GCA_017646825.1 Clostridia bacterium | reverse complement strand
CGTCAAAGCTCTCACGGTATTTTTCATCTGTTATGTAAGCATTATAATTTCCTTCTTTGCCCATATCAACTGTTGGACATACAAAGAAAAGATCTGCAGGTTTGTCATCACCATTATTCCAGCGTGACCAGAAATACATATTGGAATAGTCAACATATTCATCAAAAGGTGAATATTCCATAACAATTTCTTCCGCAAATGCCGTAAACGATGATAAGCAAAGCACAACTGCGATAAATAAGCTTAAAAATCTTTTGCGTTTCATTTGAATACCTCCTAAATAATTTTGTTGCCTTGTATATATTTTTCTTTAATACCGCCACACAAATCAAGCGACAAATATATGCTTCGTTCTAATCTTTGTCGTAAATTAAGTTCTAACGGATGGGCAAGGATGCTGTCATCAAGAACAAGTGCATCAAACTCATATCCTTCTTCAAAGCTTCCGACTTTTCCAAAGAATTCACCGCCGCCCTTTGTTGCCATATAAAAGGCTTCTTCAAAAGTTACGGCTTTTGCATTTTCATCCACATATCTTAAATACATTTTTGAAGCACCTATAGCATCTGTGATTGCACGGAAAATAGATTCTGTCTGACCACCTGCCACATCGCTTCCAAGACCGATTTTCATATCAAGGTCAAGGTATTTTCTTACAGGTGCTATTCCAGATGTAAGGTTTATATTTGATGCAGGACAATGAGCAATAAATACACCGTTCTCACGCATAAGATTAACTTCTTCATCACTTGACCACACGCAATGAGCCATTACTGTGTTGACTTTTTCAAGGTCTAAATTTTCATCACCGAACAAATCATGCTTGTCGTAGCTGTCACCATAAAAAGCACTGTCCGGCCTAAGCTCACGAACCCATTCAATCTCACCCTTATTTTCTGATAAATGGGATTGTACGGGCAAACTGTATGCTCTTTGTATTTCACGAAGCTGATCCATAAGGTCGTCTGTACAACTCGGAATAAATCTTGGGGTAAGTATAGGCTTTGTGCGTTTGTATTTACCTGCAATATCGTTTATCCATCCGAATGTATTAAAGGCAGACATATCTGCACTTTCTTCCACAAGTTCATCGGGCGCTGACCTATCCATATTTATTTTACCAACATAGGTTACAAGACCTGTTTCTTCCATTAAATCCATCAGTATTTCAGTGGCGTTTCTGTGCCTTGTTGCGAAAATGCAAGCTCTTGTGGTAGCACTGTTTTTCATATTATCAGAAAATATTGTGTATGCTTTTTTTGCGTAATCTGCATCCTTATACTTTGCTTCTTCGGGGAAGGTCTGTGTATTTAACCATTCTATAAGCTCATAATCCATTCCCATGCCGCGAAAAGCATATTGCGGGGCGTGAATATGCAAATCTACCATACCGGGAATAATGAGCTTGTCTTTTAAATCTCTTAATTCAAGGTCTTTGTATTTTCCAGGAAATTTTTCGAAAACTCCTGCGCATTTTCCATCTTTACACACAACGTATCCCGAAAGTGTCTTTAATTTTGTTTTTGAAATGCTGTAGCAAATGTTTCCCTTTAGGATAAAACTATTCATTTTGACTGTCCTTTTCTCTAATTTTCATAATATAAGCACCTTTTTAATTTATATTATCAAAACCGATATGACAAACCTATGACAAAACAAAAAAATCATTATGCTCTCGGTTTTCCCGAAATCATAATGATTTTAAAAGCAATTTATGATTTTCTTCTCTATTACAGATAATTCTCGTCATAATAAAAACTTAGAAATATGACTTGTTTATCATTTATAGATTCTTTTGACATAATTAAACAGATCGTATAATCTGGATGCCCATACTTTTTGCCATTCTTTTTTACAATTTTGTGAAATTTTTTTAAAATAATTGAAAAAGTATAATTATATGATATAATTAAGGTATAATGAAACGGGGGAATAGAATATGAGGAAAGTACCTGCTAAAAAATCAAAGAACAAGTTTGTTTTTGTTTTTGTAATATTATTAATACTTGTTATTGTGTTTGTTGCATCATTTATTATTTCTTTTAATGTTATGTCAGGCAGTACAGGAACATCGCCAGAAAACGATGAACGTTACGAACAGCCCTCTGATATGATAGACGGAGAAAAAACAGATGCAGAAATAATTGCTGACTTAAAAAAAGAAAATCAGAAATTAAGAAGTGAAGTTGCGGGACTCCAGGATGAAAACGCCGTACTTCGTTCAGAACTTGAAACATTAACAGCAACTTTGGAAAATCAGGAATTTGTAAGAGAAAACGCTTCTTCTACGGAAGACGAACCACAACAACAACCTGAGCCATTGCCAAACACAAGTGAAACGGGATTATAATTATGAAAAAACTACTTATACTTATGTGCTTAATTTTAACTGCAAACACAGTTTTTGCAGATAGTTTTACCGATACGGTAAACGACGGATACGGTGCTGGCAGTGCCGTTACTTTTGATGATATAGACAATGTGCCCTGGGCGCACGAAGCAATAGAGTTTTTTGTAACAAACGGACTGATAAAACAAAACTTCGAAAATAAACTGTATCCCAATAAACATATAACCAGAGAAGAATTTGTGGATTTACTTGTTTCTGCTTTTGGTATTTATGACGTTACCGCCACCTGCGATTTTACCGACATAAACGAACAGTATTACGGCGTAATCGCAACGGCAAACAAAAGCGGAATAGTTAAGGGCATATCAGAAACTGAGTTTGGTTTTGGGCAGAATATTACCCGCCAGGACTTAGTCACTATGTCAAGCAGAATTTTAAATTATCTTGAAATTGAAACGGAGACAGATGGTGATTTAAAATTCAATGACAAAGACGATATTTCTTCCTACGCTTACCATAGCGTATTGAAACTTACTTCAATGGGGATTATAAACGGTGATAACCTAAACTGCTTTAATCCAAAGAATTTCACCACACGTGCAGAAGCATATAAAATTATATATTTACTTAGGGTGACAGAAACTATCCGAACCACGCCTTAAACCGCGTAATTTCGGTGTATTTCGGTTTGTCATCTTTGCAAGGCGTCAGCCTTGCGGCATCTTCCGCACCAAAATCCTCTCGAAATTCCACCGATTTAAGGTCGAGGAATTTTCAAAGAGAGAATTTTATGACTATGCAAGGCAAAAACGCAGGTAATCCTGACGGATTACCGAGTATTTTAACGTGGCAGAGGCCAAAATTGACCTTTGAAAATCGAGGTTGGGATAATTTCTGTCACCCAATGTTAAAAAATGCTTGATAAATTTTTAACATTGGTGTATAATATAGACAATATTTATTTGAGGTGATTTATGATGAACAAAAAAACAATCAGAGACATTGATGTTAAAGGCAAAAGAGTCCTTGTAAGATGCGACTTTAACGTTCCGTTGGACGAAAACCTTAACATTACAGACGAAACACGTATTGACGGTGCACTTCCCACAATCAAATACTTAATGGAAAAAGGTGCAAAAGTTATTTTGTGCTCACACCTTGGAAAACCAAAGGGCGAAGCAGTTCCAAAACTATCACTTGCACCCGTTGCAAAAAAACTTTCTGAAAAATTAGGCAAAGAAATCGTATTTGCCGCAGATGCAACAGTTGTTGGCGAAAACGCTAAAAAAGCAGTTGCAGAAATGAAAGACGGCGACGTAGTGTTACTTGAAAACACAAGATACAGAGCAGAAGAAACTAAAAATATTGAAACATTCAGCAAAGAACTTGCATCACTTGCAGATTCATTTGTAAACGATGCTTTCGGTACTGCACACAGAGCACACTGCTCAACAGTAGGCGTAACAGACTACATTGACGGTGACGCAGCTTGCGGTTTCTTAATTGAAAAAGAAATCGAATTTTTAGGTAATGCAGTAAACAACCCTGTAAGACCTTGTGTTGCTATCCTTGGCGGTTCAAAAGTATCAAGCAAAATTTCAGTTATAAACAACTTGCTTGAAAAAGTTGATACACTAATCATCGGTGGCGGTATGGCTTATACATTTATGAAAGCACAGGGCGAAGAAGTTGGTAACTCACTTCTTGAGGCAGACTACCTTGACTACGCTAACGAAATGATTGCAAAAGCAAAAGAAAAAGGTGTTAAATTGTTACTTCCTATCGACACAGTAGTAGCAAAAGAATTTTCAAACGATGCCGAACACAAGACAGTAGGCAGAGGCGAAATTGAAGCAGGTTGGGAAGGTCTTGACATCGGCGAAAAGACAATCGAACTTTATTCAGACGCTGTAAAAGAAGCAAAAACTGTTGTATGGAACGGACCTATGGGCGTATTTGAAATGCCAACATTTGCAAAAGGTACAAACGCTATTGCGCAAGTTTTAGCAGAAATTGATGCTACAACAATCATCGGCGGTGGCGACAGTGTTGCTGCAGTTAACCAGGCAGGTTTAGGTGATAAAATGTCACACATCTCAACAGGTGGCGGTGCATCTTTAGAATTCTTAGAAGGTAAAGAATTACCCGGTATTACATGTCTTAACGATAAATAAAATTTTTCCCTCCATCTTTAAGGTGGAGGGAAATTATTGTAAATAAATATAGAAAGGTTTTGATTAATATGTCAAGAAAGAAAATTATTGCAGGTAACTGGAAAATGAACAAAACACCCGCTGAGGGCGTAGAACTTGTAAAAGAACTTATCCCAATGGTTGAAGGTGCAGACACAGACGTTGTTGTTTGCGTACCTTTCACTTCTATCTGTGCTGTAGCAGATGCAGTTAAAGGCACAAACATTGCAGTAGGTGCACAGAATATGCACTTTAAAGAAAGCGGTGCATACACAGGTGAAGTTTCAGCAGATATGCTTTTGTCACTTGGCGTTAAATATGTTATCATCGGTCACTCAGAAAGAAGAGAATACTTTGCTGAAACTGACGAAACAGTAAATGCAAAAATTTTAGTTGCTTTGGAAAAGGGCTTAACACCTATTTTCTGCTGCGGCGAAACTTTGGAACAAAGAGAAGCAGGTATTATGCCTGAACATATCAGAAAACAGATTAAACTTGGTCTTGCAAATGTATCAAAAGAACAGATGGCAAATGTTGTAATTGCTTACGAGCCAATCTGGGCTATCGGTACAGGAAAAACTGCTACTGCTGAACAGGCAAACGAAGTTTGTGCAATTATCAGAAACGTAATCTGCGAACTATACGGCAAAGAAACTGCGGACATCGCACGTATTCAGTACGGCGGAAGTATGAACGCAGGAAACGCTGCAGAATTGTTGGCACAGCCTGACATCGACGGCGGTTTAATCGGCGGTGCATCACTAAAAGCACCTGACTTTACAAAAATCGTAAAATATAACAAATAATGGAGAACAGTATGAGAAAAAAACCATTAGCATTAATTATTTTAGACGGATACGGATACTCGCCCAAAACTAACGGCAACGCAATAGTAGCCGCAAAAACACCTAATATGGACAGGTATCTTGCAAACTATCCAAATAACGTAATTCACTGCAGCGGTATGGACGTGGGTCTTCCCGAGGGACAAATGGGTAACTCAGAAGTAGGACATACAAATATCGGCGCAGGCAGAATTGTATATCAGGAACTTACAAGAATTACAAAATCAATTACAGACGGTGATTTCTTTACAAATGACGCTCTTTTAAAAGCCGCAGAAAACTGCAAAAAGCATAATTCTGCATTCCACGTTATGGGACTTTTGTCAGACGGCGGCGTTCACAGTCACAACGAGCATCTGTACGGTCTTTTGGAATTTGCCAAAAAGCAAGGACTTAAGGAAGTTTATATCCACTGCTTCTTAGACGGCAGAGATGTTCCTCCTACTTCAGGTGCTGACTACGTCGCACAGTTGCAGGAGAAAATAGACGAAAAAGGCATAGGTAAAATTGCATCAGTAATGGGCAGATATTACGCTATGGACAGAGACAACAGATGGGACAGAGTTGAAAAAGCATACGACGCAATGGTAAACAGTGAGGGCGTTAAAGCATTAGACCCCGTTGGTGCAGTAAAGGCGTCATACAAAGAAGACGTTACCGACGAATTTGTTGTTCCTACAGTAATTGATGGCGGTAAAGCAATTGAAGAAAACGACAGCGTAATTTTCTTTAACTTCCGTCCTGACAGAGCAAGAGAAATAACAAGAACTATGGTAGATGAGTCCTTTGACGGTTTTGCAAGAAAGAAAGGCTTTATGCCTCTGTACTATGTGTGCTTTACTCAGTATGATGCAAGTATGCCAAACGTTGATGTTGCATTCAAGCCAACAAAACTTGACGATACATTTGGCGAATATATCAGCAAAGCAGGTCTTAAACAGTTAAGAATAGCAGAAACAGAAAAGTACGCTCACGTAACATTCTTCTTTAATGGCGGTGTTGAAAAGGTGTGCGACGGCGAAGACAGAGCGCTTATTCCGTCACCTAAAGTAGCAACTTACGATATGCAGCCACAGATGAGTGCGCCCGAAGTTGCAGATGAATGTGTAAAAAGAATAAATAGTGGGAATTATGATGTTATAATACTAAACTTTGCTAACTGCGATATGGTTGGACACACAGGGGTATTCCAGGCAGCAGTTGATGCGGTAGAAGCAGTTGACACATGCCTTGGAAAAGTTGTTGAAGCAATTATGGAACAGGGCGGTCAGGCAATTATAACAGCAGACCACGGTAACGCTGAGCAGATGCTTGATGAGGGTGGAAATATTCAGACTGCACATTCTACAAACGTTGTTCCGTTGGTGTTAATAGGAAGCGAGTATAATCTTACAAAAGACGGAAGACTTGCAGATATTGCACCTACAATGCTTGAACTGTTAGAACTTGAAAAACCTGCATCAATGACAGGAAACAGTATGTTAGTAAAGTAAGTATTAAATATTCTTTGGGAGTGTTTAATATCAGTACTTTAATATCAAAAATTACAGCAACAGAAATTTTAGACTCACGAGGCAACCCCACAATAAGCGTAGATGTAACTTTGTCAGACGGAAGCGTTGGTACTGCTTCTGTTCCATCAGGTGCGTCAACAGGTGCTTTTGAGGCGGTTGAACTTCGTGATAACGATCCACAACGATATAATGGCAAGGGAGTAATTAAAGCGGTTGACAATGTAAATATTGTTATCGCAAGTAAATTAACCGGTAAAAACCCTTTTGAACAAAGAAAAATCGACAGTCTTTTAATCGCTGCCGACGGAACTAAGAACAAAGGGAAACTTGGTGCTAACGCTATTTTAGGCGTATCTCTTGCAGTTGCAAAGGCAGCCGCTAACAGTTTAGGGCTGCCTTTATTTAAATATTTGGGCGGTGTTAATGCCCACACTATGCCCGTTCCTATGATGAATATACTAAACGGTGGAAAACATTCGGGCAACAGCGTGAATATTCAGGAGTTTATGATTGTACCCGTGGGTGCCAATACTATGAGAGACGCCGTAAGACAAAGCACCGAAGTTTTCCACGCCTTAAAGAAAGTTCTGGAAGAAAACGGGTACTCTACTGCAGTTGGCGACGAGGGCGGATTTGCGCCGGATTTGGAAAATGACGAACAGGCCCTTTCCTTTATAGTTGAGGCAATAGAGAAAGCAGGTTACACACCTTATGACGAATTCAGAATTGCCATAGACGCCGCCGCAACAGAAATGTTTGAGGAAGCAAAACAATCAGGTGACGAGGGCAAATATTTGTTCTGGAAATCAGATATTACAAAGACTGCAGAAGAAATGGTGGACTATTGGGAGGAACTTTGCAATAAGTACCCCATAATTTCTTTAGAAGACGGTGTTGCTGAGGAAGACTGGGATGCATGGGAACTTCTTACAAACCGTCTGGGCGATAAAATCCAACTTGTAGGAGATGACCTTTTTGTAACAAACACAAGACGTCTCCAAAAAGGAATAGACAAAGGTGTAGCCAATTCAATTCTTGTAAAAGTAAATCAGATAGGTACTTTAAGCGAAACTCTTGACGCTATTGAAATGGCAAAATCAAATGGTTATACAAGCGTAGTTTCTCACCGAAGCGGAGAAACGGAAGACACTACAATTGCAGACATTGCAGTAGCCACAAATTGCGGACAAATAAAAACAGGAGCACCGTCAAGAACAGACAGAGTTTGTAAGTATAACAGACTTATAAAAATTGAAGAACAACTGGGAAATACTTCATATTACCCCGCTAACAAAATATTTGGTAATAAATAAAAAAACACTTGCATTTTACCACTCCCTGTGCTATAATAACGATATTGAGTATTTTGTTTAGGGGGAAATCCAATGAAAACAGCATTAATCATTTTACAACTTATTGTTGCAATCGCACTAATAATAATAGTTCTTCTTCAGTCCGGCAAAAGCGCGGGATTGTCCGGTTCAATTGCCGGTGGGGCAGAAACATTTTTTGGAAAAAACAAAGGTAGGACAATAGATGCAGTTTTAGGTAAAGTAACAGGTGTTGCTGCAGTTATCTTCCTGCTTACTTCTGTTTTGCTTACAATTTTCTAATTAATTAAACTGTCCGAAACGGACAGTTTTTTTATTTCGAAAGGAAAATTTATGGATATTATAGAATATTTAAACGAAAAGAATTACAGCGTAGAGTTTAATTATGCCGTCGTAAAAGAATTAGAAAATATTCCCGACATTATTCCCGAATCGGAAATATCAGCCCGAGAAAATCTTTTTGACGAAACCATTATCACCATTGACGGTGAAGATGCAAAAGATTTAGACGATGCCGTTTCCCTTAAAAAATTAAAAAACGGTAACTACCTTTTAGGCGTTCATATTGCAGATGTAAGCCATTATGTCAAAGAGGGTACCGCCATTGACGACGAGGCATTTATACGGGGCACAAGTGTTTACCTTGTAGATACAGTTGTTCCTATGCTTCCAAAAAAACTGTCAAATGGTCTTTGCAGTCTTTTACCACATAAACCAAGACTTGCTCTTTCATGTATAATGGAAATACTGCCAAACGGCGGAGTTGTAAACTACGAAATCAAAAAAACTGTAATTAAAACTAAATACAGAATGGATTATAATACTGTTTATAAGATATTGGACGGTGATATGGCACAGCGTGAAAAATACGCCGAAATCGTGCCTCTTTTGGAACTTATGCGTGAACTTGCACTTGTTCTAAGGGATAAGCGTTGCCGCCGAGGAAGTATTGATTTTAACTTCCCTGAAGCAAAGGTTATAACAGACGAAAACGGCAAGGTAACAGATATTGTTAAATATAAAATAACTATAGCAAATAAAATAATCGAAGAATTTATGCTTGTTGCTAATGAAACAGTTGCAAAGCATCTTATAAATAATGATTTGCCCGGGGTTTTCCGTATTCACGAAGAACCTGAAAGTGAAAAGATAACACGTCTTGCTGGTGTTGTAAAACCTCTTGGATATAAATTTAAACTAAAAGAAACAGTAAGCCCTAAGGCAATGCAAAATCTGTTGTTTGAAATAACGGGATCCGACGGTGAACTTGCAATAAGTACTATTATGCTTCGTTCTATGATGAAAGCCAGATACTGCGAGGAAAACCTTGGTCACTATGGTCTTGCAGCACAGCATTACTGTCACTTCACTTCTCCCATAAGAAGATATCCCGACTTGTTTGTTCACAGAATACTTTCTATGGAATTAAAGGGAGAACTAGCTGACGAAATTAAATCCGCTATGCTTGTAAATGCAAAAAGAGCCGCGCTGCAAAGCAGTGAAACTGAAGCCGATGCGGTAATTGCAGAACGTGACTATATTGACTATAAGGCATGCGAATTTATGTCAGATAAAATAGGGCAAAAATTTTCAGGGGTTATTTCTTCTACCACCTCCTTTGGTTTCTTTGTCCAGATGGATAATACAGTTGAGGGCTTGGTAAGAATGGTTGACTTAGATGACGATTACTACGAGTTTGACGAAAATAATTTTGTCCTCTTTGGTAAGCGTTCGGGAAAAGTATATAAAATCGGTGACAGAATAGATGTAATTTTATCAAAAGTAAACACTGAATTAAAACAAATAGATTTTGTTCCCTATAAAGAAAAACAGATAAAAAAACGGGGTGAAAAAACAAATGGCACACGGAGAAAACACAGCAAAAAATCAAAGCATAAAGGTCGTCGCTCAAAATAAAAAAGCATTCCACGACTATTTTATAGAAGAAAAATTCGAATGCGGAATAGAACTTTTCGGCACAGAAGTAAAATCCATAAGACAAGGCAAAGTTAATCTTAAAGATTCCTTTGCCTCTGTTGAAAAGGGCGAAATGTTTGTAACAGGTATGCACATAAGCCCCTATGAACAGGGAAACATATTTAATAAAGACCCTTTAAGAAAAAGAAAACTTTTAATGCATAAAAGGGAAATAATGAGGCTGTTGGGACTTGTAAAGCAACAGGGCTACTCTTTAATTCCTACTTCCGTTTATTTTAACGGCTCAAAAGTAAAAGTTGAACTTGCTCTTGCAAAGGGTAAAAAACTGTACGATAAGCGTGAAGACGCCGCAAAACGTGACGCAAAACGAAACATCGACAGAACCATAAAAGAACATAACAAGTTTTAAAAAACACTTGACATTTGGGCAAAATAGCCGTATAATATTTACTGCGTGATAAAAATCTGGGTGTAGCGCAGTTTGGTAGCGTGCTTGAATGGGGTTCAAGAGGCCGGGAGTTCAAGTCTCCCCACTCAGACCAAAAAAGACAAGATTCTCTAAGAATCTTGTCTTTTTTACTTATTATCTCTTCACTTTTCAAGTTATCGTGCTGGACGAATTACAAAAAATGATGTCAAAATGATGTCAAAAAACGATTTATTCCATTGCTTTTTTCTGCTCTTCTATCATTCTCTGTCTCATATATTGTTCGAATCTTTTCGCCGCCTCCGCCGCTTCTTGTAGCATCTTCTCGCCCTCTTCCGGAGTCAGCATTCTGTCTTCTGAATTGTTTAATAAGTTCTTGTGCCTCTCGTTCTGAGAGCCCGGTTTTTGAAATTTCACGTTTCACACCTTCTTTATGATTTTACTTTTCATATATTTCAGTTATTTCTCTTACTAAAGAATACATTTCTTCTACCACATAATCAGGAGATATAATTTTTGCCTGCTTACCAAAACTCATTACCCACGATAAGAAATGGGGACTTACCGCAACTTTAACACGGCAGATAAAACTGTTTTCGTCTTTTTTAACAATCGGAATATCTGTGCCGAATCTGTCAAACACCACGCCTACAAGTTTGTTGTCAAACTCTATTGACACATCTGTTTCTTCACCGCTGAACATCTGGAACATCGTCTTGGAATATTCAGACAAATCAAAGGGCTTGTCTGACAAAACTCTGTCTTCTTCGGTAAGTTCGATGGTTTCCATTTTATCAACGCGGTAATGGGTGTAACTGTCGTATTTTTCTTTATATGTAATAAGATAATAGTTTTCATCGTCCCAGGTAAGCGAAACGGGCGATTCTGTATATAGTCCACCGTCTTTGCGATATACTTTTTTCTTGTTTACATCAAGGTTAAAATACTTAAAAGTAATCTGCTTATTTGCTGCAATTGCCTCGTGAATTTTATCAACATTATAGTAAATCTGCTCGTTAAGTGTCTTTACACGATTGGTTATAAACACCTGTCTTTGCAGTTTTTTAGCGTTCTCATGGCTGGTCAGTTTTTCAATTTTCGAAATCAGTTCCATACTCTTTTTTCTGGTAATGAACTTTGATGCCTGAACACTGTCAACCAAGAGTTTTAGTTCAGGAAGTTCAAAGTCACGACTCGCCACATAGTAGTTGGTTGTGCGAGTCTTGTTTGAGCAGATATCAAGACCGTATAATTGCAAGTATTCCAAATCATCATAGATACTTTTTCGTTCTGCAGAAATGCCCAATTTTCCAAGTTCAGCAATCATTTCGGGCACAGTAATTGTGTGCTCCTCGTCAGTTTTGTCCAACAGTATCTTAGCAAGATACATCAATTTAAGTTTCTGATGTGATAGTTTCATAAAACAACATCCTTCTTTTCTCTAAACTCATTCTAACAAATCAAATGGGTGCTAAAACGGACAGTGAAACAAAACCCCGTAATACTGGAGTATTACGAGGGTTTTAAATTATTTCTTTTCAAATTTCCGCCAAACGGGCACTACAGCAAAGCATATTGCAGTACCTAAAACCGCAACAGCACACCAAAGCAGAATCGTTGTATTCCAACCCATATTTTCTGAAATTGCAGCAATTCCGTATGTAGAAACCGCACTTCCTACATAAGTACAAGCATTAAGCACACCTGAAACGGTTGAAACATTTCCGTACTTTTCAAAAAACGGAGGCAACATACATATTAAAATCAGGTTTACGCCATGCATACTGCCTGCAAGTAACGCAGAAAATGCCACAGACATAACAGCATTTTGTCCCGTAACAAACACAAGAACAATGGAAGCGATTGCTCCTGCTCCAAAAACTGTTCCTGCACAGGTAAGTGGATTTTTAAGTTTTGTCTGATACAATTTTTGCACAAAGCGGTAACAGAAAATACTGAATACCGGCAACACTACACCTGTTAATATGGAAATTTTACTGCCAAGGTTATAAGTTTCAGAGATGTATGACGGCATCCAGGTAGTAACACCGTCCCTTAAAGCACCTTGCAGAACAATTGCCAGCATTACAAAAAGCATCATAGGTGTAAACAAAATACCTATACTTTTTCTTCCGCCGGCAGTTTCTTCCGCTTTATAAACGGGAATATCCGGACACTTTTTGTTCCATATAAAAAGCATCACCAGTGCACAAACTGCACTAAACCAGAAAACAACTCTCCAGCCTGCAATGCTAATTATGAAAGGTGCAAGGAGATATACAACTATTGTGCCGAAAGAACTTCCCCAGGAAATTCTTACCGAAGCCACTTTGTAATCATCGGCAGTCAAAAGAGTGGTTGACAATTTAACAAGGGGAGGCCATAAAAAGGATTGTGCAAAACCGTTTACGCACCACACCAAAGTCATTAAGTAAGGTGACGGGCAAAAAGGGATTATAATGTTCATAAGCGATGCAACCAATACCCCAAAAGAAACAAGAGCTTTTGGCTGAAACCTGTCCCCGCATATACCGCTTATAATCTGGCCGGTTCCGTAAGCAATAGAACTCCCGGTTAAAGCCAGAGACAACACCGACTTTGAAAATCCGGTGTTGTTTTCCATTTCAACAATAATTGCACCATAATTAATCCTCGTTATGTAACTTACTAAATAAATTAACATAAACAAGTTAATAATACCGTTAATTTGTTTTTTATCGGTAAATTTCTCCATCAGAAATTAAAATACTCCTTCCCGTTACGGTAACTGATCCCCTCTACAATTTCTTTTAAGTATTTTTTATCGTTGGGATATTCGCCGTTTTCAACCCATTCGCCTATTATGTTACACATAATTCGTCTGAAATACTCGTGGCGTGGATATGACACAAAGCTTCGTGAATCCGTTAACATTCCCACAAATTTACCAAGTATACCAAGGTTTCCAAGGGCTTTCATCTGTGCTTCCATACCGTCACGGTTGTCGTTAAACCACCAGCCTGAGCCAAACTGAATTTTGCTCTTGTACGGTCCTGACTGGAAGTTGCCAAGCATTGTGCCCAGAACATAATTATCTTTTGGATTTAAAGTGTATAAAATAGTTTTAGGCAAATTATTTTCATATTCAAGAGTATTTAATAATTTTGACAAATTCTCTGCAACACACAAGTCGTTTATACTGTCAAAGCCTGTGTCAGCGCCAAGTTTCTCAAACATCTTTTTATTGTTGTTTCTTATAGCACCAACGTGAATTTGCATTGTCCAGTCATATTTAGCATACTCTTTTCCGCAAATGATAATTACTGCAGTTTTAAATACATCTGCCTCTTCCTTTGTTATGGTTTCGCCTTTTAGTGCTTTGTCAAAAGCTTCTTCGGGATTACCCAAAACAAAAGGTACATAATCAAGACCGTGGTCAGAAAGTTTGCATCCGTTATCGTTAAAGTAAGCGATTCTTTCTTTTAACCAGTTTTCAAGGTCTGAATAACTTTCTATTTCGTTTGCTTTTATATACTCTGTAAAACCGTCTTTGTCAATGTTTACCGCCTTGTCGGGACGAAACGTTGGCAAAACCTTTGTTTTAAAGCCCTGCTCTTTTATCTGTTTATGATACTCCAAATCGTCTGCAGGGTCATCGGTTGTGCATATTGTTTCAACATTTGAACGTAGTATTAAATTCTTGGCAGAAAAACTGTCAAGTTTTAATTTTGCATTTACTTTGTCCCAGATTTCCTTTGCAGTTTCAGGGCAAAGGGGCTTGTCAATATCAAAATATCTCTTTAATTCAAGAGCAGTCCAGTGATAAAGTGGATTGCCGATAAGATACGGCATAACCTGGCAAAAACCAAGCCACTTTTCATATCTGTCGCCGTCACCTGTTATCATTTTTTCGTCAATACCAAAACTTCTCATCTGACGCCATTTGTAGTGGTCTCCGCCCAAAAACAAATCATAGGCGTCCTGAAATTTATAGTCTTCCGCTATCATTTTTGGAGATAAATGACAATGATAGTCAATTATAGGCAAATCTTTTGCGTAATCAAAATACAATTTTTTGCCCGTTTTATTTGTAAACATAAATTTATCGTTTATAATCCCCATTGTTATTCTCCTATAATTCAATTACTGCAGTATGGGGGCAATGGTCTGATGCCTCTTTTACAGGAACATCTGCACCTAACACTTTTACATCTTTACTAACAAATATGTAGTCTATCTTTCTTTCGGGTCCTGTTGATGGCCAGGTTAACAACTCTTTGTCGGAATATGTTGCAACATCCACCAGTTGTTCACGGATAGGGTTCAAAAGTTCGTCTTCGGGTTTTAAATTAAGGTCACCCATAAACACAGTCTTTTCTGTGGGCATATTTTCTAAAACTGTATTAACTGCATTTTCTGCCTCATCAGGGTTAAGACCAAAATGACTTACCAACACGTTAAGCCCGTCTGCTACATCTATTTTTGCTTTTAAAAGGCATCTTGTTTCGTAGTATCCCTTGTACTTTTTCTCAACAGGGTCGGGAATAGCAATTGTTTCTGCTTCTAAAATAGGATATTTGGACAGAAGACCGTTGCCGTAAGGGCATCTTAACCAGTCATAATCAAATTCAATTGCTTTTGCAAAGTAATAGTAATATCCAAGTCTGTCGGCAAGTTCTTTTACCTGTGCCGCAAACTGTTCCGGGTCTTTTCCAAGGTCCCGCATTTCGTTTAGTCCCACAATTTCTGCACCGCTTTCCTTAATAACTTCTGCGATTGCATCAAAGTCAATTTTTTTGCTGATTACGTGTTCGCAATGTTGTGTGTTGTAAGTCATAATGTTTACTTTCATTTCCCACATCTCCAATCAAAATTCTGTTTTCCTGTCTTCGCCTTGTCCTACTCTTGTAATATATATTTTTCTTTTTGCTTTGTCAATAGTAATAAAGTCAAACAGAAGTTCTGTTTTGTCCCCCTGATTCCTTTTGTAAAACTGCGAATTATACATTGAGGAATTTGCAGTTGCAATATAGGGAACTGTTTCATTTACAATAATGTCATCGTGAAAATGTCCCAGAACTACTGCGTAAATCTGTGATTTTGCATTGGTAAAATCTGCATCTAATTTTATTTTGAAATCACCATCAAACATTTCTTTTTGTATTTTCTTTCTGTTAACAAAAGCATTTATAGTTTCGTTAACAACATCCAAATAATTGCTTTCGTATTCTTCGGCTTTCAAACGGGTGTTCTTACAAAGAGCAGAATGAGAGACAATTACTGCTCCCCAGCCCTCCTCTTTAAAATCAAGGGCAGTTTTTGTAAGCCAGTCAACCTGCTTTTGAGAAAGTACAAAGGTGTTTTGCCCTTTATACTTTAAGTTGCCATCTTCCATAATAAAAGGTATGTCACTTATGTCAAGGCAGATATAGCGTATTTTATTTTCTGTATCATCAACATAGTAGTATAAAATATCCTCTCCGCCTGTTTTTACTCCATACTCAGGCAGGTGTGAGAATAATAATTCATATAATTCCTTATGTGTAAAGTGGTGGTCCGATGTAGGTGATGCTATACACTTTTGCCATATTGTGTTGTCATCGTGATTTCCCGTAACAGGAAAGTGT
>JAGCLT010000069.1 GCA_017646825.1 Clostridia bacterium | reverse complement strand
TCTCTTGGGACAAAAGATGAGGAGCGGATGATCGCGGTAGCCTTTTCCTTCAAGGTGTCAGCAATCACCTTGATCTTCGCATCATCCTCAGGCACGATATCGTCAAGATAACGCACACGGCCAAGCATATACGGTTCATAATCAAAGACTGACTCTACCTCAAAACGCTTGAATCCCTGAAGAATCGCAGTTATGGTACCATCCGGCATTTCCAGGGTCTTGACGATCTTGGCTACGGTTCCATACGGATACAGGTCATCCTTGCGAGATTCTTCAACCGAAAGGTCGTTCTGCGTATTCGGAAATAGTTTCAAGAGGGATAAATGTAAGCATTTTCATGCATCTTATAACGTCAGCATCGTCAACATTTCTCCAGTACTGATAAAATTCAAAAGGAGTAGTTTTGTTGGGATCAAGCCACACCGCACCTTTTTGAGTTTTACCCATTTTAACACCTGCACTGGTTGTAAGCAGTGTAAATGTAAGACCGTAAACTTCGTCACCTGTTGTTCTTCTTACAAGGTCGATACCGCCTAAGATGTTTGACCACTGGTCGTCACCGCCAAGTTCAAGTACACAGTTGTACTTTTTGTGAAGCATTAAAAAGTCATAACTTTGCATAAGCATATAGTTAAACTCAATAAATGAAAGACCTTTTTCAAGTCTTGATTTAAAACATTCAGCAGTTAACATTCTGTTTACTGAGAAATGAACACCAACGTCACGCAAAAACTCGATGTAGTTAAGTCCCATTAACCAGTCGCCGTTATTAACCATTAATGCTTTATCATCAGAAAAATCAATAAATCTTTCAAACTGTTCTTTAAAACAACTAACATTGTGTGCAATTGTTTCTACAGTCATCATACTTCTCATATCAGTTCTGCCTGATGGGTCGCCAACCATAGCAGTACCGCCGCCAAAAATGGCAATAGGTTTATGCCCTGCTTTCTGCATGTGAGACATAACAACCATCTGTAAAAAATGACCAACATGCAAACTGTCTGCAGTAGGGTCAAAACCGATATAGAATGTAACCTTATCATTATTAAGCATATCTCTTACTTTCTCGGTGTTTGTGCACTGAGCAATAAGACCTCTTTGCTCTAATTCTTCATATAAACCCATTTTAAAACCTCCATAAAAAATATACGAATATATATTATACAAAAACGCCCGTTTTGTCAACTTTTAAAGGACATTATTTTTTGAATATATCTGTAATGCTGTCAATAATATCAGGTGCAGATTCGATTAATCGTTCAACAGGATTCATACTGTCAATATTAATCATTTTTGTTTCACCCTTTGATATAATCAAGAAACCGATAGGAGTTACGGTAACACCGCCTCCGCTTCCGCCACCTATATCATTTTCGTTAATGTTGGCACCGCCCATACCATATCCGAAAGATACTCTTGAATATGGAATAATAGTTGTTCCGTCAGGAGTAGAAATTGGGTCACCCACAACTGTACTTACGTCAATCATTTTCTTTAAACCGTCCATAGACGCAGTAAATAAATCCTGTAAATGCTTTTCTGCCACTTTCAATGCACCGCCTTATCTAAATTTTAATTTGTTTCTTTTTACAAGTTTTAGTATTCTTCTGATTATCTTGATATAGTCAGATAATTTGATTTTCGCAACAATCCGTAGTTTGTAATCAAATCCTGCATTGTTGTAATCGGGGGTTATTGCTATGTTTACAATATTGCTTAACATATATTTGTTAATAACCGTCTTGTATACGACAGCAATTATCTGCCAGATTATTCCGTAACTTATTGCAGTAACCGCCGCATCCCCGGTGCCGTAATCCACTGCAATATCAAACTGCTTCACGTTTCCGTGTTTAAAAATATCTTTTACTATGGAAATCATTTCTTCTTTTTCTGTAAGATATACGCTTATTCCGCCCTTAATGTTAGTTTTTATCGTATCAATTTTAGGAACTTTAACATAACTTTCCTCTTTGTTTTTCTTCTTTTTTGGTTTTATTTTAAATATTCCGAATTTAAAATAAGTACTGCCGGAAGAAATGCAAACTTCCATTTTGTGCGAAACGAATACAGTATAAAACAATAAAGATAAAAGAACAAGCAATATTATAAACACAACAAGCATTTAATCACTATCCTTTAAAAGATTATCTATTTCAAAACTGTCAAGCGGCTCTAACTCTTCTAAAGAAGATAACCCGAACTGCCTTAAAAACTCGTCAGTAGTTGAAAGTAGTGAGGGACGTCCAGGTGCATCAAGTTTACCTACAACTTCAATTAACCCTAACTCAATCAGTCTGTTAACAGAGTTGTCGCTGTCAACACCTCTTATATGTGAAATCTGTGAACGGGTAACAGGTTGCTTGTACGCAACAATTGATAAAGTTTCAATAGATGCTTTTGATAAAGGCATTTTCTTTTGGGGAGGCACTATTTTTTGTATGTACTCGTAATATTCCCCTCTGGTACACATTTGAAATTTTGTACCTACCTTTATAATTTTAATTCCTCGTTTTTCATAATTTAATTTGTCCGATAATTCCAATATTATGTTGTTTAAAATTTCGGGATTTATATCAATTATGTCTGCAAGTTCTTTTAACTCCATAGCATCGCCTGAAGCAAACAACAGAGCCTCAACTACAGACTGCACAGTGTTTTTATCCATATTATTTACCCTTTCTTCTTTCACGGTACTTAATTAAATATCCGTCATCTGCGTCCTCTATACTTATTCTGTCCATTTTTGCCATTTCAAGGACTGCAAGAAACGAAGCAACTGCTTCCTCCCTTGTTTTTATACCTTTAAATAAATCGCTGAATTTAAGTTTTTTTAGTGAGCGAAGTTTAAAAATAAACTTTTTAAGCAATCCGAAAATTGAGATGGGTGTTTTTCCCACAACACCTTTAAAAGCACCGGCGCTTACTGGCATTCTATATCTTATGCTTTCACAAACATCGCCTAATGCCAAAAGCAGACTGTCTTTCGTTACCAGTTTCAAAGACTCGTCAATAACTACAGGCTTTATTGCGCTTCTCTCTTTGTAAATCATATACTGCCCTGCATTTTCCGTTTCCCGTAACTTGTCCGCCGCCAACTTCATTTTCTTGTATTCCATAAGCCGTAAAGCAAGTTCTTCACGGGGGTCTTCCAACTCTTCTTCCTCTTCATTAGGCAATATCATTTTAGATTTAATATATAAAAGGTTAGATGCAACTACTAAAAACTCGCTTGACACTTCTATGTCAAACTGTTCCATCTGCCGTAAATAACTGATATACTGCTCAGTAATTTTAGCAATGGGAATGTCGTATAAACTAACTTTATTTTTACTTATAAGATGCAATAATAAGTCCAGAGGACCTTCAAAGGTTTGCAACTTTAACGCTATTTGATTCATAAACCGTTTCGGTCCTTTCAGAAAATTTTAGTGTATAAATATTTCTACAAAAGATATAAGTGCCTTTTGAAGATTGTAAACACCGTTTGATAAAACTCTGTTAAATATCGGAGTATTTATAATAAGTATTAAAATAATAAATCCGTATCTTTCAAGATACATAAGTTTGCTGTAATACCTGTCAGGCAAAAGGGCAAACAGTATCTTTGACCCGTCAAGGGGCGGTATGGGTATTAAATTAAACATTGCAAGACTTGTGTTTGCATAAAACATCATCTGCAAAAAGTAAAATAATATTTCGTAATAAATATTAAACTTAGCAAGAATATATATTGCAAAACAACATATAAGCGCAAGTAGAATATTGGAAACAGGGCCCGCCAGAGCTGTTATTGCCATTCCCTTTTTGGGATTTTTAAATCTGTACATATTAACAGGCACCGCATTTGCCCACCCAAAACCTGCCACAAGCATCATTAAAAAGCCGATAATGTCAATATGTTTTAAAGGATTTAACGACAATCTGCCCCTTGATTTTGCAGTGTCATCACCTAATACATAAGCAATATAACCGTGCGCTGTTTCGTGTACCGATAAACTTATTAAAACAACTGCTATTGTTACTAATACATCTATAATACCGTTGCCTCTGAATAACAAGTAATCACCTTCAAATATCGTTTCTTATAATGTCATCATACGTTTCTCTTTTAACTGCAAGATAAGCCTTGCCGCCTGACACCATAACTACAGCAGGACGTGGAATTCTGTTGTAGTTACTTGACATTGAATAATTGTATGCACCCGTAACTAAAACTGCAAGTCTGTCACCCGACTTAAGTTTTGGCATTTTTACATCTTTTATAAGTATATCCCCTGATTCACAGCATTTTCCCGCAATAGTTACAACCTCGGTCTTTTCTGCATTTGGGTTGGTTACAGGCACCGCCTCATACTGTGCTTCGTACATAATATAGCGGGGATTGTCTGCCATTCCGCCATCAACTGACACATAAGTTCTTACGTCTTTAATCTCTTTTATTGTGCCGATTGTATAAACTGTAATTCCCGCAGGAGCAACAATAGAACGTCCCGGCTCCATAAGGATTTTCGGCACTTCTATTCCGTTGTCCTGTGCAATGCTTTTAACTAATTCTGATACCTTCTCAATGTAACTTCCGTATTCAACAGGGTCGTCAGTCCAAGTGTATTTAATACCAAAACCACCGCCAAGATTAAGTTCCGAAATTGTAATGTTATGTTCTTTTTTAAGTGTTGCAATAAAATTCATCATTTTTTCTGCGGCAACCAAAAAGGGCTCGATGTCAAAAATCTGTGAGCCGATATGACAGTGAACACCTTTTAAATTAATGTTTTTAAGTGCAACTGCTCTTACTGCAAACTGTTCTGCCTCACCGTTTGAAATTGCAACACCAAATTTTGAGTCTATCTGGCCTGTACTTATAAAATCGTGGGTATGTGCATCAACACCGGGCTTTATTCTGAATGAAATATCCACAATCTTGCCGTGTTTTTTTGCAATTTGGTCAAGACGTTCCAATTCGTATAAATTATCAACAACAATAGTACCTATGTTATTTTGCACTGCCATTTCAAGTTCTTCATCGGTTTTGTTGTTGCCGTGAAAATATATTTTTTCAGCAGGGAATTCTGCCTTTAATGCAGTATATAATTCTCCACCCGACACTACATCAATACCCAAGCCTTCAGATTCAATTATTCTATACATCTGCATACAGGAAAAAGCCTTACTTGCATACAAAATAAGACCGTTTCCATCATAGTATTTATCCATAGCATCTTTATAAATCCTGCAGTTTTTTCTGATTTCATCTTCATCAAAAATATACAAAGGAGTGTTATATTGGTCGCAAATGTCATTAACCGAAACTCCGCCTATTGTTAAATTGTCATTACTGTCTGTTGAAAGACATTTCATAATATGCATTTCTTCTCTGCTCCTTAAATTTTCTCTACTATATATTATCACAAATAACGTAAACTGTCAATTTATTATGTAACTTATTTTATGTAAACATAATATATTATATTGTAGTACAAAAAACTCAAGGAGGTTATATTTAAATCATGGACAATTTTATGAACTTTATGCCTGAAAACCCTATTTTAGGCTTTGCTTATGTACCTTTTCAAAAGTGGCCTGACAACCTTTATGACTTAGAACAAGGCTTAATGTACGGTACGATTTTTCCGGAATTAAATCAACCGGTATCAATGTATGAAGTAGGTGAAACAAGATGAACAGAGATAAACAATGCGCACTAAACGAACTTATGCAACTTGATTTCAGATTAAAAGATTTGCATCTTTATCTTGATACACACCCCAACGACCAACGGGCAATAGACGAATTTAATAAAACCGCATCAAAGGCTAAACTTATGCGTGAAAATTTTGAAAAACTCTATTATCCGCTGACGGTTAATGACAAAGAAAACAACACTTGTCCCTGGCAATGGATAAAAAGTCCCTGGCCCTGGGAAAACAATGATAACGGAGGTATGAAATAATGTGGAATTATGATAAAAAACTTCAGTATCCAATTAATATTAAAAATACAAACCCAAAACTTGCACAATTTATTATAAGCCAGTACGGTGGTGC
>JAGCLT010000068.1 GCA_017646825.1 Clostridia bacterium | reverse complement strand
TTAAAGGATGTCTGCCACCTGTTACAAACTTTTCGCCGGGCATTGTTATATCAATTTTTTCTGATTTAATTTTTTCTTCAAGTTCTTTAGCCTTGATTTCGGTCTGCATTTTTGAAACTATGTCTTCTAAAAAGTTTCTGATTTCATTTGCAAGTTGACCAATTACAGGGCGTTCCTCTGCTGATAATTTGCCCATTCCTTTTAGAACATCAGTTAAAACACCTTTTTTACCAAGGTATTTTACACGGAATGCTTCTAACTGTTCTGCACTTAAAATCTCGTTGATTTCAGCCTGTGCAGATGCTTTAATATTTTGTAACTGTTCTTTCATATATTTTCATTCCTTTCAAAACTATACACAATATTGACATTATATCACAATTTTTCCGCTAAAACAAGATTTTAGAAGAAGGTTATTGATTTTTTTCTCATATAAACATTCTGCACAAGTCCCAGTGCAATAAAATTTGTTAAAAGTGACGAGCCACCGTAACTTACAAAGGGTAAAGGTATTCCCGTAACAGGCATAAGCCCTATGGTCATTCCTATATTTTCAAGCACATGGAAAAACCACATTGACGCAATTCCTATGCAGATACAACTGCCCTCAAAGTTTCGTGCATTTTTGCCAATCATTATGGTTCTTATAATCAGTGCAAGGAGTAACGCAACAACGATTACTGACAGTATAAATCCGCCCTCTTCCCCTATTACCGCAAATATAAAGTCTGTATGTTTCTCTGGCAAAATTCCAAGTTGCGTCTGAATCCCTTTAAAAATTCCTTTTCCTGAAAAGCCACCCGAACCTATTGCTATTTTGCTTTGCAGTACGTGGTATCCGTAAGTAGTAGGAGCAATCTCGGGATATAAAAAAGCGTAAAATCGCTGTTTTTGTATGGTGTTTAAAAAAAAGTTCCAGGCAATTACCGCTAAAATTGCGGCAGCGCCCATTGCACTTAAAATGTATTTCCAGTTAACCCCTGCAACAAAAACCATTACTACAAAAATAAATACAAATACCATTGCAGTACCAAAGTCTGGCTGTAAAAGTATTAAAAACACAGGAACTGCAAGATGTAAAAGTAACATCAGTATATTTCTTATGTCATTAATACCGTTGCCAATACTGTCAAGATGTTTTGACAATGTAATAACAAAACCAATTTTCACAAATTCTGCAGGTTGAATACCAATAGGACCAAATCTTATCCAACCTTTTGTTCCTGTGCTTTCTTTTCCCTCACCAATAACCAGAACTAAAAGCAACAAAAATATACAGCCACCTGCAATAAATTTCCAGAACAAACTCATATCGTCATAATCCATAAGGGTAATGACATACATAAGTACAAGCCCTATAAACATAGCAACTGTCTGTATTATAATATACTTTAAGTTAGAATCAAGGGATTTTGTGGCACTGAAAACAAACACCGTTCCTATAATAAACAAAACAAGTGTGCATATCATTGAAAAATAATCAATTCTTTTAACAGTATCTCTAAGTCTCATATTAACACCTAAAAACCAAGTAAATTTTCTAAAATTACAACAAGTAGACCTTTCTTAACAGAAATAGTTGCAACATCATTTTCAAACTCGTTGCTTATACCAAGGTTATCCTGCCTTATCAAATCGTGGTCATTTAAGGGATACTTAAGCCCCGTACTTGTAACCCCCTCTGCAACACAGGTAAGAGGGATAATTGATAAACAGTCATAGTTGTCCTTTTTTATTATCGCAGTATCTGACACAAGCATAATTTTAGTGTTGTATGTAAAAATAACACCTGTAGCACCGTTGTTGTGTATATATTCCAAAATCATAATTGCCCCAAGAGTGTGAGATAACCTGCTTCCCAATGCACCTAAAAGTATTATTTCGTCACAACCGTTTTGCAATGCAAAATCAACGCAGATATGCAAATCAGTCTTATCCTTTTTGCAGGGATATCTGTATGTTTTAACACTTTCGGGAATAGTACCTGAAACAGAGTCCATATCGCCGATTACAACGTCTGGTGTAACTCCTACCTCTGTTGCAAGATTGTATCCTCCGTCTGCGCAAATAATCATATCATCATCGTTTAATTTAATTCTGTAATAAAGAGATATGTCCTCATAGGAAAAATCTCCTGCAGCATATATAAACGCTCTTTTACCCAAAATATTTCACCTCGCAACTTTCACAGGCTTTTCTCATATCAACTGCAGCCTTTTTAGTGTCAGGCTGACCAAAAATTCCTGTACCACTGACAATAACATTGGCACCTCTTGACACCACTTCGCAAACATTCTCAATATAAATTCCGCCGTCAACTTCAATGTCAATTTCATCGCCTACCATTTTTCGTATTTCAGGAATTTTATTTACTGCATCCATAATCATACTCTGTCCGCCAAAACCCGGGAATACGGTCATTTGAAGTACCATATCAAAATATCCTATGTATTTATTAAGAACATCGTTTGGTGTATCGGGATTTAATGCAATCCCCGCCTTTTTACCAGATTTCTTTATGTATTTTAAACATTCTAAAATATCATCAGGTGCTTCGGCGTGAACAGTAATTATATCACTGCCGATTTTTACAAATTCATCTAAATATTTTGACGGGTTGGAAATCATAAGATGCGTGTCCAGAGTAATGTCTGTAATTTTTCTTACTGCCTTAATTACAGGCATACCAAAACTTATATTGGGCACAAAATGTCCGTCCATAACATCTAAGTGAATCATTTCAACAGATGTGTCTATCTTTTTAACCTCATCTCCTATTTTAGTAAAATCAACGGAAAGAAGTGATGGTGAAATTTTAATCATAGTACTTTATCTCCTTTAACACATCGTATAATTTAGTGTAACTCTCGTATCTCGTCTTTGGAATTATCCCGTCGTTTACGGCTTTTACTATTCCACAGGCATTTGCCTTTGTACCAAAATGAGTACAGCCTGAAAATTTACAATCATCTTCAAACTCTTTAAACTCAATAAAACAATCCTTTAATTCTGAAGCAGAAATATCAGAAATTTCAAGCAAACTAAACCCGGGGGTATCAATTACAAAGCCTCCGTTACCTATGTCAAACAGTTCAACGTGACGTGTTGTATGTTTACCTCTGTTTATTTTGCTTACGTCTCCTGTTTCAACATTAAGTCCAAAGTTGGTTAAAATGCTTGATTTGCCAACACCTGAATTACCTGCAAATGCAGTAATTTTTCCTGCGATTTTTTCTTTAAGCGTATCTACGCCCTCGCCCGATGTTGCACAGGTAAATACAGTATTGTAACCGCACTTATTGTAAATTTCTGCAATATATTTTGCATTTGACAAATCTGTTTTGTTAATTACAATTACAACTTCTATGTTGTTTTTTGCAGCATATACTGTCAGTTTATCAATTAAAAATAAATCAGGTGCAGGATTTGCTGCGGCTATTACAACTGCAATGCAGTCTATATTTGCTACAGGGGGACGGATAAGGTGATTTTTTCTATCAAGAACATTCTCAATAGCACCTTCAAAAGGATTTTCGTTAACTACTTTAATTTCAACCTTGTCACCCACCATAGGAGTTATATTTAATTTTCTGAATTTTCCCCTGGCACGGCAGGTTGCTATTCTTCCGTCATCTGTTTTGACGTAATAAAACCCGCCTATACCCTTAACTATAATTCCATTTATCATAACTGAATTGTTTCCTGTTTACTTAATACGTCGTCGTAATAAACTTCTATCTTCACTGCACCATTACCTGACAATGTAATAGTAAATGCTCCTTCGTTTTTGTTGTGTACCTGATTGTGAATAACTGAGCCATTTTGCACGACAACAATTTTTGTATTGTCTTTGTTAGGAGGAACGGCAACAGAATATGCTTTTCCGTTTGTATCTGTACCACCTGAACTTAATACCAAATCAACAACTGTAAATTCTTCTACCTCTTCGTTTACGGCGATACTTTGTCCTATAACCGTTCCGTTAGGCTTAGAACTTGGCTCTCTCGTTGTTTTGCCAAGGCGTAAGTTGTTGTTTTCAATAACAATTTTTGCTTGTGCATAACTTAAATTTACCAAATCAGGCATTGGAATCATACCAAGTTCGGGACCAACACTTACATAAACAATAATTTCGCTTCCTGTTTCAATGCTTTCACCTGCTTTAGGCTCAGTTCTTATAACAGTATCTTTAGGAATTGTAGAACTGTTTTCCTCAACTTTTGTTACTTCAAAACCTAAATTATTAAGTTCAAATTCTACGTTGGTGAATTCCTGACGTTCGTAGTTTATAATTCTGCTCTTTTTAGAGCCTTTGCTTACAGTAACACTTACATCAAAAGGAGTTTTCTTAACAGTACCCGGTTGCGGGTCCTGAGAAACTATAACACCCTGGTCGTATTTTGCACTGTCAACCTCCTGAATCATAACAATATTAATGTTGTCTTTTTCGTATTCTTTTTTAACGTCTTCGTATAATTCGCCAACAAGCTTTGGAACTTCTTCCTCTTTTGAGCCTCCTGAAAATGCACCAAGATATGATGCTATACCGATACCAAACACAAGTACAAGGCAAACTGAAGAAATAACCGCCCACATAATTGTCTTTTTATCATTACCTTTATTTGATTTTTCAGATTCTTTTGGAGTTTCCTGTTCAATTTCCTGAACTTTTTTAATTACTTCCTCTGTGTCTTTAAACTTCATTGTTTTTCCGAAATCGTCGTCACTGTGAGTATTTTGAATTGTCACGTCAGGAGACGCTTCGGCGGAATGCAAGTCAACTAACATTTCCTCTGCAGAGGGATATCTGTCCTCAGGTCTTTTCTGCATAGCATTAAGAACAATATTTTCTACAGCAAGAGGAATTGAAACGTTAATGTCTTTAGGTGAAATCGGTCTTTCCTGAATGTGCTTTATTGCAATAGAAACGTGACTGTCTCCGTCAAAAGGCAGTTTTCCTGTTAACATCTCATATAAAACTATGCCTAAAGAATATAAATCACTTTTTGCATCAGTAATACCGCCACGTGCCTGTTCAGGTGAAAAATAATGAACAGAGCCAATGGCACTTTTAGTAATAGTAACAGTGTTTTTGGTAACTGCACAAGCAATACCAAAGTCTGTAACTTTAACTTCCCCGTCTTTGGTAATTATTATATTGTGTGGTTTTATATCTCTGTGTACTACTCCGTTTTTGTGAGCGTGACGCAAACCTTCACAAATCTTAATACCATAGTTTAAGGCTTCTCTCCAAGGCAATACTTTTTGTTTGTCTATGTATTCCTTAAGAGTTATACCTTCAACGTATTCCATAACAATATAATTGATTGGATGTTCGTCAATGTAATCCTGACCAACGTCATAAATGCCAACAATATTCGGGTGGTTAAGACAAGCAGCAGCCTGTGCCTCAACTTCAAATCTGTGCAAAAATTCTTTGTCCTGTGCAAGTTCGGGACGTAATACCTTTACCGCCACTTTTCTGTTTAACAGTTTGCACTGTGCAAGATAGACATACGCCATACCTCCTGCACCGATTTCTTTTAATATTTCATATCTGTTTCCTAAATTTTTACCGATTAAATTCATAAGTGCGCCTCCTTATAAACATAGTAGCACAGCCGTAATATTGTCAATTCCGCCTGAACTGTTAGCACGGTCAATTAACTTGTCAACGGCAGTTTCGGGATTATCCATAATAATATCAAACATCTGCTGTTCGCTTACGTAATTTGATAATCCGTCAGAGCAAAGTAAAATGTAGTCGCCTTTGGTGCAAATTATTCTATTAATATCTATTTCAACGTATTTATCTGTTCCTACTGCCCTTGTAATTAAATTCTTCTGAGGATGATTTTCTGCCTGAAGTTTTGTAATAGTACCGCTGTCTAATAACTTTTGTATAACCGAATGATCTTTTGTCAACTGCAAAATGTTTTCGCCGTTAATGTAATAGGCTCTGCTGTCTCCAACGTGGGCAATATAGGCAATGTTGTTTTCCATTTTCAGTAATACAACAGTAGTTCCCATTCCGTCAAGTTCAGGGACTTTTAATGAATGTTCAAAAACCTCGTTGTTTGCCTTGACGATGGCTGTTCTTAATATGTCCTCTGTGTCACCACTATTTTGTGATAAGTAGTTTTTAATTACAGACACCGCAAGAGCACTGGCAGTTTCTCCGCCTTTATGACCTCCCATACCGTCTGCTACAAGGCACCACTCGCCCGCTTGGTCAATATAAAAATTGTCCTGATTTGAATTACGCACAAGACCTTTGTGCGTGTTTCCGTAAATTCTCATAGTAATTCCCTCTTATTTGTTCATTTCATTTCTTCGGAGTTGTCCGCAGGAGGCCTCTATGTCAGAGCCCAATGTTCTTCTTATGGTTGCATTAACTCCAAAGGACTGTAATGCATTTAAAAACTTTATTACGTTTTCCTTACTGCTTTTTTTAAGACCGCTTTCGGGTACGAAATTTGCAGGTATAAGGTTAACGTGACAAAGCATATTTTTAGTAATTGACGAAAGTCGTTTTGCGTGTTCGTAAGTGTCGTTCAGCCCGTCAATTAATATATATTCAAAGGAAATTCTTCTTCCTGTGCTTTCTATGTAATCTTTGCAGCAATCAATAAGCGTCTTTACGTTGTATTTTTTGTTTACAGGCATAATTTTGTTTCTTGTTTCATCATCAGGTGCGTGCAGGGACACAGATAAAGTTATTGGCATCTTTTCTTTTGCCAACATATTTATTTTGTCAACTAAACCGCAGGTAGATAAGGATATGTGCCTGTAACCTATATTCATTCCCTTTTCGTCGTTTACATTCTTTAAAAATGTAATTACGTTGTCATAATTGTCTAAAGGCTCACCTATTCCCATAAGGACAATATTTGAAATGCGCTCACCTAAGTCGGCCTGCAAAAGTGCCGCCTGCCCAAGGATTTCTCCTGCTGTTAAATCTCTGTCTTTTCCGCCTATGGTAGATGCACAAAACTTGCAACCCATATTGCAACCGCATTGAGTAGAAAGGCAAAGAGATATGCCGTGCTTGTATTTCATAGCAACGCTTTCTACAATGCTTCCGTCATTTAATTGTAACAGATATTTAACTGTTTCGTCTATATTTGATTTGAATTTTTTATAAATCTTAACAGTAGCAATACCGTATAAGGAAGATAATTTTTCCTTGGTGGCTTTTGATATATTTGTCATTAAATCAAAATCAGTTACCCCAAGAGCAAACCAGGAGAAAATCTGCTTTGCACGGAATTTTGGCTCACCTGCTTCTTCTATGGCTTTTTGCAACTGTTCGAATG
>JAGCLT010000067.1 GCA_017646825.1 Clostridia bacterium | reverse complement strand
TTTTGAAGCAGTGTTTGCTGCAATTGCAGGTTGGATTATTTTGTCCGAAGCAATGACCTTGTCGCAAATCGGCGGATGTCTTTTGATGTTTTTGGCAATAGTATTAGTTCAGTTACCAAGTAAAAAATAAAAAAAGCAGGAACTTTCGTTCCTGCTTTTTTTGTTTTTTTACGCTTTTTTTGTTGTTGCTACTTTAATTATGAACAATGTCAATACTGTAAGAACAACACCGATTGGTAATAAGATGTAAACATTCTGAACGAATGCTGCAAGTAAGTACATTACAAATGAGATTGCTGCAACTGTTATAGCGTAAGGCAACTGAGTTGATACGTGATTTAGGTGGTTGCACTGTGCACCTGCAGATGACATAATTGTTGTATCTGAAATAGGTGAGCAGTGGTCACCGCATACAGCACCTGCAAGACAAGCAGACATACCGATAATAAGTAAGTTACTGTCAGCAGGGAAGATAGCAGCAACAATGGGGATTAAGATACCGAATGTTCCCCATGATGTACCTGTTGAGAATGCCAGGATACAAGCAACTACAAATATAATTGCAGGTAAGAAGTTTGCAAGACCAGCAGCGGCTGAATTCATTAAATCGCCAACAAATACATCTGCGCCAAGAAGACCTGTGATGTTTTTAAGTGATGTAGCAAATGTAAGGATTAATATTGCAGGAACCATTGCAATAAAGCCTTTTGGAATGCAATCCATAGCGTCTTTAAATGAAATAATTTTTCTTGCCATTAAGTAAATTACAGTAAGAACAAATGCAACCAAAGCACCCCAAGGTAAACCTACTGTTGCGTCTGTGTTACCAAATGCAGTAATAAAGTCGTCACCAGCAAAGTATCCGCCTACGTAAAGTAAAGCCAAAATACAAATTACAACAAGTACAACTACAGGTAGAATAAGGTCAATAACTTTACCTTTTGGATTAACTTCTTCTGCTTCAACTTTTTCTGCTTCTTCACCGCTTGTGAAAAGATCACCATTTTCAATAGCATTCTTTTCGTGAAGTTTCATAGGACCAAAGTCGAACTTCATAAAGATAATACCAAGAATAAATACGAAAGTTAAAAGTGAATAGAAGTTGTAAGGAATAGCACGGATAAACAGTTCAATACCTGAATAGCCTGTACCCTCAGCAAATTCTGAAACTGCAGCCGCCCATGATGAAACGGGAGCAATCATACAAATTGGTGCAGCAGTTGCATCAATTAAGTATGAAAGTTTTGCACGTGAAATTCTGTGGCTGTCAGTAACGGGAAGCATTACGCTACCTACTGTTAAGCAGTTGAAATAGTCGTCAATAAAAATAAGTACGCCTAAAACGAATGTTGCAACAGCGGCACCTGCACGGGATTTAATATGTGTTTTTGCCCATCTTCCGAAGGCAGCAGAACCGCCTGCTTTGTTGATTAAAGCAACCATTCCGCCTAAGATAACCAAAAACATAAAGATACCCGCAGTACCTGCAACAGCACCTATTATACCGTCGTTAACAACAGCATCTAAAGCAGGAACTATTTTCCAGTTTGAAGCAAACAAACCGCCAAGTAAAATACCTGTAAACAGTGATGAATATACTTCCTTTGTAATTAATGCAAGAGCAATAGCTACAAGAGGAGGAAGCAATGCAACAAATGTTGAGAAGTACATGTTCGGCGCGTCTGCCATTTTTGTCTTAATAAAGACTGAACATAACACAACTATAATTGCAGTTATTAAAAACGCAATTATGTTGCCGATGGTTTTTTTCTTCACAAAGAAAACCTCCTTGAATAAAATATTTACAACATTTTATCATAAAAATCCCAAATACTCAACAGAAATTTTAAATTTTTACTAAATTTGACAAATGTTCAGTACGTCAATTATAAATAATATACAATTATTTGTTGATAAAAAACAGCAGTTGTGGTAAAATGGTGTTCGTCAGGAGAGAAAAGAAATGGAAAAAACAAATGTAATGAGGGTTTTAGACCAGAAAAAAATTACATATAAGGGCTACGAGTTTCCACTTGCTGAAGCGGTAAACGGCGTTGAAATTGCCTCCCTATTAAATCAGGACCCCAAAAGAGTGTTTAAAACTCTGGTAACTGTGGGCAAAAGCAAAAAGTATTACGTTTTTATGATACCTGTAGAGCAGGAACTTGATTTGAAAAAAGGTGCAAAGGCAGTAGGGGAAAAGGCAATAGAAATGGTTAAGTCAAAAGAGCTTCTGCCCCTTACGGGATACGTTCACGGCGGTTGCTCTCCAATCGGCATGAAAAAGTTTTTCACTACAACGGTGCACATTACTGCAAAAGATTTTGACACTATATTTTTCAGCGCAGGAAAAATCGGGTATCAAGTAGAGGTGGCTCCCTCTGACCTTGAAAAAGTTATAAGACTTTCTTATTATGAGGTGGTGTAATTATGGAAGCAGTTTTTGAACTTTTAAATAAACTTGAAATTGAATATGTTAGGGTTGACCACGAAAAAGCAGATACAATAGAGGACTGCAAAAAGATAGAGCAGGAACTTGGTTGCGAAATATGCAAAAACCTGTTTTTATGCAACAGACAGCAAACAGAGTTTTATCTTCTTTTAATGAAAGGGGATAAGCGATTTGTTACAAAGGATTTCTCAAAAACTATAGGTGTTTCAAGACTGTCCTTTGCATCTCCCGAAAACCTTAAAAAGTATTTAAACGTTACCCCCGGGTCCGCAAGTGTTTTAGGACTTATTTTTGACAGCGAAAAAACAGTTAAACTTTATGTTGACAAGGAAGTGGCGCAGCAGGATTTTATAGGTTGCCACCCCTGCGACAATACTTCGACGTTAAAAATCAGAAGGAAAGATATATTTGAGAAGTTTCTCCCTTATATAGGTGTAAAAGAAAACATAGTAGAAATAATTGAAAATGAATAAAAAAAGGACTTGTTCATTCGAACAAGTCCTTTTAGTTGTTTGTTATTTTTTCTTTCTTGAAAGAATAGTATTTACGATAATACCAAAGATAAGTGAGCAAGCAATTGCTGTGATTGTTACCTTGCCGATAGCCATTGCCATACCGCCGATACCGGGGATAAGAATAGCAGCAACTGTAAACAAGTTTGCGTTGTCTTCAAGGTCAACTTTCTGAATCATCTTAAGACCTGATACTGCAATAAAGCCGTAAAGAGTGATGCAAACACCGCCCATTACGCAACCCGGAATTGAATCAAGGAATGCAACGAATGGAGAGATGAAAGCAATAATGACTGCCATAATTGCTGTAACAGTAATAGTGATAACTGAAGCGTTACCTGTAATTGCTACACAACCAACTGATTCGCCGTATGTAGTGTTAGGGCATCCGCCGAAGATTGCACCTGCCATTGAACCAACACCGTCACCTAAAAGTGTTCTGTGAAGACCGGGTTCTTCAAGAAGGTCTTTTTCAATGATTGAAGAAAGGTTCTTGTGGTCTGCAATGTGTTCTGCAAATACAACGAATGCTACAGGAACATAAGCAACTGCAACTGTTGCAATGTATGATGCATCAAGGTCTTTAATACCTTTTAATGCTTCTAAGAATGTAAATTCAGGAATAGCAAGGAATGTTTTTAGTGTAACACCCTCTGCTACAAGGGCCTGGAAAGGAGCAAAGTCGATTACTTTAAGTGCATCAATGCCTGCATAATTTCCGATAAGTGTGAATACAAGTGCAAGAGCGTAGCCTGCAAGAATACCAATAATAAACGGAATAAGTTTTGCCATTTTCTTGCCGTAAACTGAGCATAAAGTAACAACAATAAATGTTACTATAGCACAAGCAAAAGATGCCCAGGCACTGCCGCTCATAATAAATGCACCGTTTGCGTCAACAGGACCGTAAGAAAATACGTCGTTGATTGCTGCACCTGCAAGTGAAAGACCGATAAGAGCAACTGTAGGGCCGATAACAACAGGAGGCATAAGTTTGTTTATCCAGTTTACGCCAACAAGTTTAATGATTATAGCGATAACTACGTAAACAAGGCCTGCTAAAACTGCACCAAGGATTAAACCAAGGAATCCAAGCGCCGCAGATACTGCACCTGCAAATGCTGCTACCATTGAGCCGATAAATGCAAATGATGAACCAAGGAATACAGGGCTCTTAAATTTTGTAAATAACTGATAAACCAATGTGCCGATACCTGCTCCGAAAAGTGCTGCAGAAGCAGTCATTCCGTTGCCTACGATTGCAGGAACTGCAATTGTTGCTGCCATAATAGCAAGAAGCTGCTGAATGGCAAAGACAATAACCTGACTAAATTTCGGCTTGTCTTCTACATTGTAGATTAGTTTCATAAAAAAATCTCCTTCGTAAAAATATTCGATTTTTTATTATTTTTTCCGACAAAAAACCGTCCTTTTTAGTATATCATAATATAAATACTTTGTAAATATTTTTTTGAAATTTTTGGTGGTGGGGGGTGCCACTTCGCCGACAGGCGAAACTTCACTACGAAGTAACTTCACTGTCGCAGATAACTTCACTTGCCGCAAGGCAAACTTAGTTTTCACGTTG
>JAGCLT010000066.1 GCA_017646825.1 Clostridia bacterium | reverse complement strand
TATATTGGCAGGGGTAGAAGGACTCGAACCCTCAAGAACGGTTTTGGAGACCGGCATGTTACCATTACATCATACCCCTAAAGAGCGCCATATTAAGTTTTTATTATGCAGTATTTGCAACATAGGGACACGGCTTTGGAGACCGGTATGTTACCATTACATTATACCCCTATTTGCGACCTTTATATTATACAATAAAGGCCTAATTATGTCAAGACTTTTTAAGAAATTTATGAATTTGTTTATTATTCTTGACAATAACCATAAGCGGTACGCCAAGTAAATAGCATGACACCAACTGGCCCACAGTTACTGTTAACATATTTACATACCATATTCCGCCGTACATTGCAGTTAAATATCCGCCTACTATTAATCCGTTTAACAAAACAGGCGGAAGCGGCACGAGCCATTTATTATTCCTTAACTTATATGAGAAGTATGCCGCAACAAGTGTTGTTAGACTTCCAAAAACAATATCAACAACACTCCCTGTTACAAGATTTGCAACTAAGCAACCTACAAAAACGCCCCATATTGCCACAGGAGTAACTGCAGGTAACACAGTTAACGCCTCAGATAATCTCACCTGTATAGGTCCGTAACTAATGGGAGCACAAACTATTGAAATTACAGCGTAAACTGCCGCAATTACTGCACCGTATAATATTTTCCTTATTTTCATAACTAACACCTAATTAAATTTCAATTCTAAAAGTTGAGCCAAATCCTGTGCACGGTTAGTAATAAACTCCAGGTCTTCTCCCTCTATTGCAACCTCAATATTACCGTCATCGTCAGCAAAAATTACCGCTTTACCGTTGCCGTTAAAATCATCGTTTAGCTGCCTTAATTCAGCAACGATCAGTGGGTCTTCTTTGTACGCATCAATATTTTCAGGTTTTACTTTTGCCTTAACAGAAACATGTGGCAATATATTTGCGGAAGATGCAAGAGAAGACATATACTTGCCGCTGTTTTTATAAATACAAAGCATCTTAAGGGCAGTAATAAGACCGTCACTTACTGCACTATGCTCAGGGAAAACAATATAACCGGACTGTTCTCCACCGATTGAATAATTATTAGAAACAATCTCGTCTGCAATACTTTCGTGATCTGCCACAGTTTCCAGAACAGTAATTTCATTATCAGATGCAGAATTAATAATGCCTACGTTACTGTTTGTTGTGAGCAGAATTGTATCATCATTTAACTGATTCTTATTTTTCATATCTATTGCACAAATAGCAATTATGCTGTCACCGTCAATGACATTCCCCTGTTCGTCAACAAAAATAACCTTGTCACCGTTGCCATTAAATGCCACGCCCACATCTGCTCCTGACTCCACAACAAATTTCTGCAAGGCTTCTGTATTGGTAGTTCCGCAGTCCAAATTAATGTTTTTACCGTCAGGAGAGTTGTTAATTGCAAAAACAGTAGCCCCTAAATCTTCAAAAATATCAGGACCTATAATTGAATAAACGCCATTAGCACAGTCAACGGCAATCTTAATCCCTTTCAAATCCGAAGTAACAGTAGATTTAACAAAACTTATATAATCAAAAATACTGTCATTTTTTCTTGTTACCGTTCCAATTTCCTCACTGATTACAAGTGGGGCGGCTTTTTCGACATCAATGCTACCATTATAAAGGCAGCCGTCTTTATTAAAAACAACTACACCGTTATAATTATAAAGACCGTCAGAATCGCAAATGGAAATTCCTGCATCCGCCTCGTAAAGTTTAGTAAAATGTGACATTGCAGGGGTAGGAACTATACCTAAAAGCACAACATCAGCACCAACGCTGAGCAATCCGGCAGTCAGGGCACATTCAATCATATCCCCTGAAACACGGGCATCTCTGCCTATTATAATTTTTGGCTTGTCAAAAGACGGCAACAAAGACACAAGAACTCTCCCAAGTTCAAAAGCATCCATCGGAGTCAGTTCTTTATTCACAATACCTCTGAATGTTGTCATACAGTAACACCTCAAATCTCATTAGTCATTTCAATAGGTTTCCATCTGCCTGAATAATAAATATATACAACGAATACTGCTTCTATAATCCACGAAGCAACCCAGCCCATATATGCACCGTTCATTCCGTAACCGCTTTTTATAAAATATATACTTGTAAGCACCCTGCTTACAGAACCGATAATGGTTGAAAAGAGCAAGCAGGCAGGAGCGTTAACTCCTCTGAAAAAGGAATGAAACAAGTTGTTAATTACATTAAACACAATAAAGGGTAAAAAACTAACAGAAAAAGTAATGGCATAATTTAAAGCCTCGCCCGAACTTCCCTTTGTAAAAAACAGCATACAGGTGTGCTTTGCACCAAATACACAAATAAGAAGAAACGGTGCTATAAACATTAAACCCTGAAAAAATCCAACATATACACCTTTTTTAACCTGGCTGTATTTTTTGGCACCCATACATTGTGCCGCATAATTACTTAATGTTTTAGCAGAATTCTGATAAACTGATGCAATAATATTATAAATTCTTGTTACAACAGTATATGCCGCAGTTGCAGAACTACCGATTGCATTAATAAAGGGTGATATAATAAGCGGAGCAACATACATAATAAGTTGCTGCATCATTGCAGAACCCGAATATGAAAACGACTCCTTTATAACTCCAAAACGCAGTCTGATTTTTTCATTATGTACACCCAGTTCTTTAAAAATCTTCTTAATCTCAAAAATATACATTACAGTAATAACAACACTTGCCAAAACTGTTGACAAAGCAAGTCCCATTACGCCCAAATCAAAAACTGCAACCGACACAATGTTACCCGAAATTGTAAGTACTGTTGAAAGCACGGACATATATAACGGGAATTTTCCTATACCGAAAGCATTAATCATAGCAACACTGACCTGACCGAATATGATAAAGAAAAAACCTGTCATATAAACAGAGAAATACTTAAATACATCATTTCTGATGGTATTTTCAATATTAAGTAAATTAAATATTTGATTATTAAATATAAGCATTATAATTCCTACCGTTACCGTAGCCACAAATAGAGCAACGTACATAGTAATTATACTCTCTTTAATTTTTAAATACTGCTTAGCACCAAATAAATTAGCAACATAAACGGAGAAACCAACGCAAAAACCCCAGAAAAGCGAGGAAATCGCATCAAGTAAAGGTGCTGTTGCACCAACAGCAGCAAGACCTGCTTCACCTATTAACTTACCTGCAATTATAGTATTTATAATTGAATAAGCCTGTGACAGAAGTCCTGACAAAGCCATTGGGATAGCAAACCATATAAAAGTTTTATAAATGTTTCCCGTTGTTAAGTCCTTCATTTATTTGCCTCCGAACAGAATACAACATACTTACTGTAAAATTATAACATAAATATAAAATATTTTCAAGCAGTACTTAATATAATAGTACCGGTGATGAAAATGTGCAAATTCAGTGAACTTAAAAACAAAGAAGTAATAAACGTGTCAACAGGTGAAAGGTTAGGATTCGTCTGTGATATGGAGTTTGACAGCGAGACCGGGAAGGTAAGTTCCATAGTGCTTCCACCCTCAAAAAACAAATTATTTTCATTTAACAAGGAAAATGAAACTGTAATTATGTGGAACGAAATCAAAAGAATAGGTAATGATATAATAATAGTAAATTAAAAAAATCGGGAGAATTCTCCCGATTTTTTAGTTCTTAAGACTGTTAATAGGAGCAGGAATTCTTCCTCCTCTTTTAACAAAATCGTCACTCTTATATTTATTAAGAGGCATTACATAAGCGTGTCCCAAAAGACCGCCAAAATCCACTCTATCTCCTACTTTTGCACCTGGTGCAGGAATAACACGAACTGCAGTAGTTTTGGTGTTAATCATACCAATTGCAGCTTCATCAGCAATAATTGCCGCAATAGTTTCCGCACTGGTGTCCCCGGGAACTGCAAACATGTCAAGACCAACTGAGCAAACACAAGTCATAGCCTCAAGTTTATCTAAAGATAAAGCACCTATGTTTACTGCATCAATCATACCTGCATCTTCCGAGACAGGAATAAATGCACCGCTTAAACCGCCTACGTGAGAAGATGCCATTACTCCGCCTTTTTTAACTGCATCATTTAAAAGTGCAAGTGCAGCAGTAGTGCCGTGAGTACCGCATTTTTCGATACCCATTTCCTCTAAAATATAAGCAACACTGTCCCCTATTGCAGGAGTAGGTGCCAAAGACAAGTCAACAATGCCAAAGGGTACATCAAGTCTTGTA
>JAGCLT010000009.1 GCA_017646825.1 Clostridia bacterium | reverse complement strand
TCCTGCTTTTTTTATTTTTTACTTGGTAACTGAACTAATACTATTGCCAAAAACATCAAAAGACATCCGCCGATTTGCGACAAGGTCATTGCTTCGGACAAAATAATCCAACCTGCAATTGCAGCAAACACTGCTTCAAAAGACATTATAATTGACGCTGTTGTGGGCTCAGCATATTTCTGCCCTACAACCTGCAAAGTGTACGCTACACCGCAGGACATAACTCCCGAATATAAAAGTGCAACAGAGCAACTCATTATATTTTTTATATCAGGTGTTTCAGTCAAAGCCATAAGAACAAGACTCAGGCCTCCTGCAACCAGAAACTGTGTGCAGGAAAGTTTTACGCAATCAACCTCTTCGCGGACAAATTTGTCAACACAGAGGATTTGTCCTGCAAAGAACACCGCACATATAACTGTTAGCAAATCACCTACATTAAATGACACTTCTGCTCCGAAAAGGCAAAGGAAATACATACCCACAACAGAAGTTATTATACCAAGTGCCATTTTTACATTTAATTTTTTTCCGTAGAAAAGTCCAAGCACTGCTACAAAAATTATGTAAAGGGCAGTTAAAAATCCACTTTTTGCAGTAGTGGTATATTTAAGACCGTAAGTTTGTAAGACGGAAGCACAGCATAAAAACACTCCGCAGAGACTGCCTCCTTTTAACACTTTTTTCATATCTGTTTTTACATAAGTCCCCTGCTTTTTCTTTTTTTGGTCAGTTATAAATATAAAGGGCAAAAGCACAAGACCGCCCATTGTTGTTCGTATGCCCATAAAGGTTGCAGGACCGATATAGTCCATACCTACACTTTGAGCTACAAAAGATATACCCCAGATAATGGCGGTTAAAAACAGAATTAAACTTCCTTTTATATTGTTATTCATAATATCACCCTAAAATACTTTTTTGCTGTCTAAAAGAATAGTTACAGGTCCGTCGTTTAATAGTTCCACTTTCATATCCGCACCGAAAACACCCTTTTCAACAGGTATTCCTTTTTCTTTTAAATTCTTTATAAATTCTTCGTACATCTTATTGGCGTAGTTTGGTTCTCCTGCGGAAGCGAAACTGGGACGTTTGCCCTTTCTGCAGTCGCCGTACAACGTAAACTGGGAAATCACAAGTATTTCTCCGCCCACATCTGTAACAGACAAGTTCATCTTTTCTTCATCGTCTTCAAATATTCTAAGACCTGAAACCTTGTCCGCCATATATTCCAAATCTTTATTTGTGTCATCGTCACAAACTGCCAGAAACACCAAAAGACCTTTTTTTATTTTTCCTGTTACCTCTTTGTCAACTTTTACAGAGGCATAACTTACTCTTTGTACTACTGCTCTCATATATCTACTCCCAAGAAATGTTTTGCAAGAACACCTACGATGAATGAAAGTACTGCAACTGACACGCTTATTATTGTCATTTCAAAGAATCGGGGGCGGAATTTTTGTCCCTGTGCCACAGAAATATAATATGTAAAGCCGGCAATTATTAAAATTACTATACCAAGCATTAAGAACAGCGCCAGCATATATTTTGTGCTGTCCAAAAGAAGATAAGGCAAAATTAAAAGTACGACTGTGATTAAATAGGCAACCCCTGTGTATGAGCATGACTTAAGTGCGTCTGTTCTGCCCTCGCTTCGTGCAGATAAAAACTCACTTGACGCCATGGAAAATGTTGCGGAAATGCCGATAATAAGTCCCGAAAGTGCAATAAGGCGGGTATTTTGCATTGCAAAAGTAAAACCTGCAAGAGAACCTGTCAGTTCTACCAAAGCGTCGTTCATACCAAGAACCATACTGCCTACATACTGCAAACGCTCTTCGTCAAGCATATTAAGAAGTGCCTGCTCGTGCTCCTCCTCCTGCTTTCTTATCTGCACACTTTCTTCTACTTCCTCCGTAATAAGTGCATACTCTTTTTGAGCACCTTCTTCGCCTAATTCCATTAATTTAACAGCGAAAGTAAAGCCAAGAATTCTTGCAATCATAGTGTATTTAAACACTTTCCACTTGTTGGGTTTTAATTCTTTTCCCGTATATTTCTTCCATATTTCATAGTGGGCGTGTTCTTCCTGTGACAAGCGGCGCAAAACCTTTCGGTTTTCTTCACCTTTTACTACTTTTGACAGTTTTTCATAAACTGCACTTTCGGTAATTTCGTTTTGCTGCATCTTTTTTATAATGTCAAGTGCCTTTTTAGAAATTGCTGCAGTCATATTTTTCTCTCCTTTGTTATATTTATCGTTGCCGTAGGCAACATATCGAGCCGTAAGGCAGAACTTCACTATCGAAGATAACTTCACTTGCCCGTTAGGGCAAACTTAGTTGATTTCAACATTATTGAAATCATTTTAGAATTTGTGCACGATTTAGATGCCAGTATAATTTTTAACAACTATCGTATATCGGTCGTTATCAACCGGTCTTGTTGGCATTATTATTTTTTCAACCACGTATATCCCATTGTATTGGTCAGAAATAACATCACCAACTTTAATGATTACATTTTCTACAACAAATGTTAATCCCCAAGAAGTATTAAATTTTTCTAATACACTTACTTGTTTCATTTTTTTACCTTTTTTCGATATGCAATCTTCGATTGCTCGATATTTTTACTCTGTAAAATCGATATGTTTTCGCTGCGCTCAAACTCGATATGATATGAATTCTCGTCGCGTCAGCGACATATCGAGTGCTTTAGCACATATCGAGTCATTTATGACATATCGAGAATTCGCAAGAATTCATATCGACAATTTCAAGCTATGCTTGAAATCATTTTACCACAATCTGTAACTTAATGCAACAAAAAAGACTTGTAATTGCTTTTTTATTATGTTAAAATGGTATTTGTGGATATTTCCAAATCTGATTAACGAGGTGAAAATTTAATGGACGGAGATCCCGGGAGTATTTTATTAAAATTTAATAATGCTTAAAAACAGGTGTTTTTTCCATGCCTGTTTTATAGGCGTAGAAAGGAGCCTTTATGATAAAATTTTACAAAACCATTGACGGTAAGGTTACTAAAATCAACGAGCCAATGGACGGTTGCTGGGTTTCTATAATTAAACCAAACGAACAGGAACTAAAAGAAATAGCAACCCGTTACAAAATTGAACTTGACGATTTACGCGACGCTACCGACGAAGAAGAACGCTCAAGAATTCAGGTGGAGGACAATTACACTATGGTTTTAGTTGACGTCCCCGCAGTAGAAGTTAAAAACAAGAAGGAAACCTACGTTACAATTCCTATGAGTATTTTCTTAACTAAAGAGGCGGTAATTACTGTTTGTCTTGAAAACACAAGCGTACTAAAAGGCATTGCCGACCAGAGAACAAGAAACTGTGACACCAGCTGGAAAACAAGATTTCTTCTTCAGATTCTTTACAGAAATGCTTCACTTTATCTGACTTACTTAAGAAACATCAACAAAAAAAGCGAAGCGGTGGAAAGCGAACTTCACAAATCCACAAAAAACAGAGAATTAATTGAACTATTAGAACTTGAAAAAAGCCTTGTTTATTTCACTACTTCTCTTCGTTCAAACGAGGGCGTTTTAGAAAAAATAATGAGAACGGAATCTATTAAAAAGTATCCCGAAGATACTGAACTGTTAGAAGACGTAATTATTGAAAACAAACAGGCTATGGAGATGGCTAACATCTACAGCGGAATTTTAAGCGGTATGATGGACGCTTTTGCCTCCGTAATATCAAACAACTTAAATATTGTTATGAAATTCCTTGCAACTGTTACTATTGTAATGTCAATTCCTACAATGATTTTCAGTGCCTACGGAATGAACGTAAATTTAGCAGGTATGCCTTTTGCAGGAAGCCCTTTAGGCTTTGGCATAGTGATTCTTATGTCTGTTGTAATCTCCCTTGTAGTGGCATTTATACTTGCAAAGAAAAACTTATTTTAACTAAAAATCACCTCGGTTAAAACCGAGGTGATTTTCTATTATTCTAAAACCATCTGTCTTCTTGAATATGCACACATTCTTGAAATCAGTATACCGCTGTCTGCTGTTATAATGTTGTTATCAAGCTCAAAACCAATTTCGCTTCCTATAACTATTCC
>JAGCLT010000065.1 GCA_017646825.1 Clostridia bacterium | reverse complement strand
GCAGGTACTTTCTCAGACGGAAAACTTACTACCCGTGTAGGTGACATTCGCAGTAAAACCGTTCTTGAAACCTTTGTGGAGCACGGGGCAAAAGAAGAAATATTGTATTCAGGTAAACCTCATATCGGTACTGATATGTTAAAAGACATTGTGGCAAATATGAGGAAAGAAATAATTAAAAATGGTGGTAAAGTACTTTTTGACACCACCGTTAATGACATTGTAATAAAGAATAACCAAGTGTATTCCGTAATTACAGACAAAGGGGAAATTCCTGCAGAAAAAGTGGTACTTGCTATTGGCCACTCTGCCCGTGACACTTACGAAATGCTTTATAAAAAAGGTGTGGCAATGGAAGCAAAAGCCTTTGCTATGGGTTACAGAATAGAACACAAAAGAGAATTTATAGACCAGAGCCAGTACGGAAAATATGCAGGTCACAAAAACCTTGGCGCCGCAGACTACAGGCTTACTTATAACGAAAAAGACAGAAGTTGTTTTTCCTTTTGTATGTGTCCCGGAGGGTTTGTTGTAGCCGCAACAAGTGAAAACGGCGGAATTACAGTTAACGGAATGAGTGAAAACAGCCGTGACGGTGAAAACTCCAACAGCGCAATTGTTGCGCAGATAACCCCAAATGATTACGAGGGCGTTTTAGGTGGTATAGAGTTGCAACGAAAGTATGAAAGACTGGCATATAGTGTAACAAATTCTTTTGTTGCACCGGTACAAAACACATCTGATTTTATAAACGGCACCATTTCTAAAAAGTTAAAGGGAGTTGTTCCGTCGTATCCTTTGGGTTACCAGTTTGCGGACCTCTCTGCTCTTATGCCTGAAGGTGCAGTCAGAACTTTAAAGGAAGGACTTAAAAGTTTTGACAGAAGGATTAAAAATTTCACTACGGAGTCTGTGTTAACGGGAGTAGAAACAAGGACCTCTGCACCCCTTAGAATTTTGCGTAATGAACTAATGGAAAGTATAAATGTGGGTGGACTTATGCCAATCGGTGAAGGGGCAGGGTATGCAGGTGGCATTATGAGTGCGGCAATAGACGGCATTAAAGCCGCAGAAAGGATAATGAGCGTATATGACAGAAATTAACGGAAAAACTATTACAGAGGTAGTTAAAAAACTTTGTATAGATGCAAACTACTATATAGGAAACGACGTTGAAAACGCTTTAAAACGCGGTTATGAAACCGAAACAAAGCCTCTTGCAAAAGAGGTTTTAGGAAAAATCCTTGAAAACTCACAAATTGCCGGAAATGAAAATATGCCGATTTGTCAGGATACGGGAATGGCGGTAGTGTTTATTGAAATTGGTCAGGACGTTCACGTGACGGGCAACCTTGAAGATGCCATAAACGAGGGCGTCAGAAAAGGTTACTGTGAGGGATATTTAAGAAAATCAGTTGTAAAAGACCCTTTAGACAGAGTGAACACCAACGACAACACTCCTGCGGTTGTTCACTACGAAATAGTAGAGGGTGATGAAATAAAAATCACTGTTGCTCCCAAAGGTTTTGGCAGTGAAAATATGAGCGGTATAAAAATGCTTAAACCCTCAGACGGAAAAAAAGGAATTTTAGATTACGTTATAGAATTAATAAGTAAGGGGGGCGGAAATCCCTGTCCTCCCATTGTAGTTGGAATAGGAATTGGCGGAACAATGGAAAAAGCGGCATTACTTTCTAAAAAAGCGTTGCTTTTGCCTGTTGATTATAAAAATCCAAATCCATATTACAACGATATGCAGTGCGAGATTTTACAGTTGATTAACGAAAGTAAAATCGGCCCTATGGGTTGGGGCGGTGACACTACTGCACTTGGCGTAAATATTTTAACCTATCCTACTCATATTGCAGGTTTACCGTTGGCTGTAAATATCGGCTGTCATGTTACAAGGCATAAAACAGCGATTATCAGTTCAAAGGAGGAAGTAGTTTATGAAGATTAGTATGGCGTGCAGGAGAATCGATTTAACACAGGGAATGAAGGACTATGCAGAAAAGAAATTGCAGAAGTTGGACAAGTTCTTTGACGAAAGTGCTGATGCAAAGTTGGTTTTCTCTGTAGAAAAGGACAGACAAAAGGTGGAACTCACAATCTTTCATCATAACACTATTTTCAGGGTTGAAACTGTTACAGAAGATATATATGCTTCTGTAGATAAAGCAATATCTGACGTTGAACGTCAAATCAGAAAAAATAAAACCCGTCTTGAAAAACGATTAAGAAGCGGTGCTCTTGACAGTTACAATATGCCGGTAGAAGCAGTTGAAGAAGAAAAAGATTTCACTATTGTTAAGAAAAAAGTTTTCTCTGCAAAACCTATGAGCACAGAAGAAGCAATTTTGCAGATGAATTTGCTTGGACACGAGTTTTTTGTGTATGCAGATGCAGAAAACGAGCACCCCAGCATAGTTTATAAAAGAAAAGACGGAAACTATGGTTTAATTGAACTTGAATAGGAAAGTATAAAAAACGGCGATAATCGCCGTTTTTTTGTTGCATAAAAGAAAATTTTGTGATAAAATGTATAAAAACATTTTGGAGGATTGAATATGGAGAAGAAAAGAGGCTCCTTTACAGGTAATATTGGTTTTGTCCTTGCTGCAGCAGGTTCGGCAGTAGGATTAGGCAACTTGTGGCGTTTTCCGTATCTTGCGGCTAAAAACGGCGGCGGTGTGTTTTTGCTGGTTTATGTTATAATGGCACTTACTTTCGGCTTCGCGCTTATGATAACCGAAATTGCAATAGGAAGAAAAACAAAATTAAGTCCTGTTAAAGCATATTCACAGTTAAACAAAAGATTTGGTTTTTTAGGATACATAGCATCGGTTGTTCCTTTTATTATTTTCCCTTACTACTGCGTAATAGGCGGTTGGATTACAAAATATATGACCGACTTTATTATTGGTAAAGGTATGGAGACTGTTGCTGATGGCTATTTTGTGTCCTTTATAACATCTCAATGGTCACCGATTTTCTGGTGTGCAATATTTATGGGACTATGTGCTTTGGTAGTTTACAAAGGTGTTGACAAGGGAATAGAAAAGATCTCAAAAGTACTTATGCCATTGTTGTTTGTTCTTATACTAGGAATTGCAATTTTTACACTAACTATAAAAGGACCATTCGGCACAGCACTTGAGGGACTGAAAATTTACTTTGTTCCTGATTTTACAGGTATGACCGTCAAAAGATTTTTTAATATTCTTTTGGACGCTACAGGACAGATTTTCTACTCTATGAGCCTTGCAATGGGTATTATGATTACATACGGTTCATACACAAAAAAAGAAACAAACCTTTCAAAATCTGTTAACCAGATTGAAATTTGCGACACTTTTGTTGCTCTTATTGCGGGAATGATAATGGTTCCTGTTGTGTATGCTTTCCAAGGCTACGAGGGTTTGGAAAAATCAGGTACAAGTCTGTTGTTTGTTTCGCTTCCCAAAGTTTTTCAAACAATGGGCGTTGTCGGACATATAGTCGGCGCGTTGTTCTTTGTACTTGTTCTTTTTGCGGCACTTACTTCTGCAATTTCGTTACTTGAAGCAATTACTTCAGTAGTAATGGACAAGTTCTCATGGGGAAGAAAAAAATCCTGCACTGTTGTAATGATAATATCTGCGGTTATAGCACTTGTAACTTGTCTTGGTTACAACATCTGGTACTTTGAATACACACTTCCAAATGGTGTAACTGCACAGATTCTTGACATACTTGACTATGTATCAAATAATCTGTTAATGCCTGTAGTTGCTTTTGTAACCTGCATACTGGTTGGCTGGGTAATTAAGCCGAAAACAATAATAGACGAAGTAAAATGCAATGATGAAAAGTTCTCAAGAGAGGGGATTTATAAATTTATGATTAAGTTTTTATGTCCCGTACTTTTGATTCTGATATTTACATCATCATTTATAAAATATTAAAAAGTTGGTGATGTAAAAAAAGTCCAGACCGCAAAAAGGTAGGGATAATGATAAACTATATAAGAAAAACAGTTGATAACTTCATAATTTTTAATGTATACGTTGAAAAAGGTCTTTTGGGACCTTTTTCTTTTATTTTGTACCTTTTTGCTATAAGCAAACTTCACCACTCGGCGTACCTTTGTACGCCTTCGGGTATCCCCTACGGGTTCAGTTTGCTCATTCTGCCTCTTTTTTTCCTATCCCCAATCACAAGGGGATGTAAAAAAGTTTTTTTACAACCCCTTGTTGTATTATGTCGAAAATTATGTTAGAATAGGTATGATGGGAGAAATTGAAAATTCGAGGTGATAAAATGTTATTATATATAGTAAGACATGGAGATCCCGACTACGAAACAGATTCTTTAACAGACAGGGGCAAGTTGCAGGCGGAAGCGGTGGGAAAAAGAATGTTTGATGCAAAGATAGACAGAATTTTTTCTTCTCCTATGGGACGTGCACAGGAAACTGCAGAGCCTGCTTGTCGTTTACTCGGACTTGAGAAAAACATAGAAGAATGGACTCACGAAATAGGTGACGAAAGACTGACACCGTTCCCAGACGGGAAAATGAAGTCTATCACATTTGTGCAGAATACATACTACCGTGAAAATGGAAATATCGAATTGCCGTATGAGAGAACCTATGAATGTAG
>JAGCLT010000008.1 GCA_017646825.1 Clostridia bacterium | reverse complement strand
ACCTCTGCCACGTTAAAATACTCGGTAATCCGTCAGGATTACCTGCGTTTTTTCCTTGCATAGTCTTAAAATTTCCTCTTTGAAAATTCTTCGACCTTAAATCGATGGAATTTCGAGAGGATTTTGGTGCGGAAGATGCAGCAAGGCTGACGCCTTGCAAAGATGACAAGCCGAAATACACCGAAATTACACTATTTAAGGCGTAGTTCGGACAGTTCCTGTCACCCTATATACCGCTTCCGGCTACTATTTCAGTAATCTCCTGAGTAATGGCACCCTGTCTTGCACGGTTGTACTCAAGTGTAAGATTATCTATCATTTCCCCTGCATTCTTTTCTGCATTATCCATAGCAAAACGTCTTGCCACAACCTCGCAGGTGAAACTTTCTCTTACCGTTTCCAAAATTTTAGATGCTACATATTCTTCCACTACAGATTCCAGTATGCTTTTCTCGTCAGGCTCAAATATTATATCGGATTTTGATTTAACCTCCGTTTTCTCAAGAGGCAAAATCCATAATATTTCGGGTTCCTGAACCATCATAGATTTATATTTTGTATAAACGATGCCTACTTTTTCATACTCGCCCTCTTTAAAGGCGCCACAAAGTTTTTTTGCGATTTCCATAGACTTAAGATATTCAAAGCCCTCAGCCTTAATTAAATCTCCCCCAAACTTTTCACATGCGCGTTTCCCGATTGGAATAACTTCTGTAAAAGGCACAGTTTTAGTCAGTTTGAAAACATTTGTGTTAAAGCCTCCTGCAAGACCTCTGTCTCCTGCAATTGACACAAGGCAGATTTCCCCTTGTTTACCCTTGTTCATATAGGGGCTTCTTTCGCAGACTTTTGAAGAACAAAGCATTTCAACTGTAGTTTCTATTGATTTTGAATACTCTCTTCCCTTTTGCATGGACATAGTTGCACCGCGTATTTTTGCAGATGCCACAAGCCCCATGGCTTTCGTCAGGTGCAAAGTGGAATTTATGCTTTTTATTCGGTTTTTTAAACTTTTAATATCTACGCCCACAATATCACTCTTTCATTTCCGCAAGTGCTTTTTCAAGTTCCATTACGTCGCTGTCCTCGTAGAAATTATTTTCAAATCTCTCTAACAATGACGGATACTTGGTTTCAAGTAATTGGAACAGTTTGTCTTCATAAGAAGAAACCTTGTTTACAGGTACGCTGTTTAAATGTCCGTTTACAACTGCGTAAACAATGGCAACCTGACAACCTGCACGAACAGGTGAATTTCTGTTTTGTTTTAAAACTTCAACAATTCTTTCACCAAGAGCAAGTCTGTTCTTTGTATCCTGGTCAAGATCACTTCCGAACTGTGCGAAAGCCTGAAGTTCACGGTACTGAGCATAAAGAAGTTTCAACTCACCTGATACCTTTTTCATAGCTTTTAACTGTGCTGCACCACCAACACGGCTTACTGATATACCGGGGTTTATAGCAGGCATAATACCTGCGTGGAACAACTCAGTTTCAAGGAATATCTGCCCATCAGTAATTGAAATAACGTTTGTTGGAATGTACGCCGAAACGTCACCCGCCTGTGTTTCAATAATGGGTAACGCAGTAATTGAGCCGCCGCCGTATTCGGGGGCAACACATGCTGCTCTTTCCAAAAGTCTTGAATGTAAATAGAATACGTCACCGGGGTATGCTTCTCTTCCTGGGGGACGGCGTATTAAAAGTGACAATGCACGGTACGCTATTGCGTGTTTTGACAAGTCGTCATATATAATTAACACGTCTTTGCCCTGTTCTCTGAAATACTCTGCCATAGCACAGCCCGAATAAGGTGCTACATACTGAATGGGAGCAGTTTCAGAGGCAGAAGCGGATACAATTATGGTGTAATCCATAGCCCCTGCTTTTGTAAGTTCGTTTGCCAGCTGAACAACGGCAGTATTCTTTTGTCCTATCGCAACATAAATACATATTACACCTGTGTTTTTCTGGTTCATTATTGTATCTATGGCAATTTCGGTTTTACCTGTCTGTCTGTCGCCGATAATAAGTTCCCTTTGACCTCTGCCTATGGGAATCATACTGTCAATAGCCTTAATTCCCGTCTGCAAAGGCACAGAAACGCTTTTTCTTTCGATAATACCAGGGGCTTCAGACTCAATAGGTCTTGTTTCTTTGGTATCAATTGGGCCTTTGCCGTCAATAGGATTACCAAGAGCACCTACTACTCTGCCCAAAAGTCCCTCGCCAACAGGCACAGACACAACTTTGCCTGTTCTTTTAACTTTAGAACCTTCGTGAATGTCGTTGTCATCTGACAAAAGAGCAACAGATACCGTTTCGTTTTCAAGGTTTTGTGCCATACCGAAACTTCCGTCCTCAAACTCCAAAAGTTCACTTGACATACAGGAACGAAGACCATAAACTCTGGCAATACCGTCACCAACTAAAATTACGGTACCTGTTTCCTGCATTTCTATTTTAGACTGGTAATTTTTAATCTGTTCTTTAATAATCTGACTGATTTCATCAGGTCTTAGATTCATTTGTCAATCACATCCTTTACATCGTTTAGATGTTTATGAATACTTGCGTTTATAACTTTACCGTCCATTTCCACAATCAGTCCTCCGATTATGGTTTCGTCAACGTCATACTCTATAAACACAGTTTTACCGCTTAATTTCTCTAATTTTTCTTTAAGTGCATCCTTTTGTGTGTCAGTTAACGGAACTGCACTTTTAACCTGTGCTTTTGCAATGTTTTTAGTTTCTTCAAGCATTTTTTTATACTGCAAAACACAGTCGCCGAAATACTTAATATATCTTTTTTCGCAAAGCAACTTTACAAAAGACATAACATATTCCGAAATTCGACCGTCAAATGCTTTCATAAAAGCACTTTGCCTTTCCTCAAGTGAAATTGACGGAGAGGACAAAAACTCCTCATACTGAGGGTTTTCACAAAAACATCTGTATATTAAATCCAGTTCTTCGCCGTACTTCTCACCGCAATTTTCTTCCATAGCCAGAGAAAACAAGGCTTCTGCATATTCCCTGCTTAAATCATTCATTATCATCACCTATTTTCTCAATAAATGAATCAATAAACTGTCGGTGGTCATCGGCATTAATTTCTCTTTTCAAAAGTTTGTTAGCAAGAGCAGTAGAAACCACAACAATTTCCTGCTTGATTTCTGACTGTGCTTTCTTGCGTTCCAAATCAATCTGGTTTTCTGCCTGACGAATAATACCGTCTGCCTGTTCCCTTGCTTTTGAAACAATTGTTTCGCCTTGTCTTTTTGCACTTTCCTGTGCCTGTTTTATCATTTCATCAGTTTCTGATTTGACGGTTTTTATTTTTTCGTCCCACAACTGCCTGTCCTGCTGGGCTATATTCTTTGCTTCTTCTGCATCCTGATACTTTTTATCAAGTTCGTTCTGCCTTTTTAAAAGCATATTATTAACAGGCTTGAACAGAAATTTTTTAACAAGAAGAAAAAGTATTATTAAGTTAACTAAAGAAATCAGTATATTCCACAGATTTACAGAAATAACTTCCAATGATTGCATAGTTTTTCACCTTCCGAATTAACCGATTGTAGAAATAAGAATGTCTATAAATCTTCCCGGAGCAACAAACAATAGTAATATTGCAATAACAAGAGCGTAAAGACCTGTTGTTTCTGCAATAGCACAACCCATAAGCATAGTTGATGTAACGTCACCTTTGCTTTCAGGCTGACGGCCTATTGCTTCGCAGGCTTTTGCAACTGCGTTACCTTCACCGATACCGGGGCCGATACCTGCTATCATAGCAGCACCTGCACCTAATGCACAACATCCTAAAATAATACCAACTGCGATTTCCAACATAATTTTTTCCTCCTAAATATCACAATTTTTTTGTTTTTTTCTTTGCATATATAATTCATAAGGAAATCCCCCTGAAACGTACATCATTGTAAGCATGGCAAAAATATACGCCTGAAGACAACCGCTGAATATATCAAAATAAATAGATAAAATTGCAGGTAAACCCGCCTGTAAAAAAGGGATGTCACCCAAAAATCCGGGTAAAAATCCAAAAACCATTTTTGATAACCCTCCCAGTGCCGAAGCAACAAGGACTGAAATAACGGAGCCTGACAACACGTTTCCGTAATGACGAAAAGCCATAGATATAGGTGTAGCAATCTCGCTTATAACATTAAGAGGTGCCATCAAAACAGGATTTGCAAAACTTTTTACATATTCTACCGGCCCGCATTTCATCTTATAATAGGTTATAAGTATAAATACCAGTATTGCCCAGCCCGCCACAACATTAAGGTCTGATGTAGGGGGGTAAAGTCCGCACAAAGTAACAAGACTTGAAAAAGCAGACAAACCTATTATTGCCGCAATAAACGGGGCAAAAGATATAAAGTAGTCTCCCATATTGCCTGACACCAACTTTTTGCACATTTCCACTATGATTTCAGCAAAATGATGTCTTTTTAACCACACACCGTCTTTTATTCCGTGGGTTAAGTACAAACATAAAAACAATATAGAAAGCATTACTGCCAGAGAATTAATCTGGGACTCCGTAACAGGCCAGTCCTGAAAGGGCATTTTAATTGTAAAGAATATGGCAGCACCTGATATAACTATACCTTCTTTTAACGGCGTAGTGACAACCTTTAGCACTATGCAGGATAAAAGAGGCAACACCATTAAAATAATTAAAAGAATGTCGATTATTTTAAACCGACGGGACATTTTATTCACTTGTCTATCACATCCTTACTGTCTTTGTCCTTAAATAAAGGGCGGAAACTTATAGCAATTCTTGGGAAAAACACCGGCACAATAACTGCAATTATATTGAAGCACGGCACTAAAACACCTGCTGCAATTGCCACAAACATACCAAATGTACGGAGTTGCTGTGATGTATGCATTATTTTTTTTGCTTCGCTCTGTTCTTTCCCAAGTGCTTTTTGTACGGCAAGTCCCATAAGGTAAAAGTTACCCACCGCAACTGTACCCGAAAGCAGATTCCCCAAAAGCACCGTATAATCCCATCTTTTAAGGAACAAAAATACTACTTCCATCAAGACACTTAAAACTATAACAAAACCACCGATGTACTTTGTCTCTTTTATAACAGCAGTATCAACTTTTGCCATAAATTTTCTCCTTTATCAGTATTCCATAAATATGCTATTAATAATCTTTTCCTATATATTCGGGCGGAGCAAGTAATAGTTCGGGCTTTTTCATCAACTGCTTAAACAGTTTTATTGCAGTTGCAAAATAGTATCCGTCACAAATTCTTTCGTCAAGAACAAATCGTACGTTAATTACATTTTTATTAACAACTGTTCCGTCAGACTGCAGTTCCCTTACAACTGTTTTCTTACCAATTGCAAGAAATACAGAGGTAGTACCAAATTCGTACAAATGATGGTATATGGAATTAAGCCCGATTGAACCTACGTTTGTAACAAACAGGCTTGAATGAAATGGGCTTACTTTGTTGATAAACTTCGGCATCTTGCCAAAAGCGTCAAGATTACGCATAGACCATACAAAAAACTTTTTAGTAAACCCGGGAAGCATATTAACAAGTTTTACCGTAACATCCGTCTCGTTCTGATTGTCTTCTTCCGCTTTTACCTGCTGTACCATTTCATCAAATTTTGCTACCACTTCACGCAAAGTATCAGTAGGCTGGAATTCAGGCATAACAAGTGCCTCTTCCGCATCTTCGCTCATTCCCCTTTTAACCGTCAGAGAAGCACGGAGATAACTTCTTGCAAAAATTTTTCTTCCGCTTACAAACCTGTTAAGGCGTGGCTTTTGCACAAAGGTTCTTATGGCCGCAGCCACAAAAACATGGTAAGAAGATAAATTTGGTATTTCTTTTCTGTGTTCCATTATGAATTTTCTAAGATTAGTAATGTCAATCTGTTCTTCAAAGAACACCTGACTGTCTAATCTTGAACGCATAATATGGGGTATTACGTGGAATAACGGGTCCTGGTCCTTTACTCTGTATCCGTCATATCTGTCACCAAAACGACGTTTTCTTTTAGCTCCTTGTTCCATTACTTTCACAACCTTTACATATTTTGTTTTAATTCATCAAAAATTTCGCACATTTCATTATATGTCTTACATTTAACAAGCATATCTTTATATTTTACATTTTTGGGCATTCCTTTAACATACCATAAAGCGTGTTTCCTTGCCTCTTTTATGCCGTTTTGTTCACCCTTGTATTTAACAATAAGTCCGATATGCCTTTTTGCCAGTAGCAGTTTTTCAATATCATCCTGCTTGGGAATTTCTATTCCGTTTTCAAGAAATTGTGAAATTTCCTTTATCAGGTGCAAATTACCAAGAGTAGCTCTGCCAACCATTATTCCTGCACAACCTGTCTCTTCAATTACCCTTTTTGCATCGTGTGGAGTTTTAATGTCTCCGTTTGCAACAACGGGAATACCAACACTTTTAACTACCTTTGCTATTTCGTCATAATTACATTGTCCTGTGTAGTTTTGCCTTGTTGTACGCCCGTGAACGGTAATGTATGAGGCACCGTTTTGTTCTGCCTCTATGGCGCATTGCATTGCATTTATGGAATCTTCATCCCAGCCAAGACGCATTTTCACACCTACAGGAACATTGCAACTCTGAACAACAGACTTGACAATTTTGCCAATCAATTTAGGCGTTTTCATAAGAGCACTTCCGTCGCTGTTCGATATTATTTTCTTTGCAGGACAACCGCAGTTAATGTCAATAAAATCTCCGCCGAACATAAGAGCTTTTTTAACTGTCTCACGAAAAATTTCAGGCTCGTGGCCAAACAGTTGTATAGCCAGGGGATGTTCCCCTTGACCGTTTTCCAGTAGAGTTGCAGTTTTTTTGTCATTATAGTAAAGACCTTTTATGCTTATCATCTCTGTAGTACACATTGTTGCGCCGTACTCCATTGCCAGTTCGCGATACGCCCTGTCCGTTACTCCTGCCATAGGTGCCAGACACAATTTAACGGGCAAGTTCATAAAGTATTCCCTCCCTGAGTCCGCTTCGGTTTACAAATATCTCTTTGGAATTCACACATTCAATCAAGGCTTTTGCAATAGTAAAACCGCCTTTTATGATATCTGCTCTTTTCTTCTCTATTATAACATTTTTCAGTATATTTTGCAATGGCATATTATTAACATAATTAATAATCTCTTTTGTGCGATTTGCCGTTAGTCTGTAACTGTCCTCGTCTTTTCCACCATCTATTTTTGCTACCACACTTGCCGTTCCCCCAAGTGCCACAACGGGAACGCCTTTTACATTATTCAAAAAATCAAGTTTTTTAAATTCTTCCTTAAGATAAAGATAGGCTTTTTCTGTGCAGTCTGTTTCGTCATAATTTTTAATATAATTTTCTGTGATACTGACGGCACCGAAAGGCATACTTATCATACCTTTAATTTCACCGTCACAAACTGCAATTATTTCCGTACTTGCTCCTCCTATATCCATTATTACACAGGAATTTACTGCCAAAGTATACATTACGCCCAAAAAATCATAACGTGCTTCTTCCAGTCCGTCAATTATATTAAGTGAAATACCCATTTCCAAAAGAGGTTTTGTTATTTCCTCTTTGTTTTTAGCCATTCTCATAGCTGCAGTTGCAACTGCAACAATTTTTTCGGTATTAAAACTGTCGGCATAATTTTTAAAAAGTCTTAAGGCGTCTAATGTACGCGCAACAGGAGCAGGTTTCAGCATCATATCGCAATTCAGATTTTCACTTAAACGCACATTTTCTCTGTAACGCTTAAGTATTTCTATTTTTCCGTCTTTTACATCTGCTATTGACATTCTAACAGCATTTGAGCCTAAATCAATTACTGCAACACGCATAAAACCACGTCCTTTTAAAAAAATGGCGTCTTCGCGTAGCGAAGACGCCATTGTAAGAATTATATATCTCCATTAACTGTATAGTTTGGTGCTTCTTTGGTAATATAAATATCGTGAGGATGACTTTCTTTAAGTCCCGCACCTGTAATTTTAACAAACTTGCCATTTTCTTTTAAAGAATTAATATCAGGAGTGCCGCAGTAACCCATACCTGAACGAAGACCTCCTAACAACTGGAACACGGTGTCAGAAAGAAGTCCCTTATAAGGCACACGTCCTTCAACACCTTCAGGAACAAGTTTTTTACTGTTTGTCTGGAAGTATCTGTCTTTACTTCCTTTAGCCATAGCAGCAAGTGATCCCATACCACGATATACTTTAAACTGTCTGCCCTGATAAATTTCGCTTTCACCGGGAGATTCTTCGCAACCTGCGAACAGACTGCCAAGCATAACTACATCTGCACCTGCAGCAATTGCTTTAACAATATCACCGCTGAATTTAATACCGCCGTCTGCAATAACGGGAACACCGTATTTTTTACCAACCTGAGCAACATCATAAATTGCAGAAATCTGTGGAACACCGATACCTGATACTACACGTGTGGTACAGATTGAACCTGGTCCAATACCGACTTTAACAGCATCTGCACCTGCTTTAATAAGGTCTTCTGCTGCTTCTGCAGTTGCAATGTTACCTGCAATTACAGGTATATCAAAATTAGCCTTAACAAGTTTTAAACATTCTATTATGTTTTTTGAATGTCCGTGAGCAGAGTCTAAAACCAAAACGTCTGCTTTTGCGTCAATCAAAGCTTTAGCACGTTCCAAAACGTCTTTTGTTACGCCGATTGCAGCACCTACTAAAAGTCTGCCGTTGTCGTCTTTTGCAGCATTTGGATAACGCTCTGCTTTTTCAATATCTTTAATAGTAATTAAGCCTTTTAAGTAACCATCTTTATCAACAATAGGCAATTTCTCAATTTTGTTTTTTTGCAAAATTTCCTGTGCCTGGTCCAAAGTTGTACCTTCGGGGGCTGTAACAAGATTTGTGCTTGTCATACATTCTTTTAATTTCTTTGAAAAATCTTTTTCAAAACGCAAGTCACGGTTTGTAAAAATACCAACCAATTTGCCGTCAACAGTAATGGGCACACCGCTGATTTTATATTTTGCCATTAATGCGTCGGCTTCTTCCAAAGTATTGTCTGGTGCCAATGAGAACGGGTCAACTATAACGCCGTTTTCTGAACGCTTAACTTTGTCAACTTCTGTTGCCTGGTCAGCAATAGTCATATTCTTGTGAATAACACCTATTCCGCCTTCACGGGCAATTGCAATAGCAAGGCGTGACTCAGTAACCGTGTCCATAGCCGCACTCATAATCGGAATATTTAACTTTATGTTTTTAGTTAAAACTGTGTTTAATTTGATTTCATCAGGTGTTACATCTGACTTTTGCGGAACAAGCAAAACGTCATCAAATGTAAGTGCCTCTTTTATAAATTTCTCATTGTAATCCAATTTTTTACACCCCTTCATCAAAATTATGTATATTTTACTTATTATATCAAATTTTATAGTGTTTAGTCAATATTTTACGGGTATTATTTTTTTGTTTTTTAAGAAAATAATACTGAGGTGATACTATGGAACAAAATAAAAAAAATATTGTACCAAGAAACATTACCCTGGCACTTGCTGACAGAAAAAGAACAGATAAAAATACTGATGCCAAAAGACCATCCGACAGTGCAGTTGAAGATACAAGGGACTGGTCAATCGAAAACAAGCTATAAAAAAGGACTTGGGTGTTACCCAAGTCCTTTAAATTATCAGTTAATGATTGTTTTTTCTGTATCTTTATCAAACAAGTGTAATTTGTTCATATCAAATGCAACCTTGATTTTGTCATGAGGTTTAGCAGTTGTACGAGGATTTACTCTTGCAGTAAAGTTTGTGCCGTTAATTAGAAGATACAAATATGTTTCTGAACCCATAGGTTCTGTAACTTCAACATCTGCATCAAGTACTGCACCGTCAGCTGCGCTGATATGTGCTTCGTCATCGTGAATGTTTTCAGGTCTTACACCTGCGATAACTTCTTTACCAACATAATCTGCGAAAGCGTCAGTAACTTTACCCTGAGGAATTTTTAACATTGTGCCATTGAAGTTTAATGCATATCCGTCGCCGTCTTTTTCTAAAATACAGTTAAATGTATTCATTTGAGGGCTACCGATGAAGCATGCAACGAACAAGTTAGCAGGTTCTGCATAAAGTTCGATTGGTGATGCAACCTGTTGGATAATACCGTCTTTCATAACAACGATTCTTGAAGCCATTGTTAAAGCTTCTGTCTGGTCGTGTGTTACGTAGATAAATGTTGTTTGTAATTTATTGTGCAATTTGCTGATTTCAGTTCTCATCTGAACTCTTAGTTTAGCATCAAGGTTTGATAGAGGTTCGTCCATCAAGAATACTTTAGGTTCACGTACGATAGCACGTCCCAAAGCAACACGCTGTCTCTGACCGCCTGATAAAGCCTTTGGCTTTCTGTCAAGCAAATGTTCAATGTCAAGGATTTTAGCAGCTTCATGAACTCTCTTATCAATTTCTGCTTTAGGTGTTTTACGAAGTTTCAAGCCGAAAGCCATGTTATCGTAAACACTCATGTGAGGATATAGAGCATAACTCTGGAAAACCATCGCTATATCTCTGTCCTTCGGCGGAACATCATTAACAACTTTATCGTCAATGTATAATTCACCTTTTGAAATATCTTCAAGACCGGCAATCATTCTAAGTGTTGTTGATTTACCGCAACCTGAAGGTCCAACCAATACAACGAACTCTTTATCCGCGATTTCTAAATTAAAATCATTTACAGCAGTAACACCGCCTGCAAAGATTTTATAAACACCATCTAATTTTAAACTTGCCATTTTTATTGCCTCCCCTTTTTTCGCAATATTTTCTAACATAAATATGATAACACAAATTTAATTAGAATGTTACCACCCAAATTCACAAAAATTTTAAAAATATTTTATATATTTTGCATAAACCGACTAAATTTTGTCAAGAACAAGCAGTTGCACCTCTTGTTCTTCCAGTTCTCTCATTTCACCAAGTTCAAGCTTTTCATCAAGACAAAGTTTTCCCATAGATATCCTTTTTAAATAGGTAACTTCATTTCCTGTTTTTTCAAACATTCTTTTTACCTGATGGAATTTACCCTCGTATATACATATCACAACACCGTCTTCACAAAATTCCACCTTTGCAGGAATAGTAGTAAAATCACCCAGATCCATAGGACTCTGGAGCATCTTTACATCTTCCTTTGTCACCTGACGTTTGGTTTTAACAAAGTACTTTTTTGGTATATGATTTTTTGGTGACAAGACTTTATGAGCAAGTGCACCGTCGTTGGTAAGAACCAATAGCCCCTCTGTATCAACATCAAGCCGACCTACAGGGAACAAATCATAATTTGAATAAAAATCATCTGCCAACTCTACAACAGTTGGATACCTGTTGTCCGTAACGGCACTGACATAACCACTCGGTTTATTAAGCATAAGGTACACATATTTTCTGTAAACCAAAGGCTGGTCAAAAACGGTGATTTCGTCATTTTCTTCATCTATTTTAATGTCTGAATCAGTAACAGTAACTCCGTTTACCTTAACCGCACCTTTTCTTGTTAATTTTTTTACTTCTTTTCTTGTGCCCACGCCCATATTGGCAAGGATTTTATCAAGTCTCTCCATATATATATCCCTTTCTTACCTGTGAGAATATACAAATTTATCTATTCTGTCAAGGGCTCTGTTAATTGCTTCTATTGAATACGCATAAGAACATCTTACATAACCCTCTCCACTTTGACCGAAAGCATCTCCCGGTACCACCGCCACTTTTTGCTCCTTTAACAAGGTTTCGCAAAAAGTATTTGAGTCCATTCCCGTTGACTTAATGCTTGGGAATACATAAAAAGCACCAAGAGGCTCAAAGCACTTAAGTCCCATCTGGTTAAATGCTTCATATATTACTTTTCTTCTGTAATTGTATTTTAAGTTAAACCGTCTGTCTAAATAGTTGCATATTTCTTCCCTAAGATTTGCAAGACCGCTGTTCGAGGTATAATAAGTGTGTCCTTTTTCAAGGGAATAAATACCTGCATCTCTGATGTGCCATGGTGTAACAAAGTCAGGCTCACCTACGCCCAAAGAAATTGCATCAGGCATCTGTGCCACCAAATCGAAAAATTTTCTTATACCTGACGGTTTCATATCAGTTATTACTTTATTTATTTTTTATTATCATGAAATCACTGCTCTTTCGTCTTTACCTTTTTTAGTGAACAGTACCCCATCCTGTTTGTACTTTTTAAGTATAAAGTGAGTTTTTGTAGAAGTAACGTACTCCATTGTAGCAAGTTTTTCTGCCACAAACAAAGCCACCTCTTTCATTGTTTTGCCCTCAATGGTAACTGCAATGTCAAACCCGCCTGATACAAGATATACGCTTTTTACCTTGGGGTACTGGTAAATACGTTCTGCAACCTTGTCAAAGCCCTCACCTCTCTGAGGAATAACTCTTAATTCTATCTGGGCTGTAACAAACTCTCTGTCTGTTTTTTCCCAGTTTATAAGTGCTTTGCTTCTTAAAAGAATCCCTTATTCTGTCATTTCCTCTATTACTTTATCCACTTCTTCAACTGACATATCAAGCATTACCGCTATCTGGTGATGCTTAAGTTCAGCATTCTGTTCAAGTAAAGATAAAATCTTATTTCGCATTTAAAGAACGCTCCTTAATTATTTTTCTCGGACATTTTTCAGCACACAATCCGCAGTTTGTGCACTTGTCATAATCTATTTTCGCAATATTGTTTTCTACTGTAATCGCCTGTGACGGGCAGTTCTTTTCGCAGATTTTACAGCCTATACAACCTGCCGAACATTTGTCCTTCATTTCTGCTCCCTTGTTTTTAGAAGAGCAACCTACATAATATTTTGCAGTTTTCGGCACTAATACTATGACATTTTTTGGACAAATTGCCGTACATTTTCCGCAACCTGTGCACTTTTCTTCATCTACACTTGCAACTCCGTCTTCAACAGAAATAGCACCGAAAGGACAAACCTTTGCACAGTTTCCAAGACCTAAACAACCGTAAGTACATGCCTTAAAACCTCCGCCAAGTCTTGCCGCGGCGTCACAGTCATTAATTCCCTCATATATGTATCTGTTTTTTGCGCACTCTGTTGTTCCAGAGCATAAAACTTTTGCTACTTTTGGCTCTTTGCCTGATGCTTCTGTTCCAACAAGTTCGCTTATTTTTTTTATAACATCATTGCCACACACAACGCAGGCGTCAACAGGGGCATTTCCCTCTACAACTGCAGTTGCATAAGCACTGCAACCTGCATAACCGCATCCGCCGCAGTTAGCACCTGGCAATATTTCGTTTATCTGTTCTATTCTTTCGTCAACCTCTACTGACAGGTATTTTGAAGCAACAGCCAGTAATACGCCGCACAAAAGTCCGATTCCGCCTAATGTAATTCCCGCATATAGTACTATCATTACAACTGTTCCTCCTGTCTAAAAAGATAATCCTGAAAATCCCAAAAACGCCATAGCCACAAGACCTGCTGAAACAAGAGCAATAGGAGTTCCCTGTAAAAATTCGGGAATGTCGCTTGTTTCAAGACGTTCTCTTACACCTGCAAACAATACAATAGCCAAAGTAAAGCCAACTGCAGAAAAACACCCGAAAAGTATTGACTGCAAAAGATTAAAACCGTTGTCAATATTAAGTATTGCCGCACCTAAAACTGCACAGTTTGTTGTGATTAGCGGCAGATAAATACCAAGTGCCTGATAAAGGGCAGGTGTAACTTTTTGCAAAAACATTTCAACCAATTGCACGATAGCAGCTATAATTAAAATAAATGCAATAGTTTTTAAATACTCTAGTCCAAGTGTTACCAATATGTACTTATAAACCAGATATGTAGCAAGGGAAGATATAGTCATAACAAAAATAACTGCCATACCCATACCAAAAGCTGTTTCTGTTTTTTTGGAAACCCCAAGGAAAGGACAAATTCCCATAAATTTTACAAGTACAAAGTTTTCAACAAAGATGGCGGTAATAGCCAACACAAAGATATTAGCATCTTTAAGCATCTTTTTTACCTCCCTTTGCTATGATATTTACAACTGCGATTATTATACCAAGGATGATAAACGCTCCCGGAGGCATAATCGCCATAATAACCGGCTCGTAATTTGCACCAAATAAAGAAATACCCAAAAATGTGCCGTTGCCAAGTATTTCTCTTACAGCAGATATAATAACAAGTGCAAGAGTAAAACCAAATCCCATACCAAGACCGTCTAAAATACTTGGGAATATTCCGTTTTTAGAAGCAAACATTTCTGCTCTTGCAAGTATAATGCAGTTAACAACTATTAATGGTATAAAAATACCAAGTGATTTAGAAATAGACGGTACGTACGCCTTAAGTATCATATCAACAATTGTAACAAAACCTGCAATAATAACGATATAAGATGCAATTCTTATTTTTTGAGGCACTAATTTTCTAAGAAGTGATATTAAAAGATTTGACATAACAAGTACCGCTGTGGTAGATAATCCCATACCTATTCCGTTAACAACTGTAGTAGTTACCGCCAAAGTTGAGCACATACCTAAAAGTTGGAACAAAACAGGGTTTTGTTCAATAAGTCCTGCAGTGAAAACTTTTAATTTATTCATTTATTTCACCACACCTTTCAAAATAAGACCAACTTCGTCTATAGCTTCGGAAACGCCAAGTTTAACTGCATTTGTAGTGACTGTTGCACCTGTTAAGGCATTAATTTCCGTATTGTTGTCTAAAAACTGGTCTAAAAATTTCTGTTCTTTGGCTTTTGCACCAAGTCCTGCAGTTTCACTCATATCCATAACAGAAACGCCTGT
>JAGCLT010000001.1 GCA_017646825.1 Clostridia bacterium | reverse complement strand
ATTGTAGTATCATAAGTTTCCCTTATTTGTCCCAACACCTGCCAGAACTGTTCTGTTCCCGTCTTGTCAACGCCTGACACAGGCTCGTCTAAAAGCAATAAATTAGGCACGGGAATTAATGCAAGTGCAAGTAATGCTCTTTGCAACTCTCCCCCGGACAGGTTACACAGTTTTCTGTTAAAAAAGCCGTCTGCATTAACCGCCTTTATTGCCTTTCTGACTTCTTCACCCTCAGATGCACCGCAACAGTCAAACAAATCTTCGACTGTTGCAGGACAGTCACCGTCAAAGGCAAGGGTTTGGGGCACATATCCAATTACAGGTGTTGTGCTTCCGTTTTTACCCACAAAAGAAATGTTGCCTTTATGTTTTACTTCACCGATTATTGCTTTTAAAAGCGTGCTTTTACCTGCACCGTTACAACCGATTACTGCCGTTATTTCACCACAGTGAATATGAATGTTTATATCTTCAAGAATGCCGTCAACAGACAAATCTTTAATTTTGGTACAGCATAAGGAATCGCATTTCTTCATTTATATTACTCCAATCGTGCTACCGCTTTCTTCCTTATTTTATATTATAACACAAAAAAAGTCAATACAGACGCTGTTATAAAAAATTTAAAAAAAGTATTTACATTTTAAAATTTATGTGTTACAATAAAAAGGCTAATGCTGAGTTTTGGCGAATAAATCCACATTTACCATTGCTCGGGTTAAGCAGAAAAATACGTTGTGGAGGTGAAAAAGATGGACAAAGAATTAAAACAAGAGATTATCAGTTCTAACAAAAGACACGACACAGACACAGGTTCTCCTGAAGTTCAGATCGCTATTTTGACAGAACGTATCAATCACTTAAACGAACATCTTAAAATCAACAAGAAAGACCATCACTCAAGAAGAGGTCTTTTGAAAATGGTTGGTAAAAGAAGAGGTCTTTTAGATTATCTTGCTAAAAAAGATATCGAAAGATACAGAGAGTTAATCACAAAACTAAACTTAAGAAAGTAAGAAACTTCTGGGCGTGGCAAAAAACCACGCCCGTCTTTTCGAAATCAGCAGGTTTGCCGTTAGCAGTTAATTTTGCTTTTGCAAAGGCGAGGGTAAAATTAAGTGCTAAATTGCTTACCTGCAAAAAATATCAGGAGGTAAAAAATTATGGCATTTCGTACATTTGAAACCACAGTTGCCGGAAGACCTTTAAAAGTTGAAACAGGTAAAATGGCACAGTTATCAAACGGTTCTTGCGTAGTTTACTACGGCGACACTGTAGTTATGACAAACGTAACTGCAGCAAGTAAACCAAGAGAAGGCGTTGACTTCTTTCCTTTGAGCGTGGATTACGAGGAAAGACTTTATTCCGTAGGTAAAATCCCCGGAAGTTTCCAAAAAAGAGAGGGTAAACCCTCAGATAAGGCTATTTTAACAAGCCGTGTAATTGACAGACCAATAAGACCTTTGTTCCCTAAAGACTTAAGAAATGACGTTTCTGTTGTTTCAACAGTTCTTTCAGTTGAACAGGACAACCTGCCAGAATTTGCAGCAATGACAGGCGTAGGTATTGCTCTTGCAATTTCCAACATTCCTTTTAATGGTCCTGTTGCTTCTGTATATGTTGGCTATGTTGACGGTGAATTTGTAATCAACCCCAACTGCGAACAGAGAGAAAAGAGCACACTTAACCTTACAGTATCAGGTACAAAAGAAAAAGTTACAATGATTGAAGCAGGTGCAGACCAAATTGCAGACGACATTATGTTTGATGCAATTATGTTCGGCCACGAAGAAATCAAAAGACTTTGCGATTTCATTCAGTCAATAGCAGATGAAGTTGGCAAAAAAGAAAAACTTCAGTATGAAGCACACGAAGTTGACGAAGAACTTTACAATGCAGTTAAAGACTTCGCTATTGATATGATTAAAGAAGCAATTGATACAGACGACAAAACTGTAAGAGATGCAAATATGCTTGTAGTACAAGAAAAATTAGATGCAGAATTTGCAGAAAAATTTGAGTGCTACGAAGAACAGATTGCAGAAGTAATCTACAAACTTCAGAAATATATCGTAAGACGTTGGCTTTTAGACGAAGGCAAACGTGTTGACGGCAGAGACATCAATGAAATAAGACCATTAGCTTCTGAAGTTGGCTTGTTGCCAAGAACACATGGTAGCGGTTTGTTCACAAGAGGACAAACTCAGGTGTTAACTGTTGCTACTCTTGGTGCTTTAGGTGACGTACAGAAACTTGACGGTCTTGATACAGCAGAAGAAACAAAAAGATATATGCACCACTACAATTTCCCCTCATACAGTGTTGGTGAAACAAAACCATCAAGAGGTCCCGGACGTAGAGAAATCGGTCACGGTGCTTTGGCTGAAAGAGCATTGGAGCCTGTTATTCCATCAGAAGACGAATTCCCATATGCTATAAGACTTGTATCAGAAGTTTTATCATCAAATGGTTCAACTTCACAGGGTAGTATTTGCGGTAGTACTTTGGCACTTATGGACGCCGGTGTACCGATTAAAGCACCTGTTGCAGGTATTTCAGTAGGTCTTATCACAGAGGGCGACAGATTTATGACAATGCTTGACATTCAGGGCGTTGAAGACTTCTACGGTGATATGGACTTTAAAGTTGCAGGTACAAAAGAGGGTATTACTGCTATCCAAATGGATATTAAAATTGACGGTTTAACACCTGAAATTATTAAAGAAGCACTAAGAAAAACTAAAGAAGCACGTTTCTTTATCTTAGACGGTGTTATGAAAAACGCAATCAGCGAGCCGAGAGAAAACTTGTCAAAATATGCACCGAGAGTTGTTACAATGCATATTGACCCTGAAAAAATCAGAGACGTTATCGGCTCAGGCGGTAAAGTTATTCAAAAAATCGTTGCTGATACAGGTGTTAAGATTGACATCGAAGATGATGGTAAAGTATCAATCCTTTCAGTTGACGAAGAAGCAGCACAAAAGGCAATCAACATTATTAACGGCATAGTTAAAGAGCCTGAAGTGGGCGAAGTTTATATGGGTAAAGTAGTAAGAATTATGGACTTCGGTGCATTTGTTGAAATTTTACCGGGTAAAGATGGTTTGTGCCACATT
>JAGCLT010000007.1 GCA_017646825.1 Clostridia bacterium | reverse complement strand
TACAACAAACCCTCCGGGACACATACAAAAGGAAAAACAACTTCTGTCTTTTCCGTTATAAGTAAGCCTGTAGTCTGCGGCGCCAAGGTTTTTGTGACCTGCATATTTTCCGTACTGGCTCTGGTCTATAAATTCTCTTTTGTGTTCTATTCTGTAACCCATAGCAAAGGCCTTTGCCTCCATTGCCACACCTTTTTTGTAAAGCATTTCGTAAGTGTCACGTGCAGAGTGACCAATAGCAAGTACCACTTTTTCCGCAGGGAATTCCCCTTTATCCGTAATTACGGAATACACTTTATTATTCTTTATTACAACATCAGAAACAATGGTGTCAAAAAGTACTTTACCGCCATTTTTAATTATTTCTTTCCTCATATTTGCCACAATGTCTTTTAACATGTCAGTACCTATATGAGGTTTACCTGAATACAATATTTCTTCTTTTGCCCCGTGCTCCACAAAGGTTTCAAGAACGGTTTTACTGCGAATGTCACCTACACGGGTAGTAAGTTTTCCGTCTGAGAAAGTACCTGCTCCGCCCTCGCCGAACTGAACGTTTGAATTTACGTTAAGGTTACCGCTTTTGTAAAAGCCATCAACTGTTTTTGACCTTTCATATACACTTTGACCACGCTCAATCAGTGTACATTTATAGCCATTTTTAGTCAGAGTATATGCGGTAAAAAGCCCAGCGGGACCTGCGCCTACAATTACAATATCACCCTGTAGTTTTTGTGTACCAAAAGCAAATTCGTTTTTTTCTTCTTCGATTGGCAGATACTCTATTTCTACTGCATACACAAGGCTTACATTTCCCCGCCTTGCATCAACAGAGCGTTTGACTACCTTTGCAGAGGTAATTATGTTTTTATCAATATTTGAATTGTTTAACGCGTACTCCACTGCATCATCATTTGTGCAGTGGACGGAGAGCACTATATTATTGATTATCTTCTTCATCTGTTTCCGGCTGTTCCTCTGTAATAATTTCTTTTATTGTAACCTGTACCGTTTCCACATTGCTTTCAATATTTTCGGGGTACATTATTTCTATTTCCGCCTGTAATTCATCGGTGTTAAAAGAGTAATTCTTAAGGGGTAATTCTGATATTTCCGATAAGACATCTTTTTTTCCTTTTAACGTGATATTCGCCGGTAATACTTGACTGATTTCATAGCCCTCAGGCAAGTTTATATTCTCGTAAGTCACAGGAACTGACTTCTGGAAAAGCACAGTACCGATTATTGTTACTTTAGGGTTATCTACAGAAACAAGATGGCTTTCTATTCTTTCGCCCTGGTTGTTATAAAGTACAACATCGGCCTCTTTGGTAAAATCAGCATCTGTACCTGATACGTCAACAGTAACCACCGCTTTTTTAATACTTCCTACAAGTGAAGATGGACCTTTTACCAGTACCTCGCTTATATTGCCCTCTAAAGCGTCTATCACATGGTCCTTCTTAAGTTCACCCTCAGGAACAATTTCCAAACCGAATTTGTAGGTTGAAACTTTGTCCACCTCAACTGAAATGTTATAGGGGCTTTTGTCAACAATAGACAATTCGTCATGGGGTAGAGTTATGTGCACAGGCAAAGTATATGTGTTCTGCCCTGAGCAACCTGACAAATCAACATAAGCAGAAATATTGTTTTTATTAACATTAGAAAGCATATTTCTTGAACCGCGAAGTTTCAGAGTAACTGTGTCAACAGTATCGTTTGTTATAACAAAACCGTTTCTTGCTAAGTTTGCCTGGTCCTTAAAAGTGATTGGTATATTTGTAATTGTAGTTTCAATCTGCGGGTTTAAAAGCACCACAAGGTACACCCATAAAAACACTGCAATTACTAAAGACAAAATTTTGGTAGAAATATCTGTAGTAAAAAACTTTTTCATTTCTTCAGCCCCTTCCAAAATTTTAATCCGTTACGTTTTTCTTTTGCACTGTCAGCCATAAGCACCTTAACCAACGCTTTTTGCAAAGATGCATAAGTAAGGTTTCTTGTTAAAGAACCATCAAGTGCCAATGAGATTTTTCCTGTTTCTTCCGAAACAACAACTACTACCGCATCAGAAGCTTCAGATATACCAAGTGCTGCACGATGTCTTGTTCCGAGTTCTGTGCTCAGTTCGTCATTCTGAGTAAGGGGTAAAAAGCATGACGCCGCAACTATTCTGTTTTGTCTTACCACTACTGCCCCGTCATGAAGTGGTGTGTTTGGAACAAAAATATTAACTAAAAGTTCTGCGCTGATGGCAGAATCAATAGTAACGCCTGTTCTTATTATGTCACCGATTTTAGTTTCTCGCTCACAAACAATAAGGGCGCCTACACGGTTGTTTGACATACTTTCTGCTGCATCACAAATAGCTTTTGCAGTTGTTTCAATTCTTTCCGGAGCATTTTCGTCAACCCCGGTAAAAAGTGAACTGAATCTACTTCGGCCTATCTTTTCAAGAGCATTACGAAGTTCGGGCTGAAACACAATAATAATTGCGATTACCCCCACCTGAACGGTGTTAAGCAAAATGTAATTAATCATGTGAAGTCCGAACCAAGAACTTAACTGCAGGGCAACCAAAAGCATAATAATACCTCTTATCAACTGTACCGCCCTTGTATCTCTTATCATTTTGATACCTTTATAGATAACATAAGCAACTATAAGAATGTCAATATAGTCCTGAATACGTATAAACTTAAATGCACTTATTACCTGCTGAAACGAACTTACCATCTGTTACCCCTCCTCTTTTTCTGCCTTTTCTTTTCTTCCTGTACTTTAAGACTGTAAACTATAAATCCTGCAATAATTAAAAACAAAATAACTATTACTGCAATTATCGCCTTAACCGCCTTTAATCCGAAAAACCATAAAATACCGTTTCCAATGTATTTAATTACGTTAAAGCCTATGTCCTGACCAACTACCAGATCAACGGTGCCAAGGGTCATACCGTTGTATATGTAATTTGCCTTACCCACTACATCGCCTTTCTTAAGGGGTGCGCTAATGTATTCGGGCATATCAACTTCGCACAGGATTTTGTCTGTACTGTCGGTGTTTTTAATAATACCTTTAAGCCTAGACTTTGTATTTACCAGCGTGTGCTTGACGGAAGATGAATTTTTAACCTTTGCCTCACATACCAGCTGGTTTTCCTTAACCGCAGTTACCGATTTGTAGTTTTCAAAAATGTAGTCAAATATGTTTGTGCAGTCAACTAAAGAGTAGTTTACATTCTGGTCGTACTGAGAATTAAATACCACCGCGACTACGTTCATTTCTCCCTTTGCCGCACACTCGATGGCAGAATAACCGCCCTCGGAAGATGAACTTATTTTACCGCTTATGCAGTTTGGATAGTAATATTTTAAATCATAGTATCCGCTTCGCATGTGGTTGTTAGTCCACAATGTTCTTTTTGATGAAAGGTTGGTAGGTGCAATTTCCCAGTTCTGGCATCTTACCAACTGATTCAAACTGTCCGACTTGCAAAAGGTCTTGTACATTATAAGCATATCACGGGGAGTTGTGTACTGGTTTTCGTCATACACTCCCGTCGGGTTTGTAAAGTGAGTATTGTTCATTCCCAGTTCTTTTGCCTTGTTGTTCATTGCCTCTACAAAGGCATCAACGCTGCCGCTGCAGGTAAATGCAATCTGGTACGCCGCATCGTTTGCCGACGCCACAACTGCCGCACCCAATAAATCATATAAAGATAAAGTTTCTCCCGGTTTTAAATTAACCGTTATGTCAAGTCTATTAACGTAATCTGTAATTTCTTCCGAAACTGTAACCGTTTCGTTAATGTCTTTTAACCCGTAGGCAACAAGTGCGGTGAAAATCTTGGTAAATCCCGACGGTGAAACCTTTTGGTCAGGATTGTTCTCCATGATTATCTGCTCACCGTCCATTAAAGCCACTATGTAAGACTCGGCTCTCACTTCAGGCCCGGCATATACCACCATGGGAAGCATTATTATTATAAGTAACAGACATATCAATTTTTTCATACTTTTCTCCTCTGTTTATAATAAACAAACTTATCGTTGCCTATAGGCAACATATCGAGCCGTAAGGCATATCGAGTGCGAAGCACATATCGAGAATTCTTGAAAAGAATTCATATCGACGCGGTTGCAGACAACCGATTCAAGACAACAGAACCGTCCCCTTGTCTCATTTTGGAAATCTTTATAAAACTCCTCTTTTATTATAACACACAAAATATCAATTTGCAACAATTAGAACAGAGCATTTTGGGGATAGGAAAAAAAGAGGCAGAATGAACAAACTGAGCCCAAAGGGGTTACCCGAAGGCGTACAAAGGTACGTCGAGCGGCGAAGTTTGTTTATAGCAAAAAGGCAATAAAACAAAAGAAAAAGGTCAGAGAGACCTTTTTCAACAAACGCATTAAACACTATGAAGTTATCAACTACTTTCCTGTGCATATTATCTTTCTCCCTGCCTTTTTGCGGTCCGCACTTTTTTTACATCCCCGTTTTTTACAACAGTGCCTTTGCATCTATCCTTATTCCTTTATCAATTAGTTTTTCAATAAGTTTTGTTTCGGTCACGGTACCGATTATATTCATATCTTCATCCACAACATTAATGTTATAATACTTGTTATAAGTAAGAATTTTCAGCGCTTTTCGTGCAGGAGAATCTGCCATAATGGTAATTAGCCCGCTGTTTTTTGCACCTATTTCCGCCAACTTCTGCCGACTGTAAAGAATCTCTCTCATTAGAATCATACTTTTTCCACGTTGTTCGCTTAAAGTGTTGGCAATTAAAAAAGCACCTATCAGTAAAACGGAAAAATTAAATTTGGTAATATAAACCACAAAAATCCCAACAAGCGACAGCACTACTGCGGTAATCTTTGTTATCAGCATAGTTAAGTTGTACGCCTTAATGTACCCGTATTCATTTGTAAGGAAACACTTAAGCATACGTCCGCCGTCTAAAGGCAGTGCAGGGAAAATGTTCATAACAAAAATTCCGCAGTTTACAGCAATAACATAAAGCAAAAACTCATTATTACTGCCCGTTTTTCTATACATAATCATAAAAACAACAGCCATTGCAACATTGGATAACGGACCTGCCAGAGCAATTTTAAATTCATCGTCTGGAGAATTAAGGGTACTGTTTTTTAATTTCATAGTAACACCAAAAGGCAGAATTTCAAACTTGTCCGTTTCCACACCAAGATAACGTGCAGTAAAAAAGTGAGCAAATTCGTGGATTAACACCACCCCGTAGGTTACAAGTATTTCCTCTGCAAAATCAAGAACTAAGGACAGACAAAAAAGAAGTACCGAAGAGATATGTATTTCAAGGTGTTTCCCCAATGCTATCGGTCGCAGAAGTTTCTTGTTTGTCATCAGTTTCAGTCCTTTCGTTAAATAGTGCCGTAACTTTTTCCTTAATACTGTCCCATGTTTTTTGGTAGTCAATAGACGTGTGGAGATTGTATTTAACATTACTGATAAACACGTTCGTAGGGTTTTTATTAACTGAATTTATGCACATTACGGCAACAATAAGCACAACACAAACAATACTTTGATTAATGACTTTTGTTTTAAATTTACTTTTAGGTTTTTTGGTTTTTCTCATACTATCACGCCTTTCATTAATAATTATGAGACAAGTCTTTAAAATATGTTGCCAAAAGGTTAATTTTAGTGTATAATTTACAATGAAAGGATTTGAGTTTATGACAGATTTAAATATACTTTTAAACAATGTAGAGCACCCGGGACGTTACACCGGCGGTGAGTGGGGCATAGTGGAAAAAGACACGGACAAAATTGACATCCGTTTTGCTTTTTGTTTTCCTGATACCTACGAAGTGGGTATGAGCCACCTTGGAATGAAAATACTATACGGAGTACTTAATAACAGACCTGATACCTACTGCGAAAGGGTTTTTGCACCTTGGGTAGATATGGAACAGCAAATGAGAAAACATAATGTTCCTCTGTTTTCTTTAGAAACAAAAACACCCCTTAATCAGTTTCATTTTGTGGGCTTTACATTGCAGTACGAAATGAGTTTCACAAACGTTTTAAATATGCTTGATTTGGGTAATATTCCTTTAACTTCAAAAGAGCGTGGGGAATCCGACCCCATTATTTGTGCAGGAGGTCCCTGTGCGTCAAACCCCGAGCCGTTGGCTGACATCGTTGACTTTTTTATGATGGGTGAAGGTGAAGAAATAATTGACGAAGTAATGACCGTATATGCACAGTGGAAAAAAAGCGGACAGAAAAAAATAGAATTTTATAGAGAAATTGCAAAAATTGACGGCATATATGTTCCTATGTTTTACGACGTAACTTACAACAGCGACGGAACAATAAAAAGCATAGAAAAAAATGACGAAAACGCAAAAGATACCATTACAAAAAGAGTCATTCTTGATATGGACAATGTGTACTATCCCGAAAACTCTATAGTACCAAACATTGACATAGTTCACGACAGAATTATGCTGGAAGTATTCAGAGGTTGCACAAGAGGTTGCCGTTTTTGTCAGGCGGGAATGATTTACCGCCCCGTAAGAGAAAAAAGTCCCAAACGGCTTTTGGAAACTGCACAAAAACTTATTGAAAACACAGGCTATGAGGAAATGTCTTTAACCTCACTATCAACTTCCGACTACAAAGGACTTGCAGAAACTTTCGAGGGACTTCTCCAAATGACAAAACCAAAGCACATTAATTTGTCGCTTCCGTCCCTTCGTATTGATAATTTTTCACTTTCAATAATGGAAAAAATCAAAAAAGCGGGACTGACTTTTGCTCCCGAAGCAGGTACACAAAGACTTCGTGATGTTATTAATAAAAACATCACCGAAGAAGATATAACCTCTTCCACCTACACCGCATTTATGGGCGGTTACAACGGAGTTAAACTGTACTTTATGATGGGCCTTCCCACCGAAACCGACGAGGACATAATGGGTATTTCAGACCTTGCATCATTGGTTGCCGACCAGTACTTCAAAGTACCCAAAGAAAGCAGAAACAAAGGTCTTACAATAACTGTCAGCACCTCCTGTTTCGTACCAAAGCCCCACACACCGTTCCAGTGGGAGCCAATGGACAGTATTGAGGAACTTGAAAGGAAACAACGAATATTACAAAATTCAATTAACAGACGTTTTATAAAATACAACTGGCACGATGCGGACCTAAGTTATATGGAAGCAGTTTTTGCCAGAGGTGACAGAAAATTAAACAAAGTGCTAATTGAAGCACAAAAATCTGGAATAAAATTTGACGGTTGGAGTGAGTTCTTTAGCCTCACAAAATGGAAAGAAATATTTGAAAAATGCGGCATTGACCCCGATTTTTATGTAACAAGAAAACGTGAATACACTGAAATTCTGCCTTGGGGACACATTAACGCAGGAGTTTCACAAGAGTTCTTAAAACGTGAAAACGAAAAGGCTAAAAAAGGCGAAACGACTGCCAGATGCGGAGAGCATTGTTCAGGCTGCGGTGCAAATACTTTTGGCGGAGGTGTGTGCTATGAGTAAACTTCGTGTAACTTTTAAAAAAGGCGAAAACATGAGATATACAGGGCATTTAGACGTACTTCGCACGTTCTCAAGAGTATTACGACGTTTCGATTTCCCTCTTAAGTATTCCGAGGGTTTTAACCCTCATCCTGTTATGACATTTATTTTGCCCACAGGTGTCGGTGTAACAAGTGACTGCGAAATAGTTGATGTAGGAATCACAGATAATGTTAACACAGAAGAATTTATCAAAAATTTTAACAGCGTTTCACAAAAAGACTCCATTGTGGCTGTAAGTGCCGAAATCACAGACGAGCCAATGCCCACAATAGTAAAAGCAAATTACGTTGTAAAAATTTTAAACGAAAACAAAATTACTGCCGAAGAAATTAAAAAATCCATAGAACTGCCCGAAATACTAATTGAAAAAAAGAGCAAAAAGCAAACTAAAGAGGTTAATTTAAAAGACTTTTTGTTTGACTATTCTGTAGAGGTAATAAACGAAAAAGAAGTATTTTTAAATCTTACAATATCTGCAGGAAACACAAGCAATTTAAAACCTGCATTGTTTGTGGAAGGTCTTTCCAAGGTATGTGAAAACTTAAAGCCGCTTTACGTTTTACCTCACAGAACAAGGTATATTTTTGAATAATGATTTATCTTTTAATATGGAACGTAATAGTATTTCTGTTTTATGCAGTTGATAAATTTCTGGCGAAAAACGATATGTGGCGGATAAGCGAAAAATTTCTTTTAACCGTAACTTTTCTTATGGGAAGTTTGGGTGCGGTTTTGGGTATGGTTATTTGCCGACACAAAACAAAAAAGCAAAAATTTGTAACACTTGTGCCACTTGCTGTAGTTTTAAATTTTGCAGTAATAATTAAGTATTTAAAATAAAAAAGTGATAGTCAAAAGACTATCACTTTTTTGTTAATTGATATGATGTTTTTCAGGTGAACTGTTTGTTTCTCTAAACAACAGTGTAATACACCATAGCCCTGCAAGTCCTACAAGAGTAAATATTATTCTGCTGACAACTGCTGATGTGCCGCCAAAGATAGAAGCCACAAGGTCAACGTTGAATATTCCTATAGAACCCCAGTTAAGCGCTCCTATAATTACTAATATTAACGCTATTGTATCTACAATCATACTCTCACTCCTTGAAAATAATTTAAAATTGTTTTCAAGGTTATTATTTGTCATTTTTATTTAATTATACACTCACCTATTATTGCCTTTGCATTTTCCAGAATTTCATCTGCTTTAGCTTTTGTTTCACTGTTTACCAAATAATACAATTTAATTTTTGGCTCTGTTCCTGACGGTCTTACAACAAAATCCACACCGCCTGACAAGGTAAAGTACAAAACATTTGATTTGGGATACGAAAGTTCTGTTACTTCGTTGGTTTTAAAATCAGTTGCAGTACCAACTTTAAAGTCTTTTAACCCAAGAACTTCAAACTCACCAAAGTTTTTCGGCGTATTGTTTCTTAAATTTTCCATAATTTCACCGATTTTTGCAATACCGTCACTTCCCGGCAAAGTGATGCTTACGGTTTCTTCTGAAAAACCGCCGAATTTTTCGTACATTTCAACTAAGCCGTCATAAAGTGTCATATTTTTTGCACTGTATGTTGCCGCCATTTCAGCAATTAACATACTTGACACTACACCGTCTTTGTCACGAGCGTGAGTTCCTGCAAGGTAACCGAAACTCTCTTCAAAGCCAAATAAAAATTCGTGATTGTTTGTTGTTTCAAATTCGTAGATTTTCTCCCCGATAAACTTAAAGCCCGTTAATGTTGAAAAGTATGTCATACCATAACTTTCCGCAATTTTTTTAGCAAGTGGTGTTGAAACTATTGTTGACACTACTGCACCGTTTTTGGGCAGACAATTATTGTTATATTTTGCAGAAATTATATAATTTGTAAGAAGTGAGCCAATCTGGTTACCTGACAAAGTAATGTAATCACCTGATTTTGTTTTTATAACTACGCCTACTCTGTCGCAATCGGGGTCAGTTCCTATTATCAAATCAACATTCTCTTTTTTCGCAAGTTCTATAGCAATGGTAAATGCTTCCTTGTTTTCGGGGTTTGGAGATTTAACTGTGGAAAAATTACCGTCAGGCAATTCCTGTTCTTTAACAATAAGCACGTTTTTAAAACCGCTTTTATCAAGAATTTTTCTCACCAGTTTGTTTCCGCTTCCGTGAAGAGGTGTGTATATCATTTTGAACTTGTCTGCAACAGATTTTACAACATCCTTGTTAATTGCCTGTTTGTAAACCTCGTTAATATACGACTCGTCAACCTCTGCACCAATTATTTTAAGAAGACCTTTTTCCATTGCAGTTTCTTTATCAATTAATTTTGTGTTAAAATAATCTACTTTGTTAATGTCACAAAGTATTGCATCAGAAACATTAGGCGGAACCTGACTTCCGTCTTCCCAATATACTTTATAACCGTTATACTCTTTAGGGTTGTGAGATGCAGTAATAACTATTCCCGCAATGGTTTTTAAATATCTTACTGCAAAAGAAAGTTCGGGAACGGGACGAAGTTCGTCAAACAAATACGCTTTTATGCCGTTTGCACAAAGGGTAAGTGCTGTTTCCATTGCAAATTCAGGAGAGTAGTTTCTTGAATCGTAAGCAATAACAACACCTCTTTCTTTATAAGACGGGTTTTGACTTAAGATATAATTTGCTATACCCTGAGTTGCTCGGCGTACAACATAAATATTCATATTGTTTATACCTGCACCAAGTGTTCCTCTTAAACCTGCTGTACCAAATTCCAGTTCTTTGTAAAAGTGTTCTTTTATCTCACTGTCATTGTCTTTCATTTCCAAAAGTTCTTTTTTTAATGACGGCTCCATTTCTTCATAATTAAGCCATTTCTCATACTGCAATTTGTAATCCATTTTACACCTCGTTATTCTGTAATATTCTCTTCGTCATTTTTCTCGGTATCAACGTTCATAAACATTTCATACCACTGTGCTTTTGTAATTAAAACTTCTCTTGCTTTAGTTCCGTCAAATGGACCTATAATACCTCTTGCTTCCATCTGGTCAACAAGACGTGCTGCTCTTTGGTACCCTACTTTTAATCGTCTTTGATACATAGCAACTGAAGCCTGACCTGCGTCGATTGCCATTTCAACTGCCTGAGGCAATAGTTCGTCTGCGTCACCGCCACGTTCTTCTTTTGCTGACGGACGTTCTCCGGCGTTTTCAATCTGTTCGATAACATCCTCATCGTACTGCACTTCGTCTTGTCCTTTTACAAAGTTGACTATTGATTCAACTTCCTTGTCAGTTACAAAGGCCCCCTGAACTCTGGCTGGTTTTGATGCGCCTATGGGACTGTACAGCATATCGCCTCGTCCCAACAGTTTCTCTGCACCGCCCGTATCTATAATAGTTCTGCTATCCACATAAGAAGAAACCGCAAATGCAATACGTGACGGAATGTTAGCCTTGATTATACCAGTGATTACGTCAACTGACGGACGCTGAGTTGCAATTACAAGATGCATACCTGCAGCACGAGCCATCTGCGCAAGGCGGCAGATACTGTCTTCAACGTCGTGTGGCGCAACCATCATAAGGTCAGCCAACTCATCAATAATAATAACAATCTGAGGTAATTCCTCCATATCGTTTTCTTTTGCAAAAACGTTATAACCTTTTAAATCCCTTACGTTGTTGTCCGCAAACAGTTTGTATCTGTTCGTCATTTCGTTAACCGCCCACTGCAGCGCTCCTGCGGCTTTTCTCGGGTCAGTTACAACGGGAATCAAAAGATGGGGAATTCCGTTATATACACCAAGTTCAACAACTTTGGGGTCAATCATTACAAGTTTAACCTCGTTTGGTGTGGCCTTATATAATATGCTTGTAATAAGTGTGTTAATACATACAGATTTGCCTGAACCTGTAGAACCTGCAATCAAAAGATGCGGCATTCTTGCAATATCACCAATAACGGGTTTACCAGAGATGTCTTTACCGAGGGCAAATGCAAGTTTGCTTGGGAATGCTGCAAATTCTTTTGTTCCCAATACTTCTCTTATATAAACTGCGCTTAAAATCTCGTTTGGCACTTCAACACCGATTGCAGATTTTCCCGCAATAGGCTCAATTCTAACCCCTGATGCTGCAAGGTTTAAAGCAATATCGTCTGCAAGGTTTGTAATTTTTGAAATTTTTACACCTGCGCTTGGTTGCAGTTCGTATCTTGTAACTGTAGGACCTTTGCTGTAATCCACAATTTTAGCATCTACACCAAAAGACTTAAGTGTGTCAATAAGCCGTTTTGCAGTACGCTCTAACGCCTCCTGTGCAGAAGCAGACTGTTTTTCACCCTCACGAAGAAGTGATAAATCAGGGAAAATATAGTCAATGTTTTCGTGTTTTATTTCTATTTCAACTGTTTCTGTTTCCTCTTTCTTTTTGCCTTTTGGAAGAAGCGAAGTTTCTGCAGCAACATCTATCGCTTCGGTTATAGCCTCCTTGTCGGGCTCTTTTGTAACCATAACCTCGTCAAGGACAGGCGTCTTTTCTTCCTCTTTTTGCTTTTGTTTCGCAATCTTTTCTACTTCTTCAAGTTCTTTTTCAAAATCAAAAATTTTCTTTTTGATTTCTTTGTATTCTTTTTTCATTTCTTTAGGAAGTTTTGCGGAAATTTCTTTTTCTTCTTCCTCTTCATAAACGTCATCATCTTCATAGAATTTCTCCGCAATGCCCTCATATACAGTTTTAGCAACTTTTGTAACTGAAATTTCAAAAATTACAATTACAAAAATTATGATAAGAGTGAGAAATACTATTATTCCTCCCCAGAAACTGCATAATGAATATATAGGTTGTGACAAATATCCGCCTATTATTCCGCCACCCACTGCTTCTTTTCCAAGTGCCCAGTAGTTGCCGTCAAAATTGTTTTGAGTAACATTCCAGAAAGCACTGATAAACGCCAGTAAAAAACCAAGCATTATATATTTGCCTTTATATCTGGTTACATCTCTTTTTACAATAAAATGAATACCTGCTCCCAGTAAAACAAAACTGAAAATATATGCAGGTGCACCAAAAAGGCCCATAAAAAACCCTTTTATGTATGAGCCTAATGGGTCTATAGCAGTTGTGAAAAAACTAAGCCCCATAAGTATTGAAACGGCAATAATTATAAGACATACTATCTCGTAATTTACCTTTTTTTGTTTTCTTCTCGGTGCATTTTCCGAGGTTTTTCTTACCTTTTTTCCCGCTGTACGAGCCATTTTATCCCTCCGCTTAACATATTAAAGGAGTTTAATCAACCCGGAGGCCATTGTAAATTTCTTCCCCCAAGCATGTGGAAATGCATATGTCCGACAGTTTGTCCGCCGTCTTTTCCTACGTTGGTTACAAGCCTGTAACCGCCCTCTGCAATGTTGTGCTCTTTAGCAATTTCTGCCGCAACCTTAAAAATATGACCTACAATGTCTTTGTTGCTGTCATCTATTTCAAGGGCAGATGTGATATGTTTTTTAGGTATAATCAAAATATGAAAAGGTGCCTGTGGCTCAATATCATAAAAAGAATATACCAAATCGTCTTCATAAACTTTTTTACTTGGTATTTCACCGTTTACAATTTTGCAAAATAAACAGTCCATTATTATACCTCCTATATTGTGCCTATTATGTCATCAACTTTTGCAAGTGCATCGTCAATTTTTGAAGCGTCTGTTCCGCCGCCCTGTGCCATATCAGGTTTTCCGCCGCCTTTACCACCTGCAATAGCTGTTATTTCTCTTATAATATTTCCGCAGTGAACGCCTTTTGCAACTGCCTCTTTTGATGCCATAGCAACAAAAGTGATTTTTCCGTCAGTGTTTGATGCAATTACAACAACGCTGTTTTCTACTTCTGCTTTTACCTTGTCAGCCATTGATTTTATCTCATCAACTGCCATACCGTCAATCTGTGCAGTTAACACATTTAATTCGCCGATATGTTTTATACCAGTCATAATGTTATTTGCTTTTGCAGCTGCCATCTTTGCCTTAAATGCTTCAATTTGTTTTTCGTGGTCTTTTAACTGTGTCATTAAAGCATCTGCTTTTTTGTCAATCTCATTAATAAGATTTGTTTTAAGTGCTATTGCAGTATCAACAATCAACTTGTCATTTTTAGCAATGTATTCAAGTACGCCTCTGCCTGTAACCGCCTCAATACGTCTTACGCCTGCAGCAACTCCGTTTTCTGATAAAATCTTAAACAGACCGCACTTAGCCGTGTTTGTAAGATGCGTACCTCCGCAGAATTCTATACTGAAATCACCCATTGATACAACACGAACAATATCTCCGTATTTTTCACCGAACTGTGCAGAAGCACCAAGTTTTTTCGCCTCGTCTATGGGAAGTTCCTGAATTTTAATTTCAAGTGCATCTAAAATTGCAGTATTTACTATTTCTTCTACGGCTTTTAATTCCTCAGGTGTCATTGCCTCAAAGTGTGAAAAGTCAAATCTTAATCTGTCAGCAGTAACAAGTGAACCCGCCTGTGCAACGTGAGTGCCTAAAACGTTCTTTAGTGCTTTGTGCAAAAGATGTGTAGCACTGTGATTTCTTGCAATTGCTGTTCTGTTTCTGTGGTCAACAACAAGTGTAACTTTGTCATTAAGTGAAAATTCACCATCTGTAACTGTTACCTCGTGAAGATAAATTCCGTCACCTGTTTTTTTGGTGTATGTTACTTTGGCGTTGGCTTTTGCGGTGTAAATTTCACCGATGTCGCCTGCCTGTCCGCCCATTTCGGCATAAAATGGTGTTTCTTTTGTAACAATGATTCCGTTTTTACCTTTTTCTATTACCGAAGAAACTTCGCCGTCACAAACTATGCCTAAAATTTCACTGTCTGAAATTAAGTTTTCATAACCCACAAAAGCGGTGGGCTCATTTACAAGTTCAAATTCATATACAACGTCTCCGTCCCAGCTTGAGCCGTCTTCTCTTGCATTTCTTGCTGCATCTTTTTGTTCTTTCATTGCTTTATTGAATCCGTCAACATCAACAGTTAAGCCCTGCTCTCCTGCCATTTCAACAGTCAAATCAAGAGGGAAACCATAAGTGTCATGAAGTTTGAACGCCTGTTCACCTGAAAGTGATGCCTTGTTGTCTTTTTTTGCATCTTCAATATAGCCAGTTAAAACAACAATACCGTTGTCAATTGTGGCGTCAAAACGTTCTTCCTCTTTTTTAATAATCTTTTTAATATATTCTTTCTTTTCTTCCAGTTCCGGGTATGCACATTTTGAACATTCAATAACTGTGTCCGCAACTTCGTTTAAGAACTGTCTTTCAATATTTAAAAGTTTTCCGTGACGAGCAGCACGGCGAAGCAGACGTCTTAATACATAGCCCCTGCCTTCGTTTGAGGGGATTACGCCGTCTGATACCATCATAACTGTACTTCTTATATGGTCACTTATTACACGAAGAGAAATGTCTTTCTTTTCATCGTCTTTATAATTAATACCTGCAATTTTGCAAACGTGATTTATAACGTCACGAACTGTGTCAACTTCAAAAAGATTATCCACTCCCTGCATAACAACTGCAAGTCTTTCAAGTCCCATACCTGTATCAATGTTGGGGTTGGGAAGTCTGTTGTAATTACCATCTTCGTCTTTGTCAAACTGTGTAAATACAAGGTTCCACACTTCCATAAATCTGTCACACTCGCAACCTACTCCGCAGTTGGGGTCTCCGCAGCCGTACTGTTCCCCTCTGTCAAAATAAATTTCT
>JAGCLT010000006.1 GCA_017646825.1 Clostridia bacterium | reverse complement strand
TCCATAATAATACCTATACCGGAAGGCAAATTATTAAAATCTATGGTGTCTTTGTTTTTTTTAAAAAACATATCAAACCTCTAAAATTTCTTTTTCCTTTTTTGCAGTAATTGCTTCAATTTCAGCAATTTTTTTGTCTGTTAATTTTTGTGTATCCTCTTCTGCGCCTTTAACTTCGTCTTCTGTCATTGTTTTGTTTTTAAGTTCTTTTTTGAAGTAGTCAATTGCTTCTCTTCTGATGTTTCTGATGTTTACTTTTGCATCCTCTGACTTTTTGCTTAAAGATTTAGCAATTTCTTTTCTGCGCTCTTCAGTTAACGGCGGGAAATTAAGACGTATTAATTTGCCGTCATTCTGAGGATTGATACCAATTTCAGATTTGTTGATTGCTTTTTCAATTTCACCTAAAATTGAAGCGTCCCAGGGCTGAATAGTAATAGTCTGTGGTTCTGGAACTGCAATCGTGCCAACCTGTGCAAGAGGTGTTGGAACTCCGTAGTATTCAACCTTAACTTTGTCTAAAACCGCAGGATTTGCTCTTCCCACTCTTAAAGTATTAATATCGCTATGAAAGAAACTGATAGATTTGTCCATTTTTTCTTCATAAATTTTTAATTTTTCGTTCATAAGTAATACCTCCAATCATATTAATAATATTTTACCATTTTTAATCGGGTTTGTCTATAATTTTTTAATAAAATATTGATTTAAATCCAAGATAATTGTATAATAAATTTATTAAAGAAAAAGGTGTGATATGATATGAAAACAGTAGTCCTTGACGGATACACAACAAACCCCGGAGATTTGTCCTGGGACGGTTTTAAAAAATTCGGTGAACTGACTGTCTATGACAGAACTGCCCCCGAATTGGTTGCCGAAAGAATAGGCGACGCAGAACTTGTAATTACCAACAAAGCACTAATAACCAAAGATGTTATGAACAAGTGCCCCAATATAAAATTTATTACCACTCTTGCAACAGGCTACAACGCCGTAGATGTTTCCTATGCAAAAGAGTTGGGTATTCCTGTGTCAAACGTACCTGAATACAGTACAAAATCCGTTGCACAACTGGTGTTTGCATATATTTTACACCACTACAACAAAGTTACGGAACTTAACGCCTCTGTAAAAGACGGCGGTTGGTGTAATTCAGAAGATTTTTGTTACTGGGTAACACAACTTACTGCCCTTAAAGGAATGACAATAGGCATAGTTGGATACGGCTCAATAGGAAGAGAAGTTGCAAAAATTGCAGAGGCCTTTTCAATGAATGTTGTTTACTGTAATCACGGAAACAAACCATATCCCGATTCAAAACACACATTCCTATCTTTTGAAGAATTGCTTAAAGAAAGCGACATAATAAGTCTTCACTGCCCTCTTACACAGGACACCAAAAACCTTATTAACAAAGACACTTTAAGCAAAATGAAAAAAGGGTGTTTATTAATCAACACTTCACGTGGTCCCGTAATAAACGAACAGGACTTAGCAGAGGCACTTAATAATGACAAACTTTACGCCGCAGTAGATGTGGTTTCCGTGGAGCCAATGGAACCAGACAATCCTTTGCTTACAGCGAAAAATATTATAATTACCCCTCACATCGGCTGGGCACCTAAAACAGTAAGAGAAAATCTTCTTGTCATCGTGCAAAAAAATATTGAGATGTTCCTTAAAGGAACACCTCAGAATGTAGTTTAGGGTGACAGGAGCTATCCGAACCTCGATTTTCAAAGGTCAATTTTGGCCTCTGCCACGTTAAAATACTCGGTAATCCGTCAGGATTACCTGCGTTTTTGCCTTGCATAGTCATAAAATTTCCTCTTTGAAAATTCTTCGACCTTAAATCGATGGAATTTCGAGAGGATTTTGGTGCGGAAGATGCAGCAAGGCTGACGCCTTGCAAAGATGACAAGCCGAAATACACCGAAATTACGCGTTTTAAGGCGTGGCTCGGATGGCTCCTGTCACCCTAAAGTAATATATCCTTTTAATTCATCAAAGGTTTTCTCACCTATACCTTTTACATTCATCAGTTCATCAATATATTTAAAATCACCGTGCTTTTCACGGTATTCTATAATTCTTCTGGCAGTTCCCGGTCCTATTCCGGGCAAACTGTCAAGTTGTTTTTCCGTTGCAGTATTTATATTGATTTTATCTGTTATATCCCTGCTTTTAGCAGTGATATAAATTTCTTCTCCGTCCGTTACGGTTTCTGCTGGGTTTATGTATTCTTTGTCTGCCCTATCGGTAAAACCACCTGCAAGGTTTATAACATCAGAAACAGTACTCCCTTTTTCCAGTCTGTAAACCCCTTCGTTGTTAATATGCCCTTTTATATTTACCGTTATTTCCTGTGTCGGTTTTTCGTAATTTTTAACAAACATAAACAAAATTACAACGATTATTGCAACTAATGTGACAGTTACTTTGTATAATAAGTCGAACTTCTCTTTGTTACCCTTAATCTTTTTCCTCTTAATCTGCACTTTTTATTCCACCCCTCCGTTACTGCAATCGTTGCACCGTATACCAAAACAGCACCAGATTTCTTAAGTATTTTTGCACATTCGCTCATTGTTGAGCCCGTAGTTAAAACGTCATCTATCAATAAAATCACCTTGTCTGTTACATCGGTTTTGCCGGGTTTATATGAGCCTTTAATATTCTTTCTTCTTTCAATTGCTGATAACGTACTTTGTTTTGGCGTGTCCTTAAATTTAATAAGCGTGTCTTTTAAAACAGGAATATCAAGAGTCTTACCCACAGACAACGCAATAATTTCCGCCTGATTGTATCCTCTTTTCTCGTAACGCTTTTTCGATATAGGAACATAAGCAATTCCGTCAAATGTAATATCGCCGCACAGCTCTATAATACGCTGTGCTAAAATCTCCCCGAAGGAATATGCAATCCATTGCTGATTTGCGCTGAACTTCATAGTGAGTATGGCGTCTTTAACAGTTCCCTTGTACAAAAAGGGAGCGATGTTTCTGTTAAAATCGTACCTTTCGTTTGCACAGGTAAAACATATTAAATCCCCTCTGGGAATGTCT
>JAGCLT010000064.1 GCA_017646825.1 Clostridia bacterium | reverse complement strand
TGGCTATTTATGGGAACTTGAAGCAGGAAGAAAAAAAGATATGCTTAATTATTGCGGATTTTTCGGCGACAACTTTGAAGAGGGTTTTGACTACGTTCTCCGCACGATTTTCATAAGTCACGCCGACACGGTAATACTGCCTGTTCAGGACTTGCTTGGCTACGGCTCCGACACACGGCTTAACACACCTGGCAGAGCCGAGGGTAACTGGCAGTTTCGAATTACAAAAGAACAGTTGCAAAATATAGATAAAAACAAATTCAGAGAATTTAATCGTATATATAAAAGAAAGCCGTGAGCATTGCTCACGGCTTATTTATAGGTTTGATTATTTGTTGTCAACTGAATACATATGTGTAATCAAGTCAAGAACTTTGTTTGAATAACCCCATTCGTTATCGTACCAAGCAACTAATTTAACGAAGTTGTCATTTAGGCTGATACCAGCACCTGCATCAAATACAGATGTTCTTGATTCGTGGATGAAATCGCTTGAAACGACAGCGTCTTCTGTGTAACCCAAGATACCTTTCATTTCACCGTCAGCAGCAGCTTTAACTGCAGCTTTGATTTCGTCGTAAGAAGCAGCTTTTTCCAAACGGCATGTTAAGTCAACAACTGAAACGTCAGCTGTAGGTACGCGGAATGCCATACCTGTTAATTTACCGTTTAACTGAGGAATAACTTTACCAACTGCTTTTGCAGCACCTGTTGATGAAGGAATGATATTGAATGCAGCGCCACGTCCGCCTCTCCAGTCTTTCTTTGAAGGACCGTCAACTGTTTTTTGTGTAGCAGTTGTAGCGTGAACTGTTGTCATAAGACCTTCAACGATACCAAAGTTATCGTTAATAACTTTTGCTAAAGGTGCAAGACAGTTTGTTGTGCAAGAAGCGTTTGATACGATATCCATATCTGCTTTATATTCTTTGTTGTTAACGCCCATAACGAACATTGGAGCATCTTTTGAAGGAGCTGAAATAACAACTTTCTTTGCTCCGCCTGTGAAGTGAGCTTTTGCTTTATCCATTGTTGTGTAAACACCTGTTGATTCAACAATGTATTCTGCGCCAGCTTCTGCCCAAGGAATGTTATTAGCATCCATTTCAGCGAAAACTTTGATTTCTTTACCGTTTACAACGATAGCGTTTTCTTTTGCTTCAACTGTGCCGTTAAATCTGCCGTGTACTGTATCATAAGATAACATATAAACCATGTAATCAGGATCGATAAATGGATCGTTGATAGCTTTGATTTCAACGTTACCTCTTTCAATCGCTGCTCTGAAAACAAGACGACCGATACGGCCAAAACCGTTAATACCTACATTTACTGACATTGTGTTTTCCTCCTAAAAATAAATTGATATTTTTTTAACTATCATATATTTTATACTATATTTACAAAATTTACAAGTGTTTTTTGAAAATTTATTTATTATTACCATACATATAGGCAATAGCTTCTACTTTTTGGCTAATTTCATCAGTACTTTTAAGTGTTTTGTGCCAGTCAAGAAGTGCATCTGTAATTTTTTGAGGCACGCTTGCACTGTCGCTGTTTTCAATATAATCCATTAAAAACTCAACGGCTTTCCGCAAGTTCCATATAAATAATGACGGATTTGGATAATTTATCATTATCTCCGTAACAACACGGGCGGTATATATTGCAATACTTTCCTTTGTACGGGAATTTTCGGGCGTGTGTGACGGGTGAAAACTTCCGTCGCAGCGCTGACGTTTTATAAGTTTAATATACTGGGTGTCAATATCGTTTGGGTTATTACGAAGATTATATGATTCCAGAGTTGACAGGTACCAGTCGTAAGGCAATGCTTTTGGTCTTATTATAGACACGCAGTCGTAGTATTTGCCGTTGGAATTCATAAGAAGCATATCCATATAATTGTTGTAAATACTGTATTTTTTGGATATCTCTATAATTTTGTTTGTTATGTTTCTGGTTTCTGTTATAGAACTGTTTGCAAGTTTCTGGTTAAGGTTGTCTATACTGTTTTTTGCAAAGAGATACCTTAATGAACTTCCGCCTTTATTGTATTTTGTAAGGTCGAGTTTATAACTGATTTTGCCCCCTGCAAATCTTCCGTCTATATACATTGTTTCGGGCATAGCGTCATATATTTCCGCAATGGCGGTAATTGTATCTCCGTAATGGATTTTTTTAATACCTGTTGTTGCAACACTGTTTACTGCGTTATCAAAGGTAATGGAAGTATCTGTAATACAAGGTGCGGACACTACATTAAAAGCACCGATAATCTCTTTTGCCACCTTGTTTTTCGGGGAAATGAATCTGTATTTGCCCCCTGTGTTTTCGGCAAGTGCCTTTAAAAAGCCCATATCGTCTTTGTTGTCAATTTCCAGAGTATAATAAGTGTTGCTTTTGTGATTTTCAATGTATCGTAGAATGTCTTGATTCTGCGACGTTTTTTCGTCTGTTATAAGCATAGCAACTGTGTTTCCGTTGTGTTTATAAGAAGATATAAGGTCGGAAAACAGTTCTACGGTATCTCCTAATTCGTATGAGTCAAACCAGTTGGATACGGCATAAATCTGCTCGTCAGTTGGGTGAACGTAGCCCTCAGAGAAAACAGAGTTTTGTCTGTTTAACATCATAAGATTAAATGTATCGTTTTTGCCCATTGCCTTAAGACAGGCAATAACTGCAGTTTTAATTTCTGCCTTGTGTTTTTCACCTGTGTTTAACATAAAAAGATATCTTTTGCCGTGTCTTACATAAAGGTCTATTTCGGGTTTGACCGTACAGTATATAAGGTTATTATACCTGTATATGGCAGGTACGTCTGTCTCTGCTTTTTCAATAATAATTTCAACTGCATAGTTAGAGGAAGTATTATCTGTTAACGTTGCAGTAACCATACTGTCAGACACATTGAACTTTAAATTGTGTGTGTTTGAGTATGCTTTTACAATATTGCTTCCGTAATATGTAAAATCAAGAGCGGTAGAATAATCGGGCGGATTTGAAAAGTCACCAAAGGAATACTGTGTACTTTCCATACCGAAATTAGGCACAACAACTGTGGGTATTGTTATTTTACAATATCCGTCCTTGTTTTCCGTATGCTTTATGTATTTTAGTTCCGTTTCTATTATTCTTCCCGGTGCAAGTTTTCCTATGTGTACTTTGAAACTTGAAAAATCGTTGGCGTTGGCAAAGGAATACTGTTCGAATGAGTCAGAATCACGCTTTGTTGTAAGATGTGAAATTATCGCTTCTTTACCTATGTAAACTTTAAAGTCAACAATTATTTCGCAGTCTGCTATTGGGAATATGTAACTTGCATCTGCAACTCCGTCGGTGTCATTTAAAAACTGTTGCTTTAATGTGAAAACACCAAAGTCCTCTGTAACTTCAACTGTGCAGTTGACAGATTTGACACGTAAACTCTGGTTGTATTCGTCAACTAATCCTACTGACATTTACTATCATCACCTTATTTTGTAATTATAGCGGTGTTTGTTGCCTCGTCGTAATCTACCTTACAGCCCATCATTTCATACATAATTCTAACAGGTACAAATGTTCTTCCCTCTATTACTATGGGTGCAACATCAAACTGGTATGTCCTTTCTCCCGAAGCGTAGGTCTTGTTGCCTATCTGCATAACGATATAGTGATTATTTACTGTATTGATTGCAGAAACTGTGGCGGTTTTTTCGTCGTAATTAACATAGTAACCGTTTTGTTCAAGAATCTGCCTTACGGGCACATACATTCTGTCGTCCTTAGTAAAGGGAGCGGGGTCATATTCCATAACTTCACCGTTTACCTTTACAACAGGTGATTTCTCTTCCGTAAGTTTTAATTCAAGTGTAAAAGAAGAGTCGCTTTCTTTTACAACGTTTGTTTCTAACTGGTCTGCAAATGCAATGCAGTTAAATATAATTATTATTAAAAGCAAAACTGACAGTTTTTTCATAATCATCCCTCCAATGCTATTATACCAAAAAACATTGCACATTTCAACATTTATTATTTAAGATTACAGTTAATATTTTAAGATATTACATTCTGTTTTTGCTATGTTTGAAGTGATAAACTAAAATAAAGGTAGGTGTTAATGTTTTGAACTATGAATTGTTAGGAAAGAATATAAGAAAACAAAGGAAAGAAAAACAATATACACTGGAGCAGTTGGCAGAAAAATTAGATGTTTCAACAACTTTTGTAGGGCAAATAGAAAGGGCAAAAGGCGTTCCCTCTCTTGAAACTTTGGTGAAGATTGCAAACGTTTTAGAAGTATCAACAGACAGTTTGCTTTTCGGGGATTTGAACTCAAAATCGGGACACAGTCATTTTGTGAAGAAAGTTGAAGAATTGACTGAGGATTTTTCACCCAAGGAAAAAGAGTTGCTGTTAAAAACTATTGAAACAATCAGCCAATTCAGAAAATAAATAGGGGCAATTTATATGAACTATGAAGAACTAAGCAAAATAATTCACGACATAAAGCAACCTGTGGCAAACATAAAAGTTTCCGCATCAATGATTGAAACTGCATCAAAAGAAGAGCCTGTTGACAAAGAGGCAATAGGACAGTTTTGCGGAATTATACATAGAAGCTGCAACTCTGTAAATCTTCTTGCTTCAAATTTTCACGATATAATTAACTGCAGAAACAAACTTGCAACAGTAAATTATTCTTCCTGCAGTGTGGAAGAATACATAACAATGTATGTTTCCTCGATAAAGCCTTACATTGACAGTTGCAACGCTACACTTCATACAAATATCCTTTGTGGAAATAATGTGTTTTCATGCGATTATGAAAAGTTAACAAGGGTACTTAATAACCTTGTAACAAACGCAATAAAGTATAACACAAGCAAGGATAAAATAATTACACTCGATTTGGATATTATGGAGGATAACCTTGTAATAAAAGTTACCGATAACGGAATAGGAATACCTAAAAATGATATAGACAAGATTTTTCAGTGTAATTACAGAGCCCAAAACGGCAGGGCTGTCGCTCAGGGGTGCGGACTTGGTATGGCAATAGTAAAAGAGTTTACCGACCTTATGAACGGTAGACTGGAAATAAAAAGCAAATTAAATCACGGCACAACAATTACTGTTACATTGCCACAGGGATTTGTGATTGCACTAAACTCTGTTTTGCAGATAAAGGAGTTGGACCCTGAGAAAATAGAAATGGAATTTTCAACAATAATGGAATAAAAAAAGAACCGCACAGCGGTTCTTTGTTTTATTCTAATTCGAACATACCTGTATATAACTGATAATATTTTCCTTTTTGTGCAAGGAGTTCATCGTGGTTGCCACGTTCTATAATTTCGCCGTGTTCCAGTACCATAATGGCGTTGGAGTTTCGCACTGTAGAAAGTCTGTGGGCAATAACAAACACCGTTCTGCCCTCCATAAGACTGTTCATGCCTTTTTCAATAAGTCTTTCTGTTCTTGTGTCGATGGAACTTGTAGCCTCGTCAAGAATTAAAACAGGCGGGTCTGCAACTGCAGCACGGGCAATGGCAAGAAGTTGTCGTTGTCCCTGACTTAAGTTAAGTCCGTCTCCTGTTATAACTGTGTCATAACCATCCTTTAGAAGTTCTATAAATGAATGAGCATTGGCAAGTTTTGCCGCCTCTGTTACCTGTTGGTTAGTGGCATCAAGGTTGCCGTATCTTATATTGTCTCGTACTGTTCCGGTAAACAAATGAGTATCCTGCAGTACCATTGACAGAGAACGGCGGAGGTCTGCTTTCTTTATTTTATTTATGTTTATTCCGTCGTATCTTATTTTGCCGTCAGGCACATCGTAAAATCTGTTAATCAGGTTTGTGATTGTAGTTTTACCTGCACCTGTTGAGCCTACAAAGGCAATTCTCTGCCCGGGATTTGCATACAAGGAAATACCTTTTAACACTGTTTTGTTTTCAACGTATCCAAAAACTACATCGTCAAAAGTTACTTCACCTTTAACTTCTTTATAAGTAACTGTTCCGTCGTGGTGGGGGTGTTTCCATGCCCATATTCCTGTACGGTTTTCACATTCTTTCAGTTCTCCGTTTTCGTATGTTGCATTTACTAATGTTACATAGCCGTTGTCTGTCTCGGGCTTCTGGTCTAAAAC
>JAGCLT010000005.1 GCA_017646825.1 Clostridia bacterium | reverse complement strand
TTTGACAATTTGGGGACGGGGCAGTTTTTGTTACAAAAACCGTGCCGTCCCTAAACTGTGCTAAACTGTGAGAATGGTTTAATAAATAGAAAGGATGTAATTATGAACAAAACAGAATATAATAAAATAATTGAGGCAATATCGAATTTAAAAGGGGAAAAACTTCGTCAAATAACACGAGGAGGTGCTATGGCCGGTTTTGGATTTGGCAAAAACCCAAAAGCCAAAGTTGCTCATAAAACAGAAGGCGGGAAATTAGAATTCCGATATGCCGAAGCATCAAAATATGCAATTCATATTGACGGCTTCTTTCGAATAACACATCAAGGAAAGATTATAATATCAAAGGATGATATGTTCAGACCTAATTCACAAATGAACAACGGCAATTACAACGATAATGATTTTGAATGGGATGTAGAGGGTAACAACAAATTTGATGAGTCAAAGAACTTTCTTTGTGATACAGATTTGTTAGTGGAAGATATTATCATAAACGAAACAGGAGACTTAAAGATAGTATTATCAAATGATTTTTGTATTGAGGTGTATATTGATACAAATGAAGATGAAGAATGTTGGAGATTTTTTGAAGTTGGCAATAGCGAAAAACCTCACATTGTTATTACGGGACAGGGATATTGTGAGCAATAAGGTTTATTCAAATTAATGAAACACAGAGAAACAGTTCTGTTGTGTTCTATTTTGTCAAGTAAGATAAAAACAAAAAGTTTCAAAATCAATTTAGGACAACCAAGAATTTTTTAGGTAAAAGCAGCATACAAATATCTACAAAAGAAGAAATCGTTGCAGGTACTGTATGTTTACAAAAAAATGCCTGATACTGTTGACAAACAAAAACCTATGTGGTAAAATTTGCTTATCAAAGGGGAGTAGCAATTATCCGAAAGTCAACATCGTGTCACTTGTGACTGGCTTTTGGACCCTGTCAGGGAAGCAAGACCTTCGACGTTTTTTCGTCGAGGGTCTTTTTTAATTTTAAAGGAGGAAACAAATTGAAAGAGTATTTACAACCAATTGACGAAGTTTTAAAAAGCACCAACTCAGATGAAAGCGGTCTTACTACCGTTGTTGCACAAAACAGGCTTCTTACAAACGGCAAAAACAAACTGGAAAAAGGAAAGACCAAATCTGTATTTTTACGTTTTCTGGAGCAACTTTCAGATCCTATGATACTTATACTTATTGCGGCGGCTGTTATTTCGGGCATTACTGCATTTTTAGAAGCAGAATTTCCAATAGACGTAATAATTATTCTGGCGGTTGTTTTAATTAACGCCGTTCTTGGTGTGTATCAGGAAAGCAAAGCGGAAAAAGCCATTGAAGCGTTGCAGGAAATGTCCGCCTCCACCACCCGTGTTCTTCGTGACGGAAAAACAGTAGTAATAAAAAGCGAAGACCTTGTAGTTGGCGATATAGTTTTGTTAGAAGCAGGTGACGCTGTCCCTGCAGATTGCAGAATTATAGAAAGTGCATCTTTAAAAATTGAAGAAGCGGCGTTAACGGGGGAATCTGTGCCTGTAGATAAACTTATTGACGTTATTAATTTAAAATCCGAAAAAGACGTTCCCTTAGGGGACAGAAAAAATATGATGTATATGGGAAGCACCGTAGTTTACGGGCGAGGCAAAGGTGTAGTTGTAGCAACAGGTATGCAGACAGAAATGGGTAAAATTGCTCACGCCCTTACTGTTGCCGCAGACGAACAGACTCCTTTGCAGAAAAAACTTGCAGGTCTTTCCAAAATTCTGACATATATCGTAATAGGCACATGTATATTTATGTTTGCCTTTGGTGTTTTAAGGCAGTACTTTATGGGAGACACTCTTGACTTCGAATTTTTCCTTGATACTTTTATGCTTGCAGTGTCATTAGCAGTTGCGGCAATTCCCGAAGGTCTTGCGGCAGTTGTAACAATAGTTTTGGCAATCGGCGTTACAAATATGTCAAAGAAAAACGCCATAATACGAAAACTGACTGCAGTGGAAACTTTAGGATGTGCCCAGATAATATGCTCCGACAAAACAGGTACTCTTACACAAAACAAAATGACAGTTGTGGAAAGTTACGGCAGCGACAAAAATTTCCTTGCAAAGGGTTTTGCTCTTTGCACAGACGTATCTGTTGACGAAAAGGAAAACGTATTGGGTGAGCCCACAGAAGCGGCGCTGGTATCTTTTGCCCTTAGTTTAGGGCTTAACAAAAACAAACTGGAGCAGGTTAATCCAAGAGTAGCAGAAGCACCCTTTGACTCTATGCGTAAAATGATGACCACTATACACAAAGAAAGCGGCGCCTACATTCAGTTTACAAAAGGTGCAGTTGACGAAATTTTAAAACGCTGTACCAATGTTTTAAAAGACGGAAAAACAGTACCTTTAACAGAGGAACTAAAAAAAGAAATTTTAAAACAAAATAAAAATTATGCGGACAACGCTCTTAGGGTGTTGGCTCTTGCTTACAAAAATCTTAAAGAGTTACCCTCAAAAGTTACTCCCGAAAATGTGGAACAGAATTTAATTTTCTGCGGAATAGTGGGTATGATTGACCCTGTAAGACCTGAAGTTAAAGACGCTATTATAAAGTGCCGTGAAGCAGGTATAAGACCTATTATGATTACAGGGGACCACATAGACACCGCTATTGCTATTGCAAAGCAGTTAGGTATAATAACAAGTGCCGAAGAAGCATTAACAGGTGCTCAGTTAGACGAAATTTCCAACGATAACTTTGAAAAAGAAGTACAAAAATATTCGGTTTACGCAAGAGTTCAGCCCGAGCACAAGGTAAAAATAGTTGATGCGTGGAAGAAACTGGGCTACATTACCGCTATGACGGGAGACGGCGTAAACGACGCACCCTCAATTAAAACTGCAGACATAGGCGTTGGTATGGGTATTACCGGCACCGACGTTACAAAAAACGTTGCAGATATGGTCCTTGCAGATGACAACTTTGCAACTATAGTTACCGCAGTAGGCGAGGGCAGAAGAATTTACGACAACATAAGAAAATCAATCGGCTTTCTTCTTGCATCAAACCTAAGCGAAGTTATATCAATATTTGTGGCAAATCTAATTGGTTTTACCATTTTAAAACCCGTCCATCTTTTGTGGATAAACCTTGTAACAGACTGTTTCCCTGCCCTTGCTCTCAGTATGGAAAAAGGTGAGGACAACATAATGAAACGACCTCCAAGAAAAACCTCTGACGGTATTTTTTCAGGGGGACTTGGTTTTGACGTGGCATATCAGGGATTACTGGTCAGTGTTCTTACAATAAGTGCATACTTTATAGGCCACTTTATGGAATCGGGCAGATGGGAATTTGTTAACAGTCCCGACGGAATGACTATGGCATTTTTAACAATGTCAATGTGCGAAATATTCCACTCAATTAATATGCGTTCACAACGAGGCTCGGTAATTACAATGTATTTAAAAGGAAATAACAACAAATTTTTACTGTATTCAACACTTGGCTCTCTTATTGCTACAACTGCAGTATGCGAAATACCCGTTCTTGCAAATGCTTTCGGCTTTACTCCCATTAACGGTACAGAATACGCCGTTGCAATAGGTCTTGCGTTTTTAGTGATACCTGTGGTAGAATTAATAAAGGTTATACAACGAAATAGTTTCAGGAAGTGAGCATTATGGTAACATTTGTAATAGTAAGACACGGTTACAGTAAAGGTAATAAAGAAAAAAGATTTTCAGGACAGATGGACGTTCCTCTTGATGAAATCGGCTTATCTCAGGCGGAAGCGGTTGCACAATATATTACTGAAAATTTTAAAATTGATAAAATTTATTCAAGTGATTTGTCAAGAGCAGTTGACACAGTTAAACCGATTGCACAAAAACTTGGCATACCTGTTAACAAAGTAAAAGAACTTCGTGAAGCGGACGTAGGTGAATGGCAGGGGCTTCTTATAGAAACCATTAAGGAACAGTACGCCGAAAGTTTTGAATTTTACAGACAAAACCCGGGTCTTGCAAGATTTGACGGCGGAGAGAGTTACAAAGAACTTATGGACCGCTCCCTTGTTGCTTTTGAC
>JAGCLT010000063.1 GCA_017646825.1 Clostridia bacterium | reverse complement strand
TTGTCGCCTATTGCTTTCATTCCGTGAGGATATGCAGAATCGTAATATATTGCGTCACCTTTACTGCATACTATTTCGGTGTCTGCAACTTTAAGTATCATTTCACCCTCTAAAATGTAGTCAAGTTCCTGACCGGGGTGGGTGTTTGTGTGAATCTGGTCATCACCCTCGGGGCGGACTGTAACAAGCAAAACCTCTGATTTCTTTCCTGACATTTTGTAAGCAATGTTTGTGTAGTCGTATTGTTTGCTTCGCTCTATAACTATACCCTCGCCGTTTTTAACAAATGAAAATCTTTTAAGACGGGGTTCGTTTCCTGTTAAAATAGTAGTTAATTCCACACCTAACTGTGTTGAAATTTCGTAAAGAACACTTATGGGAATGTCCGTGTTGCCTGTTTCGTATTGAGAGTATTCCTCTAAAGTCATATCAAGCATTTTTGAAAATTCGTCCAGAGAATATCCGACGACTTCCCTTAATTCCTTTATTCTGTTTGCGACGACTTTAATATTTTCTGACATAGTTACTCTCCTTTACATAGTTACTTTATTATATAATAACACAGTTCTTTTAAAAAATAAATAGTTAATTTAAAAATTTATTTGATTTTTACCTGAATTTGTAATAAAATATATAGTACGAAAGGAGTATGATTTTAGTGGCATTAAAATTTAATTACAAAATGGCATCGGATTTCTTAAAGGATGAAGAACTTTTAAGTTTAAAGGGTGCAGTATCAAACGCCCACAAAATGATAAATGAAAAATCAGGAAGAGGAAACGACTTCTTAGGCTGGGTTAATCTTCCAAAAGACTATGACAAAGAGGAATTTGCAAGAATTAAGGCTTGTGCCGAAAAAATCCGCAATCAGTCAGAGGTTTTAATTGTAATTGGTATAGGCGGCTCATACTTAGGTGCAAGGGCGGCTATAGAATTTTTGACTTCACCCCTTGCAAACTATACTGCAAAAACAAAGATTTTCTTTGCGGGTAACAGCATCAGTTCTGCCTACTTAAAGGAACTTGTTGATTATGTAGCGGACAAGGACTTTTCTGTTAACGTTATTTCAAAATCAGGTACAACTACAGAACCTGCAATTGCTTTCAGAGTTTTCCGTGAAATTTTAGAGCAAAGATACGGAAAAGAGGGAGCAAAAGAAAGAATTTACGCTACCACGGACAAATCAAGAGGTGCACTTAAAAAACTGTCTGACGACGAGGGTTACGAAACTTTTGTTGTGCCAGACGATGTTGGCGGAAGATTTTCAGTTTTAACCGCAGTAGGTCTATTGCCTATTGCTGTAAGCGGTGCGGATATTGACATGATGATGAAAGGTGCCGCCGACGCAATGGCAGAATACTCTGTTGACGATTTAGACAAAAATATGTGCTACTGTTACGCTGCATCACGTTTTTCAATGCTTCAGAAGGGCAAAACTATTGAAATGCTTGTAAACTACGAACCTGCACTTCACTATATGACAGAGTGGTGGAAACAACTGTTCGGGGAAAGTGAGGGCAAAGACCAAAAAGGTATTTTCCCTGCAGGTGCAGACTTTTCAACTGATTTGCATTCTATGGGACAGTATATTCAGGACGGCAGAAGATGTATTTTTGAAACAGTATTAAGTGTTAATGCTACAAAAGCAGACGTAACAATAGGGGAGGACAAAGACGACCTTGACGGACTTAACTTCTTGGCAGGAAAAACTGTTGACTACGTAAACCGCAAGGCTATGGAGGGTACAGTTCTCGCCCACACAGACGGCGGAGTTCCTAATTTCATAGTGGAAATTGACAGTCTTGATGAGTATCATTTCGGCTATCTTGTTTATTTCTTTGAAAAAGCTTGTGCAGTAAGCGGATATATGCTTGGTGTCAATCCCTTTGACCAGCCGGGTGTTGAGGCGTACAAGAAAAATATGTTTGCTTTGCTTGGAAAACCGGGATATGAGGAAGAAAGACAAAAACTTTTAGACAGACTTTCAAAATAATACTTGAAAAATTACTCCGTATATAGTACAATAAAATTACAAGGAAAAATAAAAGGAGGTTTTTTAAATGATAAAAATATTAATGGGCGAAAAGGGCTCAGGCAAAACCAAGGCTTTTATTGAAATGGTAAACAAAGCGGCAGACGTTGAAAACGGCAATGTTGTTTGCATTACTAAGGACAACAGACACTTGTTTGATTTGAAATCAAAAGTAAGAATGTCAGATACATCTGATTTTTCTGTTAAATCATACGAAACTCTTGCGGGCTTTATAAGCGGTATTGTTTCAAGAGATTATGATATAACTCATATTTTTATTGACAGTGTTACTAAGTTGGCAGATATGCCTGTTGATAAAAGCGATGAATTTTTTGATGACATTAAAGCAATCGCTGAAAAGTTCAACATTAAGTTTACAATTACTATCAGTGCTGATGTAAAAGAAGCAACAGAAAAAATCAAAGGTTATTTGGTAGAACTATAGGAGGCATTGCCAATGATAGCGTTAGGTTGTGACCACGCTGCAGTAGATTTTAAAAATTCACTTATTGAATTTTTGCAGTCAAAAGGGTATAGTTGCGAAGATGTAGGTACATATACAAACGACAGTTGCAACTATGTAGATTATGCAAAAAAAGTTTGCGAAGCCGTAACTTCAGGCCGCTGCGAAAAAGGTATTCTTATCTGCGGAACAGGAGTAGGTATGGCTATTGCCGCAAACAAACAAAAAGGAATAAGATGCGTAAATGCTTCAGAGGCGTTGTCGGCAAGATTGTCCAGAATGCATAATGACACAAATGTTCTTTCAATGGGTGCCAGAATGATTGGTCTTGAAGCAGGTAAGGAAATCACCATGACCTGGTTAACTACAGACTTTGAGGGTGGAAGACACATAGAAAGAGTAGAAAGTCTTGAAAAATAAAATTATGGCTACGACTTTTGTCGTAGCCATGTTTGTAGGTGATAAAAATGTTTAAAGTAGAATTAACAACTGCACCTTCTGATTTTTCTTTTTATCAGCAGGAAAAGGGTTATGCGGATGTAGAATTAAAAGGGAAATTCTATATTGAGGACTACGAGCCAACTGCACTTCCTTATGCAAAGGTGGTTGACGAAAAATCAGGGGTTACTGTAATCGGCTGGACACCATTTAAAACAGAGGGCGACAACTGCAACGTTACCTTTAAAATTCCTGCAGGTTATTCCTACACAATACATATTTGTATTTTCAGAAAAGACTGGTTTGCGTATCGTTTTTACGAAGATTATATCCACCATATTGGAGTAGGTGATATTTTCATTATTGCAGGACAGTCAAATGCTCAGGGCAACGGATTTGGTGAGTACGAAAACTTAATCCATAACGGTATTTATAATTTTAAAAACTGTGAAAAATGGGCACTTGCAGACCACCCCTTAAACTGGCTTGACAGGGGAATTAAATTCGGTCAGGGTATATACGGTCCCCACATTCAGACTGCAAAGGACCTTGTAAATCAGACGGGTATCCCCGTGGGCTTTGTTTCCTGCGCTGTAGGCGGAGTTCCCATTAAAAGATGGAACAAGCATCTGGGAGGCGATTTGTACGAGGGTATGCTTTCCTATGTAAAAAAAGCAGGAGGGAAAGTTGCAGGTGTTATCTGGTATCAGGGTTGCGACGATGCCTTAAAAGAAGAAACTGCAAAAGCATACTACGATAATTTTGCACAGATGGTTCAGGATTTCAGGGAGGATTTAGGCATTACAGATTTGCCGTTCTTTACATATCAGCTTAATACACTTCATAATAACGATGGGTATAGCGACGGCCCTTTCTCGCTTATGCGTGAACAGCAAAGGCGTGCGGCACAAGATTTGAAAAATGTATATATAGTTCCCACTTTCGGGGCGGCAAAGTCAGATAACGCTCATAACAGCGTAGAGGGCTGCAATCTTATCGGACGCCGTATGGCACGGCTTATTATGTCTGTTTACTATAAAAAGTATGAAATGCCCTTAATTCCCAATGTGGAAAAAGTCACAAAATCAGGGAAAAACAAAATTAAGGTACAGTTCCAAAAAGGCGTAATATTAACTGCAGGGGAACTGCCAAGCGGTACTGTGGAAATTACAGTTTTTGACCAAAAAGGCATTAATAATTATAAAGAATATAAACTTTATAAAAACACAATTACCCTTACAATGGAAAGACCAATAGAGGGAGAAGCAACTGTTCACGGTTGCTACGGCAAAGCCCCGTCAGGACTGATACTGCGTGATTTTTCTTATAATATGCCTATACTTGGATTTAGTAAGAAGTTATAATTGAATTAAAAGCCATTTCTGTTTGATATGCACCCCAAAAGTGTCTAACTTTTGGGGTGCATATCACATACTCGTTTCAGCTTTCTATTATTTAGATTTAACTGTTTTTAGTGAAGAAATTAACATTCTGCGAATGGCACCACATTCATTTTGTATTTTCTTATATTTCTCTTTTTCGATACAATCTGTTTCATATAGTAATTCCAACCAATACTCTGTTTCATAGCATTCTTTT
>JAGCLT010000062.1 GCA_017646825.1 Clostridia bacterium | reverse complement strand
TCCGGAAGGATATATTATGGTTGCTGATGAACTTGTATTGTTAGATAATATCAAATATGAGTCTAAGGAACTTGCAACAAGGGAAAATATAGTGTATATTATTGAAAATGCCATGCATGTACCATTTTATTTCTTGTCTGAATCGAATGGTAAGGTTGTAAGAGAAGAGTCTGTTGATACATTGTATAAAATTCATTTCTTTTTAATTAATGACACATCTATAGGCGAGGAAACAAATAACGATTCTGTTGGATGAGGTATAACATGTTAAATATAAATACATTAAAAAAGCTCGCAGAAATTCATCAAGAGGATAATGAGTCACTCGATATTCTATATAGTTCCCTAAAATCATTTGAAGAATATCATTTAGTAATATATGAAATGGAATTATGGATGAAAATTTATTCATACAAATCTATTGATAAAGAAGAATATCAATCCAAAGTTACGGATATGGATAGACGCAGGACTATGTGCCATAATTCTGTTTTATCATCAGTCAACATTTTAAATCGTCTTGCTGCTAAGGAAAATTTACCCCTTGTTTACGATGGTGTTGTTTCAGAGGAAAGACCATATAGGAGAGAAGTTGCAAATGCTGTTTTAGACTATGTTGAAAAGGTTATTAAAGAGCGAAGATAGTCTTTGTAATATTATTATAAGGAGTGTTATCGTGGGGAAAAGCTACATATTGCAAGATTTTCTGGATTTAATAGAAACAGGTACATCAAGAGAACAGGCTATTATGAAGTTCAGATTTGGTATACCTGATAATAGGTTGTTAATCAGCGAAGAGTGCAATTTGCCATTGGATGAAGTGCGAGAGCATATTGAATGTAATGCTCATACTTTAGAAGAAACGGCAAATGAATTTGGATTGACAAGAGAAAGAATTCGACAAATAGAGCGTAAACTTTTGTACCGCCATTCATGCTTTACGAGAAGTAGAAAACTTAAAGATTATCTTGAGTGATATAGTATGATGGCAAATTGGTATTCATATGTTGTTCTTTAAGTAAACCATGTAGCATATTTAGATTATTCTAAGTATGCTACTTTTCATATCAAAATATGATACGCTGTAACCAAAGAAAAGCACTTTTGAAAAACCTTCGTAGACTTTCTAAATCTTCTGTGGTATGTTTGTGTTGCCGAATGGTAAATACAAATTTAGGGGATGAAAGATTATGAAGAAAAAAGTATTATGTACGGCATTGGCAGTGACCATGCTGCTGACACAAACGGCATCGGCAACTGCAAAACCTTGGTGGCTCGGTAAATACCGAGTAACCTTCGACAACGAACTTGGAATCGTAGGAAATGTAACCTTAACCTTCGCATCAGATGGCGGAAGCTTTATCAGACCAATAACCAGAAGATACGGCGAGAGCATCAGCTTAGAGAGTTACATTCCAACAAAATACGGTTACACATTCGCCGGATGGTTCACCGATCCGCGAACAAAGCAAAATCAGGTAACAACATTTAAATTCACAAAGCCTGATGTTCTCTACGCAAAATGGGAAAAGAATCCGGAAGAACCCATAAATCCAAATGATGAAATTATGGCAAAAGACAACTGCTACCTCACCGATGAGGAAACGAAAATAAGAACGGAAATAATTAAGGAGCAAAATAAAGCCCACATTGAAGGATTTGGATATGTGGCACCCAGCAAAACCAAAACAATAATAGTAGACTCAGACGGCGATATAAATAAAACGGTCGGCACAATGAAATAGAATCTATATAACCAGAGGTTAAGCATAAAATGCATGCTTAACCTCTTTTCTATTGGTTTTATGTAAATAAAATTACTGTTATATGTCTTTTGAAATTCTTTGCAGATTTGTTTCGCTTTTTAGCTTGACTTGTTAGAACCTTTACGGTATTGTGTGTGTTACAGAAAAAGCGAGGTGAGAAAAATGGCAAAACGCAGACCATCGGGTGACGGCATGGTAAGGCTTAAAAAAGAAAATCAGTGGGAAGGCAGAATTGTGGTCGGGCATAAACAAAATGGCGATTCTATATTCAGATATGCATACGGCAAGACACAAAAAGAAATGATGCAAAAGCTGAACGCATTAAAGCTTCAATATCAGGATGCCGACCTTAACGAAGACAGCAACATAACATTAAGTAAATGGCTCGACAAGTGGATAAATGAATTAATGCCCCAAGCTGTAAGACCAACCACTCTAAAGGGCTTCGAGCTAATATGCAGATGCTACATAAAGCCATATCTGGGAGATAAAAAGATAGCCTTCATCACAACAAATGATGTGCAGAAAATGTATGCGAAATTAAAAAAGGAAGGCAGAATTAACAACCATCCCGTACATGGACACAAACTTGCAGATAATATGATAATAAAGATACATAGCACACTGCACCTGGCGATGGAAACAGCAATCGAAAAGAATCTCATAGCCAAAAATCCAACAGAAGGAACAACGGTACCAAAGAAAAAGAAAAAAGATCTTAAGGTGCTAAATGACAGCGAACTTGACAAACTGATGCACGCCTTAAATGACGACAAGGAATGGGGCGACTTCTTCTACCTCGAACTGACCACAGGCTTAAGGCGAGGAGAAATATGCGGTCTCAAATGGGAAAACTTTGATGAAGAACAAAACAAGCTCTACATCAGAATAAACATATACAGAGATGATGGAGAACTAAAAGAAGGAAAGCCTAAAACAGACGAGGGCGAAAGATGCATCATACTGCCAAAGGCAACTGCGGATATGCTAAAACGGCGAAAGCGAATATCAAAATGGATATTCCCAAACCTGAAAATACCGGAATTACCCATAGCACCGGAGGCAGCCTACAGAAAAGCAAAACTGATTCTAAAAAGTCTGAATCTGCCGAACATATCCTTCCATGACCTCCGTCACACCTTCGCAACACATGCCATAGCAAGTGGTGTGGATGCAAAAACATTATCAACGATACTTGGACATACAAACCCAAGCTTCACCCTCGACACATACACACATGTAACAACGGATATGCAACAAAAAGCATCAAATATAATAGAAACCTTTATGGAAGATATACTCGGAAAGGAGATGAAACCATGGCAAGACGAAAAAACGGACAAGGAACAGTAAGGCTCAGGAAAGATGGTCGATGGGAAGGCAGAATTGTAATCGGTTACGATGAAAATGGTCTTCCTAAGACCAAAAATGTAACAGCCAAGACCAAAACGGAGTGTATTGAGAAACTGGAAAAGCTCAAAGATGAAACAGGATTTATCCGCAGAGAAAAAGTGCATAGCAGAATGACCTTCGGTGAATGGATGGACTTCTGGTATCAGAATTACTGCAAAATACGAATAAAGGAGTCAACTCAAGAGGGCTATGAAACAAGGATATATAATCACATAATCCCTAAGATAGGAAAAATACCACTTAATGAACTGACACAAAACGACCTGCAGAAATTCTACAACAGCCTTAAACAAGACGGCAGACTGAGATATCGGGATACGCTCGGCGAAGGATTGTCCGACAGGTTTGTGCGAAGCTGTCATGCGAACTGTCGAACTGCACTGCAAAAAGCAACGGATGACGGACTTATAAAAAAGAATCCTGCAATAGGCTGCAAGATACCACCAAAAAAATCAAGAGAGATGCAGGTGCTGACGCCGGATGAAATCAAAAGGTTCCTTGTACAAGCAAAATATGACGGATTCTTCGAAATCTTCTTAGTAGCCCTATCTACAGGCTTACGGCGAGGAGAAGATATGGCACTGAAATGGGAAGACTTGAATCTAGATACGGGAGAACTAAAGGTACGAAGGCAAGTTAAACGGACGAAAGGCAGATTGGTCATAACAGAGCCAAAGACTGAAGAATCAGTTAGAACGATAATACTGCCAAGAAGCCTTGTGAGTATCCTGAAGGAATATAAGGAAACAATAGACTCCGAGTGGATGTTTCCATCACCAAGAGTTGAAGGGATGCCAAGAGATCCCTCAGCAGTATATGGAATGATGCAGGTAATATTAGAAAGAGCAGAATGTAAAAAGCTCCGATTCCACGATCTCCGCCACACCTTCGCAACCACATCGGTAGCAAACGGAATGGACATCAAAACCTTATCCACCATCCTCGGACATGTATCAAGCAAAACAACACTTGATATATACCTGCATAGCACCGAGGAAATGAAGAAAGAAGCGGCAGAAAAGATTAACGCCCGATTCAACAAGGATACAGGCGACAACGAAGAAACAACCAAAGATAAACAAGAAAAGCCGACACAAGCCAAATTCGAGCCTAAAAAGGGTAAGATGCGAAAGCCCGGCACAGGATGTATCAGTAGGATAAATGACCATCTCTATGAGGGCAGATACTCACCAAAGGATGCCTATGGCAAAAGAATGGCAAGAAACATATACGCCCCTACAAGAGAAGAATGTGAAGAAAAACTCGCCATACTGATAAAGGAAATGAAATCCGAAATTGCAGAGCAAAAAGCGAAACTCAAAAATGCACAATAACACAGATGGCACGGATATAAAAATCCGTGCCATAGCTTTTGGGTATATTAAAATATGATACGCATTAAACAAAGAAAAGGGATTTCTAATTAGTCTGATAATTCTATTTCAAAAACATTTTCACATTCATCACAAATTAAATGTATTGCTTTGATTTTACCGGTTTCTTCGGTTTCAATATTATCAACTGTTATTTTTTTGCTTTTACAGATGGGGCAACTGTGTTGTGAGATGGGATCAAATGATTTTTGCAACACATTTTCGTATAGACCAACAAGTGAAATGCACAGAGATACACAAGTAGACGCTTCATAATATGTTGCATTACTTGAATGGGTTATTTTATTTGCATAATCCCAAGTTGCTTCGGTTATTTTTTTAATTATACTACGATAGTCTGCATTATCCGATCCTTTTAAGAAAAACTGAATTGCCAATTCGGTTTTTCTCTTGAAATTCGAAGATTGTGGCTGTTCTTGGTCTCCTGCCATATGCGGAACATAAATGTGATTTCCAAGTTCAATCAATATTTCTCTGCTCTGAACACCAATAGATTGAAAATCTTCTATTTCAGTGGCTGAATCAATCAAAGTAGCAATACTTCGTAATTTGCGTAAAAGTTGAGGTGCAATTTCAGCATTTAATGTAGCGGCTTGAATATAATCATCAGGATTATATTGCTCTTGCGAAGACTGCATTCGCTGCATTATTCCCATATGAAATGAGTATACTTCGTCTGTCCCGAAATAATATGCCCCTTGAGGATATAAATTCATTGGCACAGCATCTCCCTCAACTACCCACCATGCACCATCATTGTCAGTTTTGACATTCCATACAGTGACTTTTACACCTAGATCATCAAAATCTTGTTCGGGCTTTGCACTCAAGACTTTACATTTATTTTGACTTTGCCATTCAACATATTTTGCAACATCTTCAAAAGTTCGTTTTCCCACAATTATGTCCTCCTGTTTAGGAAACTATTATAAAATAATCAGGTGGATTAGAGTTTACATTAGTTTATAAAATTTTTCTCATATAAAAGATTTCTAAATGGAACTGCAAACAGACCACCTATAATTAGTGCGATTGTTGGTTTAGTTAGCTGGATGATGTCAACCTTGTTTGCACATAAAATCATTGCAAAAATAGAAACTGTAATAATCGCTTGAACAAGCCATCCTTTGCACATCGTTAAAATCTTTTGATTCTTAAATTTGAATACCAACATGTCCGCTACGAAATAACTTATTGGTGCAGCGACAATGAATTTTGTGTCAAAACCATGGGCGTATAACATTCCAAATATCAAAAATATAAACATAGCGGAAAAAGTATATACAGTTGTACTTAATATTGTTCTAAAAATTTTCTGTATAACGTTCAATATTTCATAAGTCGTATTTATTTTAATATAACTTTTACCAATAATTTTATAAGATTCATCAATTACACTTTTTATTTTATTCAATTGATCTGTGTTCGCAGTTAGAATATCGTATATTGTTTCTAACTTCTTTAAGTTAATTGTTCCAATTTCTAAAGACAAAAAGTCCGATAGCTGTTCATGTTTGGAAATTTCTTCTTTGAGAATTCTCTCAAAAGTTTCCACCATATCATTTATATCTTTATTAGTGTAATATAAATCTCTCATACTTTTTGTTTGAGATATTAAATCCTTGAGATTTAAGACATCAATTTTATCGTCCATAAGTTCTTGAAAAACTTTTTTGTGTCCAGAGACGGTTCCACTTTTTGCTATTCTTTTTAGTGCATTTTGAACTGATTTATCAAAATCACATTGAAGTGATGAGTTTCGTTTTTCAGGAAAAACCTCATTAAAAATAGAAGCAATATCACTTATTGGAAAATTCCAACCATATATAGTAGCAACGATTGAACAAGCATATGAAGAAAGTAAACATAACTTTCTCACTGATATTCTTGACCTCATAATAAACCTCCTTCAACATTTTTTAAAATTATATCACAATTTTTGTTTTCATTCAATATATTTAGCAAATAACTGTGAATCAAATATAGAAGATTATGTCTTACATTTAGAGCCAAAACACATGTGGTCAAACTCGTTTTTTTGACACTTTTTAGACAAATCAAAAACCTCAGAAACCGCTTGGTTACTGAGGTTTAAGGTGGTCGGGATAACAGGATTTGAACCTGCGGCCTCTTCGTCCCGAACGAAGCGCGCTACCAAACTGCGCTATATCCCGAAATAAAATATTTAGTTTTTTCTATATTTCCGTGTCTGTGGGATAACATGTGGTCAAAACTTGTTTGACCACATGTATTTTGTTTTTTAAGTCGCCGTAAAGTGGCGGTGTTAAAAGGTTTGTGGGAGTTCGGCTCAATACTAATGAATTGAATAGTACCGTGTCCCGAACGCAGCGCTCTACCAAACTGAGCCACACCTCGACAAACTCCCTATATTATATTACAACAAGGGAGTATTGTCAAGTCATTATTAGGTTAAAATCACTTCCAGCCCTCTATACTGTTATGTTTTATTCCGTTTTTAAAGGCGTTTAAAGTTTCCTCTGTTTCGTCAAGCCAGTAAGGTCTTGCTACCTTGCCCTTGTGTTCGGGGCGGTAGTCATAGTCTGCATAACTGAACCACACGGCAATTTTAATATTTTCATATTTATCTATACAGTCAAACATATTATTTATCCACTGTACTTTATTTCCGCCTACAGAACTTGAGCCGAATTCCGTAATAATCCAGGGGAATTCGCTGAAGAAGGGCTGGTATTTATAATCTACATCATCATATATTGTTTCAAACTCACGCCACTGTTCTCCGAAGTGGTCTTTATAGTATGTACCTGTGTTGTAACCTGTTACGCCAATCATCTGCACATATTTATCACCGGGATAGTATGCTAAAAAGTTATTCCAGTTGCAGGGAGGATAGTTGTGGTCGTTGGGGTTGTATATCCATATTGCGTTATCAACGCCCTCTTCTTTAAATATGTCGTAAAATCTGCGCCAGTTAGCGATAAATATTTCAGGGTCGCTCATATTTACAATGCCCGAATAACTGGTCCAGTCGGAATTCATTTCGTTGTTAAGTCGGAACAAAAATGGGTGGCCGAATTCTTTTGCGGCGCGGGCAAATTTTCTTATTTCTTCGTCTTTCAGTCCTCTGTAGATGTCTAAGTTTGGTGTGTAGCCGAACAGTTTTTCGTTGTTGCTGTCTGTTATCTGGTATGTAAGTTCTACAATTCTTCCTTTGTCGTAATTTTTTTGCATAAATTCCGTCGGGAATTCGTGGGTAAAGTGAACGTAGGACAAAATAACAGGGAAAGTGTAGCCTGTTTTTTGCTCTATTTCGGGAACGGTCTGGTCAATTCCTTCTGCATATATATTTTTGGTAAAAATACCCCATCTTATGTTGTCGGCATTTTCTATTTTTTCATACAGGTCTTTTGTTTCGTCAGACCAGTGCTTTGGTTTCTGGGGTTTAAAGTCAAGGTTATATACGCCCTCACCTATGGGACTGAAGTATGAAAAACTTTCAACAGCATTGTTTATAACTTCGTCAATGTTTTCGTTATAGCGAAACATCATTCTGTAAAAAATTCTGGTGTTTGTTTTTATTAAAACATAGGCGTAATTACTGTACTTTGCATCACCGGGGTTTAAAATTTCTGCATTTATTACCTGTGCCTCGTGACCTTTTTTCGTTGTAAATTTTCTTTCGGAAACGTTTAAGTTGTTGCCTTTCTGGTAATCCTCGCTTAATATAAAGCGGTTTAAATAATAGGCAAGGTAGCCGTCAACATCGTCGTAGGGGGAATATTCCATAGACAATGTTGCGTCAAAGCTTTTGCCGTTTACCTTAGTGTAAAGAGGACTGTAGTCAAAATCAAATTTAACATTTTCCGGCAGGTCAACCATATACCCGTGAGGATAGTTTATAAGACGTGAAAAATCTTTTGTTACATACACTTTTTTGTTGTCCTTTAAGGGGTTTATGTTTTCACGTCCTACAAGATAGCCGTTTTCGTAAAGAAAGGTCTTTTTAATTTCATCAAGACCTTCTGTTTCATCTTTTGAAACGGGCATTTGCTGATATGTAATTTTATATTTTATATACTTTTGCATTCTTAAAAGGGTGGGATTCTGGGAACGGTAAACCGCCACAAGCCCTACCGCCATACAAACTATAAGTGCAAAACAAATAATAATTTTCTTTTTCATATAATCACCCGAAAACATTGTAACATTTCTTTGCAGGAAAGTCAATTTTACTGCTCTTGATTTTACGGAGTTAATATGATAAAATACAATTTAGGGTGACAGAAGTTATCCGAACCACGCCTTAAACCGCGTAATTTCGGTGTATTTCGGCTTGTCATCTTTGCAAGGCGTCAGCCTTGCTGCATCTTCCGCACCAAAATCCCCTCGAAATTCCATCGATTTAAGGTCGAAGAATTTTCAAAGAGGAAATTTTAAGACTATGCAAGGCAAAAACGCAGGTAATCCTGACGGATTACCGAGTATTTTAACGTGGCAGAGGCCAAAATTAACCTTTGAAAATCGTGGCTTGGATAGCTTCTGTCACCCTAGGTGAGTTTATGAAAAGAATAATATGCTTGTTACTTATAATATGTCTTCTTGGTGGCTGTACAACTGCACCGAAAGAAGATAAATATAACGTTGTGGCGTCATTTTACCCTGTAATGCTTATAACAAAAATGGCAACAGAGGGGATTGACGAAATAGAGGTAAACATTTTAGCTCCTGCAGACACAGGCTGTCTTCATGACTACGTACTGCTCCCCGACGACCTTAAAAATCTTGAAAAAGCGGACTTGTTTGTTACAAACGGTCTTGGAATGGAAAGTTTTATAAATAAAATCACGGAGCAGTTGCCAAACTTAAATACTGCAGATTTGTCACAAGGAATAATACCTTTTAATGACAACTCTCATATATGGCTTACGCCTTCTAACGTAAAAGTTATGCTAAATAACATCTGCGAAGTGCTTACGAAGGATTTGCCACAGTTTGGCAATAAAATAAGTGCAAACCGAGAAAAATACCAAAAGATGCTTGACGGTCTTGACGGAGAGATAAAAAAGGCAGACTTTGGCGGAGAAAAAGTAATTACCTGCCACGAAGCATTTGACTATTTTGCAAATCAGTATAATTTAACTGTTGTGGGAACTGTAATGAGCGAACACGGTCAGGAGCCATCTGTTAAAGAACTGGTGGAAACTACAGATATGGTAAAGGAAACAGGAGTAAAAATAATACTTGCAGAGCCACAGTACGAAACAGACACTGTAAAGACAGTGTCGCAGGAAACAGGGGCAGAGATTTATATGTTAGACCCAATAGTTACGGGAGATAAAAATGATTTACCGCAAGTTTATTTTGACAAAATGAGAGAAAATACAAGTACACTTATAAAAGCAATCCGAAAGGACTGAAAAAAATGAGCAAACAAAATTACGATGACAGTTCAATATCGTCACTAAAAGGTGCGGAGAGGGTAAGAGCCCGTCCCGGAGTTATATTCGGGTCAGACGGTCTTGACGGCTGTTGCCATTCCTTTTTTGAGATTTTGTCCAATTCAATAGACGAGGCGCGTGAGGGATATGGTAACCTAATAGAGGTTACTCATTTTCGCGATGGCTCAATTACCGTAGAGGACCACGGACGAGGTATTCCTGTGGGCTACAACGAAAAAGAGGGAAGATACAACTGGGAACTTATCTTTTGCGAAATGTACGCAGGTGGTAAGTACAATAACAACAGCGGAGACAATTACGAGTTCTCATTAGGTCTTAACGGTCTTGGTGCCTGTGCTACTCAGTATGCGTCAGAATATATGGACGTAGAGGTAAAGCGTGACGGAAACATATACACCCTGCACTTTGAAAAGGGCGAAAATGTGGGCGGACTAACCAGTGAACCTACAAGATTCAAGGCTACGGGAACAAAGATTACATGGCGTCCCGACCTTAACGTGTTTACCGACATTGACATACCCGCAGAATACTTTTTAAGCGTAATTAAAAAACAGGCGGTAGTAAATAACGGCGTAAAATTCGTGTTTAAAAACCAGAATGAAGAGATGGATTTTGAAACTACAGAATTTTTGTACGAAAAAGGCATAACTGACTACCTTGCGGAAATGGCAGAAGAAAAAGCCATTTCAACTCCTGTATATTTCGAGGCGGAAAGACGTGGTAAAGACAGAGAGGACAAGCCTGAATACAAGGTAAAACTGTCTGTTGCCTTTTGCTTTAATCCCCAAGTGTCATTCTTAGAATACTATCACAACTCAAGTTTTTTAGAGTACGGCGGGTCTCCCGACAAGGCGGTAAAAAGTGCATTTGTAGCGGTAATTGACCAGTATCTTAAAACCAACAACAAATACAACAAAAACGAAAGTAAAATTTTGTTTGCGGACGTTGCTGACTGTCTGTGCCTTGTAAGCAGTTCCTTTTCAACTGTAACAAGTTACGAAAACCAGACAAAAAAATCTATTACCAACAAGTTTATACAAGAAGCCATGACAGACTTCTTAAAAGAAAATTTTGAGGTATTCTTAATTGAAAACAAGGCTGATGCGGAAAAGATTGCAGAGCAGGTATTAATTAACAAGCGAAGCCGTGAAAGTGCAGAGAAACAGCGTATCAATGTTAAAAAGATGTTAAGCGGAAATACTGACGTACTGTCCCGTGTTAAAAAGTTTGTTGACTGCAGAACAAAAGACATTAAAAAACGTGAACTTTATATAGTTGAGGGTGACAGTGCCTTAGGCTCCTGTAAACTTGGCCGTGATGCAGAGTTTCAGGCTATAATGGCAATAAGAGGTAAAATTTTAAACTGCTTAAAAGCAGACTTTAACAAAATCTTTAAAAGCGACATTATTGTAGATTTGATAAAAGTATTAGGTTGCGGTGTTGAGGCAAAGTCAAAGCACAACAAAGACTTTAACACCTTTGATCTTGAAAATTTAAGATGGGATAAAATTATAATATGTACCGATGCCGATGTTGACGGCTACCAGATAAGAACGCTGGTTTTAACTATGTTTTACAGACTTATGCCCACTTTAATTGAGCAGGGATATGTGTATATAGCAGAGTCGCCCCTTTATGAAATTGCGGTACAGGGCAAGAAAGAGAAGTCGTATTTTGCATACACCGAGGCTGAAAAAGCAGAAATAATGGAAAAATTAGAGGGCGAAAAGTATACCATTCAAAGAAGTAAAGGTCTTGGTGAAAATCAGCCAGATATGATGTGGCAGACAACTATGAACCCCGAAACAAGACGCCTTATAAAGGTTGTGCCTGAAAATGACGCCACTTTGGTACAGGCAAAATTTGAACTGCTTTTGGGAGATAATCTTCAGGGCAGAAAGGAACATATTGCGAAAAACGGAAAGCAGTATATAGATTTAACCGACATATCTTAAGATGGGCGAACGAAAAATGCACAGACCACACAAGGCAACAAACTTCACCGCTCGATGTACTTTAGTACATCTTCGGTTCAACCCTGCGGGTTCGGTTTGTCCAATCTGCACTATTTTTTGTCCACCATAAAAACAAAAACTCACCCTTGGGTGAGTTTTTCTATTTCAGTTTCAAGTACTTTATCTAAATATGTATAATCTTTGCTTTGTGCAAGAACAAGTTCGCTTAAAAGAATGTGTTTGGAGTTGTTAAGCATTTTTCTTTCCCCTGTGGATAGGCCTTTTTGCCTGTCGTGTACCATTAAATCTTTAACCACTTTTAATACCTCAAAAATATTGCCCGTTCTTATTTTGAGCATATTTTCGCGGTAACGTTTGTTCCAGTTTTCGTTAAATTCTCCTACGGGAGTTGAAAATTCTTTAATTACTTTTAAAGCAGTCTGTTTGTCAACGATGCTCCTTACACCGATTTCCTCGGTATTATCTGTGGGAATCATCAACACCATACCGCTTGTTGCAATTTTCATAATATAATATGATTTTTTTTCTTTCAGGAATTTTTTTACCTCGATTGCTTCTATAACCCCTGCACCATGCATGGGATAAACTATTTTGTCGCCGATATTATACATAATATTCCTCCAAACTCCACAATTAAATTATACTACCAATGTCGCATTTTGTCAAAGTATTTTTAAACAAAAGCCCCCAAAAAAGTATAATACTCCCAAAATACCCGTTAAAGTTGTCGCGCACTGTCGTATTTAGATTGCTATACTAAAAATAGGTGGGAAACACCTAATATTATGGAAAGGAATGATAAAAGTGAAAGAGGTAAATGTGACTTTTTCACAACAGGGAAAGATTGCGGAGATTGATAATGCCAACATCTTTTTTGAGGGCGAAGACAACAGCATTAAAATTAACGCAACATTTCCCGAAAATTTGGATGCAGAGGCGGTTTTTGCTTACATCTACACGGCGTCGGGCGTACAGGATATGGTAACTCCACAGGTTTCCGATAACAAGTATGTGGTAGTGCTTGAGGGAAACAGAGTGGAAAAAGGCATATTAAAGATAGGCTTTGAAGTGCAAAATGGAGACTCTTTCGTCCGCTTTATGCCGTTAGTTCTTCAGATTGACGGGTTTATTTCGGATGACTATATTGTAGCAAATAAACTTTACACAGTAAAAGTAATGGTAGATGAAACCAAAACCTGCGAAAGCTACCAGCCTGCAACTGTTGAAAATGTGGGAAACAGTAAGGAAGTACGCCTTAAATTTACAATCCCAAAAGGGGAAAAGGGAAGTAAAGGAGACAAGGGCGATGCACCTGCAAGGGGCGTTGATTACTGGACAGAGCAAGACAAAAAAGAGGTACAGTCTTATGTTGACGACTGTATTTTAAAGGGAAGTTGGTGATAACGTGCCTTTTAAAGAATTATGGAAAGAAAATTTCAGCGTGTTGCCGTCGGGAGTTACAGAAAATGTTAAAAGAGGCTCATTTTATACTGACGGTTGGGAGGCATATGTTGCAAAAGAAGGTTTTTCCCAGACAGACAACTATTTTATTTTTGAAAACGGGAAGTTAAAAATAGTAAAAAGTCAGGGCGAAAAAAGAGACTGCAATATTATGGCACGTAAAACACTGCCCCAAATCAATTACGAAGATATTGACGAAGTTGTAATTGAATTTGATTATTCAATAGACAGGCCGTACAACTCCTACGCTTTTGCCCCCGTAATTGATATAATAAACGAAAAGGGCGAGCAGATTTACGGTCTTGCATTCGGAAGTCTTTATTACGGATGTTTTGTTATACCAAACGGAGTAGATTCTGTTAGAACACAGGGAAGCAGTGCAGGGAACGAGGACAACGAGAGGGTTATCGCAAGAAATAACAACACATATTTGTCTTTGTGTGACGGACAGGAGATGCACATAAGGATTTGTATTAATTTTACAGGCGGCTACAGTGAAACTACAATTTCAAAGAATGGCGTCACATACAAAACACCCACGCGAAAACTGCCCCTTGATACAAGGCTGTCAAGCCTTAACATAACAAAGATAGGGCTTTATGCAGCAAATACTGTGCAGGAGCCTTATGCTACACCCGTTGTATCAACTTTTGACAACATTACATTATTGGGCAGAGGCACAGTTCTGGGCAGTTTGACAAGACTTGCAAATGCGGTACGCGAAAAAACGGGTACTGATAAGACTTTGTCTCTTACGGAAATGGCAGAAGAAATAAAAGGCATAACACCTGCAGAAGATTATATGGAGGACAAAGTTACTGATGCAGTAAACGATAAGATTGAAATTTTAAGAGGCTGTTTCTTTAGTTACAGTTCTGTTGTGACTGCAAAATTTCAAAATGTGAAAACTGTTAATTACGGCGCTTTTTCAGACTGTAATGTTCTGACTACAGTTGTGCTCCCCTCTGTTACCCATATTAAAAGTTATGCTTTCGGTAATAGTTCAAAAATAGTAACGGTGGTAATAGGCACCGAAAACTGTGTTTTAGAGGACTGGACGGCTTTTGTAAGTACTCCGATAAGAAGCGGTAAAGGAACCATCTATGTTCCTGACGACGCTGTTGAAACATATAAAACTGCTACAAACTGGAGTATATTTGCAGATTGCATAAGACCATTGTCAGAATGGGAGGGATAAAAATATGGTAGTTGAAGAATTTTTGAATGACAATAAACTTGTAAGGCATTACTCTGACTGTGGAATGATGCTTTTGCAAAAGGAAACAGGACTTTTATATATTGATGCAATAGATGTAGTTCCGTGTAAATATACCTATGCGGAAACAGACAAGTTAATTGAAAAGCATTAAAAACAAAAACCTCTCAAAATTTTTTGAGAGGTTTTTATGAATTGCCTTTGGCATGAATTGGCTTACGCCATGAATTCTCGCTAACGCTTCCGTGAATTGAAATTCTTTGAATTTCATTTTGGTTGAAAACCGTACACGGTTTTCTTCCATAATGCACGAAGTGCAATTAATGAGACGTATGTCTCAATTCATGAAAATTCTATTTTCAATTCATGACAACACAGTTGTCAATTCATTACAATTTAAGACATTTAACTAAAATTGTGCAGGTTTCTGCTCTTGTTACGTTTCTATACGGTTTAAATGTATTATCTTCGTAACCATTTATAATACCATTTATAACTGCAGAAGAAACGTATCCGTATGCCCATGCAGGAATTGTTGCTTCATCTGAAAAAGAAAGTTTGTCCTGTGCTGTTTCATATTTGAACGCAGACATAGCAATTTTTGCAAGCTCGTTTCTTGTTACTGATTGTGTAGGTTTAAATGAGCCGTCATCGTAGCCATTTAAAATTCCCAGGTTAACTGCAGTCTGCACATAACCTTTTGCCCAGTCTGCAATATCAGCGTTGTCTGTAAAAGTTAATTCTATGGTGTCTGCAGGCTGTGCATCAAGAGCACTTACAATAAGTTTTGCAATTTCCTGTCGTGTAATCTGGTTGTCAGGCTTAACTGAACCGTCTTCATAACCTGATACTATACCTTTGTTAATCAGTTTTATCATATTGTCTCTTGCCCAGTGCTTTTGAATGTCAGCATATTTTGCAGGTGTCTCCGGCGCCGGAGTTGGAGTAGGGGTAGGTGTGGGTGTAGCGGTTGTGCCTGCACCTGAACCTGTCCCGTCGCCACCGCTAATAGGCATATTTTGTTTTTTAAGACTTAATTTAAATGTTGACATACGGCTCTGGATACCGTACTTTCTTGCTACAACATAGAATGTAACATTTTTTGTTAATTTGATTGAGCCGTTTTGCTTTGATGTGGGCTCGTCTCCGCTTGTTGTTGTATAGTAAATGTCTGCATCTTTTGTTGCTGAAGCAAATTTAGCATAGTCACCGATTACAAAAGAATCTTTTGTAGGTGATTTTTTTGTGGGTGCTTCGGGAATTACGATTTCCAAATCGTTAAGTTGTGCATCAATAGGCAACCCTGCCTGATTTAAAAATACAGTTTCGTTTGAGTCAAAGGAAATTGTTTTGTTTTCATCAATTTCTCTTAGTGTTTCAAATTCCATTGTTGCGATTTTGTAGTTGTGGTCGTTGTTGTTTTCTGTAAGTACTGCACCGTTTATAAATGCAGAGAATGTTGCTGTACCCTGTTCGTTATCAATCGCTTTAAGTCCCTCATAACTTGAGTTTACGCTTGAATATACATTTTCAAGTTTGAAATAACTGTTGTCGAAATTGATTTTAAACTGGTATGAATAGATGGGATAACTGTCAGAATTAGCAAACAAAATAACTCTGAATGTTTCACCAGGAACAATTTTTTCGCTTAATGCTCTTACCATAAGGCCGATTTGCATATCATCTGCATAAGTAACGGTAATCATAGAAAGAGAAAGCACAAGAACCAAAAGAATACTTATTATTTTTTTCATTTATACCATCCTTTCTGTTATTGTCCGTAAACAGCTGTCCAGCCTGATACCATTAAATTAATGTCACGTCTGTTGATGTTTCCGTCTTTGTTTAAATCATAAAGTGTATCTGCACTTTGCGACGCAACAGCGGTACAGATTTCGTGGAAGTCATAAATATCAATTGCTGTGTCACCGTTTAAGTCACCCGGTGTAAGTTTTTTTGAAAATACCGGCTCTGTGTGTTCACTGTCAATTACAACGTCATCAAAAGCGGGAACAAGGTAACCGTTTGCAGTAACCAAAACTTTGTATGTGCCCTCAGCCAAAGGTGCTTCTGTTGTTACCTTAATTGTTTTGCCCTCGTTTTTAAGAGTTAATGTTGCAGGGATTGGGTCTGGGATTGGGTCCGGCTCTGCAACTACCAACTGATATGCAACTGCAATATCTGTTGTTGCTGAAATTGCACTGTCAAATGTAAGTTTTGCATTAATTACTTCGTTTTGTAATGTAAGTGCAACAGGCGCGCCTATTTCGGGAACGATGTCCAAAGCAGGTTCGCTGTTATCCTTAAGAGTAATTGATGCTACTGAAATATTGACTGTTTTTGGCGAAACTGCAAGGTCGTCCTCTGTAACAGTTAAAGGAATTTCTATTGCTACTGCTTCTGTTGTGGGAGTTTCTACTGTATATGGAACTGTGTAGTAAATTACGTTGTCTTCCTCGGCGCCTGTAACATCTGTAACTTCTACAAGGTCTGAGTCAATGCCGATAACAAGGTCTTCAACAGTTGCAAGAGTTGATGCAAGGTTGTCGATTGTAACTGTAAGCACTACGCCCTCGTCACCTACTGTAACATCGGCGTCATTAAGACTTAATGTTACTGTGTTCTGAGGAACAGGTTCGTCCTCCGCCAACGCAGTAAAGCAGATTAAAGCAGTCAGGCAAAGGAAAATTGCTAAAGTTCTTTTTAAAACACTCATTTTATAACCCTCCTATTGATTATCTTTTTCTCTTATGGCAACACGTCTTATTTTACCGCTTGTTGTCTTTGGCAACTCGTCAACAAACTCGATAATTCTCGGATATTTGTACGGTGCGGTAATCCTTTTAACGTGGTTCTGTAAATCTTTTTTCAGTTGTTCAGACGGTTTGTAACCTTTTTTAAGAACAATAGTTGCTTTAACAACCTGTCCTCTTATTGGGTCGGGAACTGCGGTAATTGCAGTTTCTAAAACTGACGGGTGCTCAAGTAGCGCACTCTCAATTTCAAAAGGCCCTATTCTGTAGCCTGAAGACTTAATAACGTCGTCACTTCTGCCAACGTAGAATATGTATCCGTCTTCGTCTATCCACGCTATATCTCCTGTGTGGTAAATACCGTCATACCATACGCTGTCCGTTTTGTCTTTGTCGCGGTAGTAACCTGTGAACAGTCCCGGAACTTTGCCTGTTTCGGCACGGAATACGATTTCGCCCTCTTCACCTGCGTTACATGAGGTGCCGTCATCTTTTATTATATCAACATTTAAGAAGGGTGACGGTTTACCCATTGAGCCCGGCTTTGGAGTTACCCAGGGGAATGTGGCAATGGCAACAACTGTTTCAGTCTGCCCGAAGCCTTCCCTCATACTGATTCCTGTAAGTTCTTTGAATTTATTGTAAATGTCGGGATTTAAGGGCTCCCCTGCAAGACAGCAACTTCTTAAAGCGGACAAATCAAATTTTGTTATGTCCTCCTGCATCATAAAGCGGTATATTGTGGGCGGAGCACAAAATGATGTAACTTTGTGCTTTGATATTTTTTCAAGAAGTTTGATTGGAATAAACTTCTCCATATCGTAAACAAAAAGTGCCGCTTCGCATATCCACTGACCGTAAAATTTACCCCAGGTTGCTTTTGCCCAGCCTGTGTCTGCAACAGAAATATGCAGGTCCTTTTCGTTTAAGTTGTGCCAGAACTTGGCGGTTATTATATGACCTAAAGGATAAAGGAAGTTGTGAGCCGCCATTTTCGGATTGCCTGTTGTGCCTGATGTAAAATACATAAGCATAATATCGTCGTTGTGTGTGGCGTTTTCTCCTGTTGGTCTTGGGAACTCATCAGAGAACTTTTCAATTTCCTCATCAAAGGAAATCCAGCCCTCTCTGTTTCCGTTTGTAATTATAAGTGTTTCTAAAGTTTTTGAGTCATCAACCGATGCCTCAACGTGGCTAAGTACCGTTTCGTCATTTGTGGAAATAATAACTTTTACACTTGCGGCGTTATCTCTGTAAACAATATCTTTTTTAGTAAGAAGATATGTGGCAGGAATAACAATTGCACCGATTTTATGAAGTGCGGTCATTATGTACCAGAACTGGTAGTTACGCTTTAAGATAAGCATAACGGCGTCACCTTTTTTAATGCCTATTGATGTAAAAAAGTTTGCCGCTTTGTTGGATAATTTTGAAATATCACTAAATGTGAAAGTTCTGTCGTTTGTTTCTGTATCATCGCACCATACAAGGGCGGTTTTGTCGGGTTTTTCTCTTGCTATTTCGTCAACAACGTCAAAACCGAAGTTGAAGTTGTCCGGAATATTAATGGTAAAGTTGTTTCGGAAATCCTCGTAGGAATTAAAATCCGATTTGCAAAATCTGTCTATAAAACTCATTTCTTTTGTTTTCTTCCTTTCGTTAAGCATACGGGAACTGAATCCGATATGCCTTAAACTTGTTAAATTTTTCGTCTTTCAATTCCCGTATGCTTAAGCAGTAATAACGGTTAATACTTTGGCAGGATTGTCGCCTATTGCTTTCATTCCGTGAGGATATGCAGAATCGTAATATATTGCGTCACCTTTACTGCATACTATTTCGGTGTCTGCAACTTTAAGTATCATTTCACCCTCTAAAATGTAGTCAAGCTCCTGACCGG
>JAGCLT010000061.1 GCA_017646825.1 Clostridia bacterium | reverse complement strand
CAACACAAGACACGTTGAGTATGAGTCAACAAACAGACACTATGCTCACGTTGACTGTCCAGGCCACGCTGACTATATCAAGAACATGATCACAGGTGCTGCTCAGATGGACGGTGCTATCCTAGTTGTATCAGCAGCTGACGGTCCAATGCCTCAGACAAGAGAACACATTCTATTATCACGTCAGGTTGGCGTTCCTTACATCGTTGTATTCATGAACAAAGCTGACCAGGTTGACGACCCTGAATTATTAGAACTAGTTGAAATGGAAATCAGAGAACTTCTTAACGAGTATGAATTCCCGGGTGACGATACACCTATCGTTACAGGTTCAGCTCTTCAGGTTCTTGAATCATCTTCAACAGATGCAAGTGCTCCTGAGTACGAATGCATCATCAACCTAATGAACGCTGTTGACGATTTCGTTCCAACACCTGAACGTTCAACAAACTTACCTTTCTTAATGCCTGTCGAAGACGTATTCTCAATCACAGGTCGTGGTACAGTTGCTACAGGTAGAGTTGAAAGAGGTACACTTAACCTTTCAGAAGAAGTTGAAATCGTTGGTTTAACAGACGAAGCAAGAAAAGTTGTTGTAACAGGTATCGAAATGTTCAGAAAACTTCTTGACAGTGCTGAAGCTGGTGATAACATCGGTGTTCTTCTACGTGGTGTTCAGAGAAACGAAATCGAACGTGGTCAGGTATTGGCTAAACCAGGTTCAATTCATCCTCATACAAAATTCAAAGGCGAAGTTTACGTTCTAACTAAAGACGAAGGTGGCCGTCATACACCATTCTTTAACAACTATCGTCCTCAGTTCTATTTCAGAACAACAGACGTTACAGGTGTTATCGCATTACCTTCAGGTGTAGAAATGTGTATGCCTGGTGATAACGTTTCAATCGATGTTGAACTTATCACACCTATCGCTATTGAAGAAGGTCTTCGTTTCGCTATCCGTGAAGGTGGCAGAACTGTTGGTTCAGGCGTTGTATCTGCAATCAATGCGTAATTATTAATTAATTAAAAATACCCTCTTATGAGGGTATTTTTATTGCATATAATTATCTGTTGTGTTAAAATTAATTTGATAAAGTAAAATGGAGTGTTTGTATGGAATTTGATAAATTAATTTCAGAAAGATATTCTGTAAGAAAATTTAAACAGGAGCATCTGACGGAAGAGTGCATTAGTAAGATTTTAGAAGCGGCTCATCTTGCTCCGACAGGCTGCAATTATCAGCCACAGAGAATTCTTGTTTTAAATACAGACGAGGCAACAGAAAAACTTAAAAAGTGTACCAAGTGTCACTTTGACGCACCATCCGCTATGCTTGTTTGTTACAATAAAGACGAAAGCTGGAAAAGGCCCTATGACGGTGCTTTGTCTGCACCTGTTGATGCAGTAATTGTTGCAACTCATATAATGCTTGAGGCGCACAATATCGGTGTTGGCAGTTGCTGGGTTATGCACTTTGACCCTGCTAAAATGAGAGAGGAATTTAATATTCCTGATAATATAATACCTGAGGCTCTTCTTGTTATGGGATATCCCACAGAGGATTCTCAACCACACCAGTTCCATAGTACTTTTCGTCCTGTGAACGAAGTCGTTTTTTATGAACAGTTTTGAGCATAACAAAAAGCATATCGACTATAATTTTTAGCCCAGTCTTGACACGAACTTTCTCAAAAACAATTGCAATCTATATTATATAATCTTTATTTTGCCTAAAAGGAGAAACAAATATGATTAACTGCGAAAACATTTTTAAAAGAATAGACGATATGGAACAAGAATACATAAAGATTCTGGAAGAATTCTGTCTTATCGAAAGTCCTACCGATTACAAAGATGGTGTGGATGCTGCAAGCAACTATATTATAAAAAAAGCAGAGTCTTTTGGTTGGAAGGTAGAAAGACAAAAGCAAGAAATAGCGGGAGATTGTATTTGTATAACTATGAATCCCGATGCAACAGAATCACCAATATGCCTTTCTGGACATGTAGATACAGTTCACCCTGTGGGTCTTTTTGGAACACCTGCTGTCAAGTTTGATGGTGATAGAATGTATGGTCCCGGAATCGCCGATTGCAAGGGCGGAATCGTGGCATCTCTTTTGGCTATGGCAGCTCTCAGTAAGGAATGTTTTACCGCTCGCCCTATAAAACTTATTTTGCAGTCTGACGAAGAAACAAGTAGTGTCGAAAGTAACAAAACCACTATTTCATATATGTGCGAATGTGCCCGCGGTGCTGCTGCATTTTTAAACTGTGAGCCTTCTGTTTCAGGTACGGCTGTGTTACAAAGAAAAGGAATTGCAAAATATGCCTTTAATATTACTGGTAAAGCCGCACATGCAGCAGATTGCTTTAATGGTGTAAGTGCAATAACTGAGGCAGCGTATAAAATTCTTGAGTTGGAAAAATACAAGGATAAAAATGGAATAACAGCAAATTGCGGTATAATTTCAGGTGGAACAAAAATAAACACTGTTCCTGAAAAATGTGTCGTGATGGTAGATTTTAGATTTTCAAACAGTGATGAACTTTTAGAAGTGAAAAAAATTGCTCAAAAAGTCGCAGACTTTTCCTGGGTGGAAGGAACAACTTGTGAACCTGTTTTGAAAAGCATGAGAGATGCGATGGAACTTGTCGATAAGAACATCAACTTGCTTAAAAAAGTAAATGAGATTTTTGAATTAACAAATTTGCCAAAACTTTCATCTCGTTCAACAGGGGGCGGTTCTGATGCGGCATATACAACGCAGTGCGGTATTCCTACCTTGGATTCGCTTGGTGTTGAGTGCGGAAACATTCACTCAAAAGACGAATATGCCTTAATTCCGTCGCTAAAGGAATCTGCAAAGAGAATAGCGGCAATTTGTTGTTATATATAAAATAAATTTTATTAGTTTGCCGATAATAAATATTTACATATCGGGCAGGAAAATCCAATATTCCTGCGGGTTCTAATGGAATGAGTTCTGTGGAAAACTGTAGGGGCAATTCACGAATTGCCCGAAAAATAGGATAGAAAATGGTAGGCCCATATTATGCTTTAGCATAACAAGGTTCCGGGGTACCCGACCGCAATCTTTGATTGCGTTATCGGGTCGTGGTTCTTATTATTCGCTGCTTGCCAGTCTTGACACGTTCCAAGCGGATAAAGTATTGTAAAGAAGAGAGGAAATAAAATATGACAAAATTGCTTTTAATAAGGCATGGGGAAAGTGAAGCCAATAATCAAGGCTTTTTTGCAGGTCAGTATGATGCTGCACTTATGCCCAAAGGAATTGAACAGGCAGAAAAAACAGCTAAATATATTATTGAAAAATATGCACCTACTAAAATATATGCAAGTCCTTTGAAACGTGCTTATAGTACGGCAATTCCAATTTCAAAAATGATTAAAACAGATATAATAACAGATTCAGGTCTTATGGAAATATATGCAGGTAAATGGCAACAGATGTCATTTGATTATTTGGAGGAAAATTATTCTAATGAATATAGCGTGTGGCTTAATGACATTGGAAATGCACGTTGTAATGATGGTGAATCTATAGAAGAGCTGAGCAAGAGAGTTATGGCATCGTTAACTGCAATTGCAAAAGAAAACGACGGGGAAACAATTGCTATCGCAACTCACGCAACACCAATACGAGCAGCACAAACCTTAATTCAATATGGTGGCATAGGTGATATGAAAAATGTACCATGGGTTTCAAACGGTTCGGTTACGGTTCTCGAGTATGATGGTGAATGGAAATGTGTGGCAGTAGGTGAAGATGAGCATCTCGGAGTAGATAAAACAGTCTTTCCGGCGAATGTTTAAGGTAGTTTTTGTTTCTTGATTAGCACAATACTAAACATAAAATGACAAAGGAATATACGGAGGAAAAATAATATGATTTCACTTGATAATGTGGTGGAATTTGGTCAATTTACTACTGATGGAATTTTCAAATTTGAAAAAAGTTTTTCTTTTACATACATTTCAGAAAAGAGCAATGGTTGCATAATTTTGAATTCTATGGCTTTTTACGTCGGTGAAGAAGCTCCCAAAATTCAGTTTAATCTTACAGCAAAAGAGCAAGATGTTCCTTTTTATTCATCACACCGTTACAAGATTGGAAAATGTGCAGACTTTACACGGCAATCTTGGCGTGTTCCACCTCTTTTTTTACAGGGGACTAAATTGACTGTTAATATTCAAATTCCTTCTGGAACGGTTTTATTTGTAAAGAATTTTAACTCTACAATTGATAAAGGTGGAAATAGTTTGTGTTGTGGCTTAAAACACAATGCACATCTTGGTTTTTGGGGGCTTGCTCCTGATAATACAATGCCAGCTTTTGAATTGGCGGCAGAGTGTAATTTCCAAAGCTGTATTGCTGTTCCAAAGGTCACTCTTGATGGCGTTATTGTTTGTATTCACGATGATACTATTAATAGAACTGCCAGAGATTCAAACGGAGACGCACCTTCTGAGCCTATATATGTTTGGGATAAGACATATGAGGAGCTTTCAAATTGGGAATATGGCTCATATAAAAACGAGATATACAAAGGTACTAAATTACCCCGACTTTCAGAATTTTTTGACCTTTGTGCCAAAACAGGTATGCGACCAATATTCAGCACGCATCCGGGACTGACGATTGACCAATGGAAGCAGGTCAAAGATATGCTTGAATGTCGTGGCTTGTTGAGTAGTTTTCATATTAAAAGTTTTGACATTGATATCTTGGAGACTGCATACTCCGTATTTGGGACTGATATTGATGGATATACCTACGATCTTGATAACTTTGACGACACTCAAATTGAATTGTTAAAGAATATTGGAATTGATAATAAAGTATGCCGTGTTGGTATTGAAGTTAAGTTTGCAGAATACACAGAGCAGATTGCCAAAAGCATTAGAGAAGCAGGTTTCTTCGCCGCTGCATGGGACATCGCACAACGTGATTTTGATGAATATGAGCGCTTGATTTCTTGGGGTGTAAATGAGTTTACAGAAGATTATCATTGTTCTATGGGATTAAATTATTAATTATTATGTAAATACAGTGTGATGGGTCTTATTATTCACTGTTCTCCAGACTTGACACGAACAATAAAATAAAATCGCAGATTGCTGAAAAACGAAAGATTAAAATTATTAAAAAAAGGAGAAACGAGAAATGAACATTGAAATACTTCACATGATAGAGGGAGCAAAAAAAGCAAAAGGGACGACGGTTATAATTGATGTATTCAGAGCATTCTCTGTTGAATCATATTTTTTTGCATCCGGTGCAATAGAGATAATTCCTGTTGGGGATGTAAATCTTGCATATGAACTTAAAGAAAAAAATCCTGATTTTGTTCTTGCGGGGGAAAGAAAAGGTAAAATTCTTCCCGGGTTTGATGTGGGAAATTCTCCATCAGATGTTATAAAACTCGATTGCCTGGGCAAAACGGTAGTCCATACAACGAGTGCAGGAACCCAGGGAATTGCAAATGCAGTAAATGCCGATGAAATTCTTGGTGCATCACTTGTAAATGCCAGAGCAACAGCAGAGTATATCAAAAATAAAAATCCTGAAAATGTTTCGCTTGTATGTATGGGGCTTGAGGCCCTTTCGCAGACGGAAGAAGACAATCTGTGCGCTTTGTACATAAAAAGCATTCTGGAGGGAACAGATATTGATTTGCAGACTGAAATTGAAAATCTGAAATATACCTCAGGTGCAAAGTTTTTTGACAAAGCACAAAACGATGTGTTTCCTGAAGAAGATTTTCATTTGTGCACACAGGTTGATAAGTTTAGTTTTGTTTTAAAAATGACAGAAAATGGCATAATGAAAAAGATTGACGTGTAGGAAAAATAGTGTGTTGATAATAAATATTTACATATCGGGCAGGGAAATCAAATTTGATGCCAATTAAATAAGGTGAAAAAATGAAAAGAAAAATTAATTTTACCGACAAGGTATATTTGTATTCGTGTAAAACATATCGTCAACAAGAGGTTACGGCGGTTTTGAACACTCTTTTTGACAAAATATGTGCTGACAACAACTTTACGGACTTTCAGGGCAAAAAAGTTGTTTTAAAACCAAATTTACTTGCGAAAAGAGCACCTGATATGGGTGTTACAACGCAGCCCTCCTTTGTTATTGCAGCATCAGAATACTTTTCGCAAAAAGGTGCCAAGGTGATAATTGCCGACAGCCCCGGCGGAGTATATCACCCTACCTTGTTAAAATCCCTTTATAAAGTTTGCCGAATGGATGAAGCAACATCTGCCCAACTTAATTTGAATGTTGAATCAGAAATAGTTAAGTGGGAGGATAAAGAATTCAGTATAATCAAGCCTCTTGTGGAGGCTGATATAATTGTAAATCTTGCCAGAATGAAAACTCATACATTGTGTGATATGACGGCGGCGGTAAAAAATCTATTTGGCTCTATACCCGGGCTTACAAAAGCAGAATACCACGCGAAATATCCGAATAAAGGTGTTTTTTCAGAAATGCTTGTTGACCTTTGTATGGCGAATGCTCCACAAATCAATATTATTGACGGTGTTGTGGGCATGGAGGGGGAAGGCCCTGCCAACGGCAGTCCTGTTAAAACAGGTGTTATTATAGGCTCTGCAAACCCCTTTGCGGCAGATTGCCTGTGTGCTGAACTTATGGAATTTGCAGAAAACGAGGTTGACACTGTAAGGATTTCAAGGGAGAGAGGTCTTTGCCCGAAAGTTAATGAACTTAAAGTTGAAGGTGAACAGGTTTCGGCTCATCAGTTTAAGTTTAAACGACCGAAAGGAAGCAAAACCACAATAGGTCTTATAAAAATTTTGCCAAAATTTTTAAAGAGAAAATTCGAAAAGAAAGTTCCCCATCCTTTTGTTTTAAAAGAAAAATGTATTGGTTGCGGAGAATGTGCAAGATGCTGTCCTGCCGAAACTATAACGATGGTGAAAGGAAAAGCTTGTATAAATTATGAAAAATGTATAAAATGTTTTTGCTGTCAGGAACTTTGCCCTCAAAAAGCTGTTGTGATTAAAAAATTAAAGGTTAATTAAAGAAAAGTGAAGTGATTTAATTTGAAAAAAACTAAAAATCTTCTACTCATAATGAATCCTTGTGCAGGTACGAAAAAGGCAAATAAATATCTTACCGATATTTTGGTGTTATTTGGCAAATACGGATACAACAACACGGTGTATCTTACCGAGGAAACAGGGGACGCAAAGAAGTATGCAAAGGAAAATGCAAAAAACTTTGATTTGATAGTAGCGGTAGGCGGAGACGGGACATTTAACGAAGTTGTCTCGGGAGTGTTAAAGTCAGGTGCGGACGTTGAAATTGGCTATATTCCTGCAGGCAGTACCAACGACTTTGCCAACAGTTTAAAATTGTCCAGAAATATTATGAAGGCGGCGGAGGACATAATGAAGGGTACTGCAAAGGAAATAGATATCGGCTCATTTAACGGCAGAAATTTCTCTTATGTGGCATCGTTTGGTGCTTTCTCAGAGATTTCGTACAGAACGCCGCAAAATGTTAAAAATTCCCTTGGGTATATGGCTTATGCCCTTGAGGGAATTAAAGATATTGCAAATTTAAAAAGCAAGCATCTTCGCTTTGTAGCAGACGGCGAGGTAATTGAAGATGATTTCATTTTCGGTGCAATATGTAATTCCACATCTGTAGGCGGTGTAATTAACCTTGACCCTAAACTGGTAGATTTCAGCGACGGTTTGTTTGAACTTTTGCTTATAAGATTGCCTAAAGACCTTTTTGAACTTAACGAAATTGTCATCGCATTAACTTCCAAAAAATATAATACAAAAATGATAACCTTTGTAAGTGCGAAAAGCATCGTTATTGAAACGACGGAAAATATTAACTGGACTTTAGACGGAGAGTACGCTTACGGTGAGGAAAAAATCAAGGTGGAAAACCTTAACAAAGCAATCAGGTTTATTACAAATAACGTAGAGAAATAATAACTGATTTGGGAAAAGAAGATAAAATGAAAACAAACGAAAATATATACAGACTCACAATGCCCTATAAAGATATTTTTACTACGGTATATGTAATAAAAACAGATGAGGGGGGCGCTTCTTTTTGATACCGCAAGTTATGACAGCGATATTGAAAACTACATTGTGCCTTTTTTACAGGAACTGTGTATTACTTCTGATATGCTTAAGTATGTCTTTGTTTCTCATAATCACTGTGACCATGCGGGGGGACTTAACGAGTTTATGAAAAGGTATCCCGAAACCTGCATTATTTCCCGTTGCCCAAAAATCAAAGAACAGTATGGTGATTATAATGTGTTGGTGCCCGAAGACGGCGAAACGGTTTTGGGAGTGTTAAGAGCAGTTACTATTCCCGGACATACTATGGATTGCTGTGCGATTTATGATACCAGAACAAAAACCATGATAAGCGGTGACTGTCTGCAACTGTACGGAATATATGGTTCAGGCGAGTGGGGAAGCAGTATATCTTTCCCAAAATCTCATATTGACGCTGTTAATAAACTGCAGAAAATGGGTATACAGCATATTTTGACGGCACATGAATACCATCCCTACGGGTATAGTTATGAAGGGGAAACAGTTAAAAAAGCATTGGATGTTTGTGTCGATGCCTTAAATGAAATAAAGGATATGATTTTAAAAAATCCCCACGCCGACGACGGGGAAATAAGTGCACTGCGCAATTCTTTGAATTTACCTACTCTTGGGGCACATATTGTGTCTGCCGTAAGGAGAGAACTTTTAGAAATGAAGTGCAATACTTATTTGTTTGATTTTGACGGAACTTTGGTAGACTCTATGCCGTCGTTTGTTTCCGTTATGCTAAGAATTTTAGATGAAAACAACATAAAGTATGGTGACGATATAGTAAAAATAATTACGCCTTTGGGATACGGCGGAACTGCCGAATATTTTAATAAACTTGGTGTTCCTACGTCAAAGGAAGAAATGATGAAAGTTATGAACGAGTATGCGTACAACGAATATGCATACAACATCGGGGCAAAAGCGAATGTTGTTGCGGTTCTTACAGAACTTAAAGAAAGAGGAGCAAGTCTTAATGTTCTTACTGCAAGCCCCCACAGCGTTTTGGACATCTGCCTTAAACGTCTACAAATGTATGAATTGTTTGACAATGTATGGTCTTGCGATGACTTTTTAACTACTAAAGCAGACCCACAGATATATGTAAAAGCCGCAGAAAAATTAGGTGTCCCTGTTGACAGCGTCCTTTTCCTTGACGACAATTACAATGCAGACAAAACTGCCAAAAGTGCCGGAATGAAAGTGTGCGGAGTTTATGACAGCTCATCTGCCGAATATGTTGACGAGATAAAGAGCGTTGCAGACCATTACATATACGATTTTAAAGAACTGCTTAATATTTAAAATACAGAGGAAAGTACTATGCTTATAACAAACGTAAATATCATAACTGAAAAAATTGAAAACGGATACATAAAATTAGAAAACGGCGTAATTACAGATGTGGGAAGTATGGGAAACTGTCCCAAAGACAACGATATTTATGACGGAAAAGGGTGTTATGCAGTCCCCGGATTTATTGACGCTCACACTCATCTTTACAATAACGATTACGGGTATTTTGACAAGGCGTACAATAGCGGTATTACCCTTGTTGCCGTAAGTCCCGACAGTTCGAAACCTGTGGGCGGAGAAGTAAAGATAGTATCCACCGCTACAAAAGAAACTATGGGGGTTGCAGGAATAAAACTTGCTCTTGGGGAAAACCCGCTTAAGAAAGTTGAAAACACCAACGAAATTGTGCTTGAAGAAATAGAAAAAGCAAAGGGTACCGTGTTTTTACACGTTCACAGCAAAGAGGACATAGATTTGGTTAAGGGCAAAGATGTTGTGTTTGTTCACGGAACAGACTGTCAGGGTAAGTGCAAAATAATTGCAGGGCCTATGCTTACAGACATATCCAAGAAAGAAATGGAGAATTTGTCCTACGAAAATATGGCAAGGCAGTACAAAGAGGGAAGCCTTATTGCAATATGCTCCGACCATCCCGAAACTCCTGTTGACTTTTTGCAGTTATATGCACAGATTGCGGTAAAATACGGCGTTGACAAAGACGATGCCCTTTTAATGATTACCAAAAATCCCGCACAACTTTTAGGGGTAGATGACTGTTATGGAAGTATAAAAATAAATCAGAAAGGCGGAGTACTTTTGTTTGACAGTCACCCTATGGATTTTTACAGCAGACTTATAAAAATATTATGATAAAGTTTGATAAAAAGTTGTCAAAACATTGACTTTTGTGTTGTATTTATGTATAATGTAAAATAAGGAATTATGAGATTTTTGTTTTTGAAAGGAGTAAAGGTATGATTTACACACACGAAGTAGAGCATATGTGTCCTGTTGCTAAGGGCGCAAATCACGGTCCTGCACCAATCCCTCAAGAGGGTTTATGGACTAAATCAAAAGAGATAAAAGATATTAACGGTTTCACACACGGTATTGGTTGGTGTGCACCTCAGCAGGGCGCATGCAAACTTTCACTTAATGTTAAGGACGGTGTTATTCAGGAAGCATTGGTTGAAACTATCGGTTGCTCAGGTATGACACACTCAGCTGCTATGGCTGCAGAAATTTTAGCAGGTAAAACAATTTTGGAAGCATTAAACACTGACCTTGTATGCGATGCAATCAATACTGCTATGCGTGAATTGTTTTTACAGATAGTTTACGGAAGAACTCAGTCAGCATTTTCAGAAAACGGTTTGCCTATCGGCGCAGGTCTTGAAGACTTGGGTAAAGGTTTAAGAAGTCAGGTTGGTACAATGTACTCAACAGTTGCAAAAGGTCCACGTTACCTTGAAATGGCAGAAGGTTATGTAACAAGAGTGGCTTTGTCAGATAAAGACGAAATTATTGGTTATGAATTTGTTCAGCTTGGTGTTATGATGCAAAACATCAAAAAAGGTATGTCAGCGGACGAAGCATTGAAAAAAGCAACAAATCACTACGGTAGATTTGACGACGCTGTAAAATATATCGACCCGAGAGAAGAATAAAAGGAGGATAATACAATGGCTTTATTTGAAAGTTACGAGCGTAGAATCAATCAGATTAATGACGCTTTAAATAAAAACGGCATTGCTTCACTTGAAGAAGCAGAAAAAATTTGCAAAGACAAAGGTATAGATGTAATTGACATCGTAAAAGGCATTCAGCCAATTTGTTTTGAAAATGCAGGTTGGGCTTACCTTGTAGGTGCAGCAATCGCAATTAAAAAAGGTTGCAAAACTGCCGCTGATGCTGCAGAAGCAATCGGTGAAGGTTTACAGTCTTTCTGTATCCCCGGTTCAGTTGCTGATGACAGAAAAGTTGGTCTTGGCCACGGTAACTTAGGTGCAATGCTTTTAAGAGAAGATACAAAATGCTTTGCGTTCTTGGCAGGTCACGAATCTTTTGCTGCCGCAGAAGGTGCTATCGGTATTGCTAAAACTGCAAACAAAGTTAGAAAAACACCTTTAAAAGTAATTCTTAACGGTCTTGGCAAAGATGCTGCACAAATCATTTCAAGAATTAACGGTTTTACCTATGTTGAAACAAACTTCGACTATGCAACAGGCGAACTTAAAATAGTTAGCAAAACTCCTTACTCAGACGGTGAACGTTCAAAAGTTATGTGCTACGGCGCAAACGACGTAAGAGAAGGCGTTGCAATTATGCACTGCGAAAATGTTGACGTTTCAATTACAGGTAACTCAACTAACCCCACAAGATTCCAGCACCCTGTTGCAGGAACATACAAAAAAGAATGTATCGAAATGGGTAAAAAATACTTCTCTGTTGCTTCAGGCGGCGGTACAGGTAGAACTCTTCACCCTGACAATATGGCTGCAGGTCCTGCTTCTTACGGTATGACAGATACAATGGGACGTATGCACAGCGACGCTCAGTTCGCAGGCTCATCTTCAGTTCCTGCTCACGTTGAAATGATGGGACTTATCGGTATGGGTAACAACCCAATGGTTGGTGCTACAGTTGCTGTTGCAGTTGCAATTGAAGAAGCAATGAAATAATATGAAAAGTCTTTTAAAGTTAAACAAAGCCGAGCAGAGTCCCTGTTGCGCAATATGTGTTTATTGCGAGAAACAAAAGGACTACACTATGTTTTGCACTAAAAAGAAAAAGGAAGTAAGAGCAGATAAAAAGTGCTTCTCCTTTAAAGTGGATATTATGTCCCTTGGTGTAAACAGAAAGCACGGCATTGATGTTAATATTAACCCTGATGATTTTTCAATATAGGATAAGAGACGCCAAGGGCGTCTTTTATCTTGAATGGAGATTACTATGATTAAAAAATATTTTATTGATTTAAAAAGAGAATTTAGCGGATATAATTTTAACAGTTTGTCTAACGATTTAATGGCAGGTGTAACTGTTGCGGCAGTTGCTCTTCCGTTGGCTCTTGCTTTTGGTGTTGCCTGCGGAGCAGATGCGGCGTCAGGTATGATTGCCGCCATTGTTGCAGGTATAATAATAAGTCTTTTGTCAGGCGCATCATTCCAGATTTCAGGTCCCACAGGTGCAATGAGTGCCGTTTTGGTTACTATTGTTTCAAGGTATTCCTTAGATGGTATGTTTGTTACCTGTTTGATTGCGGGTATAATAATGCTTGTCCTTGGCATATTCAAACTGGGGAAACTGGTAAATTACATACCTGCTCCTGTTATAACGGGCTTTACATCAGGTATTGCGGTGGTTATTGCGTTAGGTCAGGTGGACAACCTTTTTGGCACAGTTTCGCACGGGGAAACTGCTGTGGAAAAACTATTATCTTATTTCCAGACAGGCTTCCACATCAACATAAGTACGCTTCTGATAGGACTTTTAGTCATTGCCATTATGATTATATGGCCAAAAAAATGGAATGCAAAAGTTCCGTCATCTCTTGTGGCAATTATTATAGCAGGAATAGTGTCTTATGTTTTAAAACTTGACATTCCAAGAGTTGGCGACATTCCAAAGACGCTTATTTTGGACAGCAGACTTCATTTGAACTCCTTAAAAGCAATTAATTTTACGGAACTTTTGTCACCTGCAATTACAATTGCGGCACTTGGTATGATTGAAAGTCTTCTTTGCGGTTCAAGTGCATCAAGAATGAAGTCAGAACCATTTGATGCAGACAGAGAACTGGTGGCACAAGGTATAGGAAATATTGTAATTCCCTTTTTCGGTGGTGTTCCCTGTACTGCGGCAATTGCAAGAACAAGCGTGGCAATTAAGTCGGGATGCCAGACAAGGCTGACAGGTATTTTTCATTCATTATTCTTAATCGCGTGTATGTTTTTATTAGCACCCGTTATGGCGGCGTTGCCGTTGTCTGCTTTGGCAGGGGTTTTGATGATGACTGCATGGCGTATGAACGAGTGGGAAAGCATTACATATATTTTCAAAAACAAATTTAAAGGCCCAATCTTTAAATTTTTAGTAACTATGATTGCAACAGTTGTATTTGATTTAACTATCGCAATAGTACTTGGTATAGTATTTTCAATTATCGTTTTTGTGTTTAACATTTCTAAACTTAATATTGATGTTTCAAAAGTGGAAAACGATAAAATCAATTCAGATGTTGACGTTGAAAATCTTCACAAAGACACTGTGGTTGTGTATTTAACAGGACCCCTTTTCTTTACCAACTGCGACAAATTAATCGCATTTTTAAAAGAACTGGCACCCTGCAAAAAGATTATTCTGTCAATGAGAGGCGTACCGTATATTGACATTACGGCAACATCAGCACTGCTCGACTGTTATCTTGAAAAAACCGCAGGGGGCACAGAATTTGTATTCAGCGGATTGCAGGAAAGAGTTATGGAAAACTTCCGACGCGGCGAATTTATAGAAAAGGTAGGACAGGACAAGTTCTACTGGAGCGTTGACAAGGTTCTGTTGGAAACTGCAACTAAATAATTAATAAAGAGCATTGAGTTTTCAATGCTCTTTTATTATATTGACAAAGATTTTATTTCCAATTATAATACTTTTAAGGTGATAATATGAAAAATTTAATCAGAGTTATATTGCCAAAACAATATAATCTTGTAGTTGGAGATACTTTCCAGATTTTTTATCGTGGAGTGGTGGAAGCACCAAATCCTTATTGCTACGATATTTTGTCTGTATGCGAAAAGGGAAGAAACTATCCCAGATATTTTGAGTTTACTCCCGAAGAAGAGGGAGAATACGACCTTACCATTTCCGTATATTCTGCGGACAAAACATTGATTGGACAGGGAACAACAAAATTAAAGGTTTCAAAGCCCGTAAAACCCCAAAAACCTGTTAATGTTTTATGTATCGGCGATTCGCTGACTGCAGGAGGTACGTGGGTGAAAGAAGTTCACAGAAGACTTTGCGATGACGGAATTAAAAATGTCTCGTTTATAGGAACCTGCAGAAAAGACGAAGTGGGTTTTGAGGGCTACGGTGGTTGGGAATGGTCAAACTACGTAGCAGGTGAGAAAACATCGTCTTTATGGGTGACATGCAATTCTGATAAAAAGGTTTGTGACCAACATTCCCTGTGGAAAGACGAAAAGGGAGAAATATGGCAACTGGAAACAATAGATATAGGTCGGCTTAAATTTAACAGATACGGCGGACACAAAGGGGAAAGAACGACGGGTGTGCTTACTCATTACCAGAACGCCGTTTCAAAAACACCCATAGAAATAATCAATACTTATGATGAACAGGCAAACCCTTTTACGATTTGGAAAAAGGCGAGGTAAGTCTTAAAAAATATTGCGAAAAGTACGGTTTTGAGGGAATTGATATTGTATATATTTTGCTTGGTGCAAACGGGCTTATCGGCAATGAAAAACCAATACCAAAGTTTTGTGAAGACGTAGCAAAAAAAGCAAAAACATTTATTGATATAATAAACCGTGATTGTCCCAAGGCACAAATACGCCTTATGACTATGCCTGTGCCGTCAGTTAACGGAGGTACAGGTGCAAGTTACGGTGCAAAACTACCGTACTGCGATGATTACGGGCTTGCGGTTTACACTATGGAGTTAAATATCGCTTATGAAAAATTGTCAAACGGATATGTAAAAACAGTAAACATTCCTGGACAGTTTGATTCCGAATACAACTATCCCTGCGTGGAAAAACCTGTAAATGCAAGAAGTACAAAAACGGAAATTGTAGGCACTAACGGATTGCATCCGACAGTTGACGGTTATATGCAGATAGCAGATGCAGTTTACAGAGATGTTGTAGGCACAATTAATAATTTATAAGGAGCGACATTATGTTTAAATCAATCAGAAGAGAGCCCTGTTTTGTGGAAATACAATCAGCAGGCGTTTGGGAAAGTGCAGAAGAATCAAAAGCAGGACTTGTAAAGTATCAGAACGGAGACGTTATACTTGTTGAAACTAAAGAGCCTGTAGAAAGAATAAGATTAAGATGGAATGACGACTTTACTTTTGTTAAGCGTGTGTTAGGCGATGCACCGGGTGTTGAGTTTGGCGATATGGCGTGGATGCCAGTATATCCCGAAAAGCATTGGGCGTGGTATATTCAGTGCTATGACGGCAAAACTGTTCACGGTTACGGTGTAAAAACAGGTTGCAACAGTTTTTGCTTCTGGCAGTTAGACCAGGAGGGTATCTCGTTGGTTTTAGATGTACGTAACGGCGGCTGCGGAGTTATGCTTAAAAATCCTCTTGTTTGTGCAACGGTAGTGGAAAGAGAGGGACTTGTTACAGAAACTCCATATAAAGCATGTCAGGAATTTTGTAAAGTAATGTGTGAAAAACCAAATCTTCCGTCACGTCCTGTTTTCGGTCTTAACAACTGGTATTATGCTTACGGCAATATTTCCCGTGAAAGTGTTTTGGAAGATACAAAATTAACCATGGAACTATGTGCCGACACTAAACACAGACCGTATATGTTAATTGATGACGGTTGGCAGTTGTTAAGGGAGCCCGGTTACATAGGCGGTCCTTTTGTGCCCAACGAAAAATTTGGTGATATGGCAGAACTTGCGGCAAAAATGTCCCAAATGGGTGTTGAGCCGGGACTATGGGTAAGACCGCTTCTTACAAAAGAAAAAGTAAGTGAAAATATGCTTCACCCAAGAAGACTGGGTACAGGGGGCGGAGTATTTTTAGACCCGTCAAAAGACGAAGTGCTGGAGTTTGTGGCAGACATTATAAAGACTGTATCAGATAACGGTTACAAAGTAATCAAATACGACTTTACCGCACCTGATATGATGACTGCAGACATTTATGACGAAATATATTTAAAGGAAAATCTTACAGACGGTGGTTGGCATTTTGACGATACCAGCGTAACTAATGCACAGATAATTAAGAAACTTTATGAAACTATACAAAAAGCCGCAGGGGATTCTCTGGTAATGGGTTGCAATACATACAATCATCTTGCCGCAGGTATTCATCAGATTCAGAGAAGTTGTCTTGACACAAACGGACACAACTGGGAAAAGACAAGAAGAAACGGTGTTAATCCTCTGGCGTTCCGTATGCCACAGAATAATACTTTCTTTATTGCAGACCCTGACTGTGCCGCAATTACAGACAAGAGCCCTCACGAAATGAACGTAAGATTTTTTGAGGCCTGTGCATTGTCGGGTGAAAGTTTGTTTATCTCGGCAACTCCGGGGCTTTTAAGTAACGAGCATAAAAAGCGTTTGCAACAGAGTTTTAAAATTGCAGATATGGGTTGTCAGTGTGAGCCGGTTGACTGGTTTGACACCAGTTGTCCAAGACAGTATATGGTAAACGGCGAAATCAGAACTTTCAACTGGTATGATATAACTAACGGCGTAAATATTTATTAAAAGGGGATGTAAAAATCGTCCAGAACGTAAAAAAGCAGGAATAAGCGAAAGTAAAATTCAAAAATCTTGCAAAATGATAATTTGTTTGATTGCTTTATGTTGGAAAATATCTTTGAGAAAGATATTTTCCTTCTTTTTTGTGCTTTTTTACTACGAAAAAACCTCACCGCTCGACGTACCTTTGTACGCCTTCGGGTTACCACCGCAAGACTACGTCTTGCTTGTTCGGTTTTTCCGTTCTGAACAATTTTTCCTATCCCCCTAACCAAAACCAGAATGTAAAAAAGCAGGAAATAATGATATTAAACAATAAACCCTCTCAAGAATTCTTGAGAGGGTTTGTATTATCTTAGGCAGTATTCTGTTTTTTGCCATATTTTGCTTTATATTCATTTGGAGTCAAATCTGTAAACGCCTTAAATGTTTTGTGAAAATATGAGGGGCTTTTGTAGCCAACCATTTCGGAAACGGAGCATACTTTAGTGTCGGAGTCTTTTAAGATTTCTTTTGCTTTTTCTATTCTCACTCGTGTTAAGGTATCTATAAAGTTTTCTCCTACTTTTTGTTTATAGTATGCACAGAAATATCCTCTTGACAAAGCCACAAAGTTTGAAATATCTGAAAGGGATATGTCGTTCATATAATTCTGTTCAATGTACTTCATAACTTTAGTAGGAATGTTTTCCAAATCGGCATTTCTGTTTGAAGTTGGGCTTAATTTTTGCTGAACGAAATCGTTTAATGTTTTAAAATCATATAAAACGGATACGTCGGTATTAACCGCCAGTATATCGTAAAGATTGTTTTTTAATTCCGCCATATATTTATCAATGTTAATTGTTGACGGATTTTTTGCAACAACTATTATTTCTATGTTGTGCCTTGAGTATCTTACAAACTCGGTAAACATATCTTTGTTATCATCACGAATTATATTTATAATAGCGTTATACAGTCTGTACTGACCGTATTTCCATACTTTTTTTAAATATGTTGCAAAGTTGTTTATATGTATATTTATAACAAAACCGCCGTTTTTAGAAAATCCGTAAGGAAATCCCAGTGTTGAAAGTTGAAGATTAAGAGCATCGTGTGTACTTATTCTCCCGATTAACAAATCAGAAAAGAATTCCTGGCGTGCGTGGACAAACTGGTCGTCCCCATCACTCTGGCGTCTGTTTGCTTCAAACATTGTCTCAAACAAACTTTCAAAAATTTCGTATGTTTCCTTCTTGTTAAGTGGTTTTGTCAGATAATAATAAACATTGTATTTAAGTGCCTGTCTTGCATAGTTAAAGTCGCGGGTGGAACTTACAAAAATGATTTTTGTGTCCGGGTATTCTGTATAACATAATTTTGCAATATCAATTCCTGAAATTTTCGGCATTTTAATATCTGTCACTATGATGTCAACTTCGTTTTTCTTTAAGTAGTTTACCGCCTCTCTGCTGTTGTTAAATACTGCAACAATTTTTGCATCGAAGTTCTGCCAGTTTACAAAACATTCAAGGTCTTTTGCGGTATCCGGTTTCTCATCAATAATGATTACGTTATACATTAATTCACCTCCCGTGGAAATCCACAAATGATATTATACAATGTTTAATTTATAAAATCAAGTAAAAAGTGAAAAATATTTTGATTTTTCCATAATATAGAGCATAGGAAAACAAAACAATCCCGAAAACACTGGGTTTTCGGGACTGTGTCCAATATTAACTATTCCTGGATATTTTCGTCAGTTTCTTCTGCAATTTCTTCAACAACTTCTTCGTCTTCATAATCTTCGAAGGGGTCGTTCACAAATTCATCAATTTCTGTTTCGCCCTCTAAAAGGTTATATGCTTCTTCTGCAAGTTCTGCATCTGTGGGCATATTTCTTCTTTTGATTAAAAGAACAACAAGAACTATTGCAATTAGTATTACCGCAAGTAATACTGCAAGTGACAAAAAGTTTGGTATTGTGAATACTAAATTAACAGGATTCTTTCTTTCTGAATCGATGTTCCATGTATGAGTTGTGCCAAAAGTTGAAACTTCATCTGCATTTGAATAACTTGCACCAAGGGGGAGTTTTATTGTTAATGTTGCAATTGTTGGTGTAGTTCCTTTTTCCGCTTCTTCGGCTGATGTTCTCGTGTCATAACTTGCAGTTATGAAATATCTTGTGGAAAATAGTCCTTTATCTTCTGCAAAAGTATATCCTGCTGCAGAGTTACCATTTGAACTGAAGTTAATGGGTGAACCTGGAACTATAGAATTTGTTACTTCTATGTAACCCTGTTCGCCTTCTTTGTAAAGGTCAAAAGTCATATTTTCCTGCTGGTATGCATCAATCATAGCATCTTTGTTTTCTTCATACATACCGTAGTAGTCTTTCGGAACTTTCATCAACTGAGTGTAGTGCGCAGATTTGTCAAGACCGATTTTTAAAGTCATTTCTGTTTCTACTGTATCCTGTTCTTCCACAACAGGCTCTTCGGCTATTGCCTGAGCGCTGACGTCTTCTTCCACAGGTTCTGCCATTACGGAGAAACCAGATAATACAATGCATAGTATTGTGATTAGTGCTAATAGTTTTTTCATTTTCATATCTCCTACTATAATATTTTAAAAACATTATAATACTTTTTTGAAAGATAGTCAACAAAAGTTACAATATATTAATAAATTTATCACAAAATTGCAAAAAATATATTATATTAAGAAAAATGTTAAAAAATACTTGAAATTATTAACAAAATAGTGTAAAATATAATCAAATTGTAATGGAGGTATTTATACATGATTTCAGCAGGTGATTTTAGAAACGGTGTTACCTTTGAAATGGAAGGTAACGTTTATCAGATTATTGAATTCCAACACGTTAAACCGGGTAAAGGTGCAGCGTTTGTAAGAACAAAACTTAAAAATGTTATTACAGGTGCAACAGTTGAACAGACATTCCGTCCTACAGATAAAATGCCAAAAGCTCATATCGAAAGAAAAGATATGCAGTATTCATACAACGACGGTGATTTGTACTACTTTATGGATCAGGAAACATTTGATATGTTGCCCTTAAACAGCAGCCAGCTTGGTGATGCGCTTAAATTTGTTAAAGAAAATGATATTGTAAGAATTCTTTCATTTAAAGGCAATGTGTTTGGTGTTGAGCCGCCGAACTTTGTAGAACTTACGGTAACAGCAACAGAACCCGGCGTTAAAGGCAATACTGCAACAGGTGCAACAAAACCTGCAACATTGGAAACTGGCGCTGTAATCAATGTTCCCTTGTTTATCAATGAAGGCGAAGTTATCAGAATTGATACAAGAACAGGCGAATATATGGAAAGAGCATAGGAGGATAAATAAATGTCAATTATTTCAGAAAAAGTTTCATATCTTTGCGGTTTGGCAGAGGGTATGAAAATTGATACAAACACAAACGAAGGCAAACTTTTAACAGAAATTATTTCAGCACTAGGTGAAATTGCTGACGAACTTGAATTTATGGACGAAAGCATAGATGAACTTTCAGACAAAGTGTTCGAGTTGGAAGACGAAGTTTACGGCGAAGACGACTGCGATTGCGACTGCGATTGCGATGAGCCATTTGTTGTAAATTGCCCTAACTGTAACGAAGACTTCTTCGTTTATATGGAAGATTTGGAAGACGACGAAGAAATCGCTTGTCCTAACTGCGGTCAGGAAGTTGAATTGGAATTTGACGACTGTGATTGCTGTGACTGTGACGACTGTGAGTAAATTAAAGTAATGAAATTAGCCGCAAATTAATTTTAATTTGCGGCAAATTTTGAATAAGGGGGTTTTGCAAAGTATGATGATTTTAATAGTTGTATTGTCTTTGGCGGCAGATTTGATTACAAAACGCCTTGCAACATTGTATTTGCAAAACACAACTTTTCCTGTTATAAAGGACGTTCTTCACTTTACTTATGTGGAAAACACGGGAGCCGCATTCGGTATGTATAAAGGCGGACGTCTGTTCTTTATAATTACCACAGTTTTGATTTTAGGCGCAATTATATTTATGCTTTTAAAATACAAACCCCAGCAGAAACTGGTTAAAGTTTCATCTGCTCTTGTTATGGCAGGTGCAGTTGGCAATCTTATAGACAGAATTTATAACGGCTTTGTTGTGGATTTTATAGATTTCAGAGTAATAAATTACCCGGTATTTAATATTGCAGACTGCTGTGTGGTAGTAGGCACCATATTATTTGCTGTATGGGTGATTTTTTTTGAGAACAAAAATGAAAAGAATTGATTTAATAGCATTAGCAGGACAAAGGGTTGACAAATTTATATCGGAGCAGGTGACGGAACTTACACGTTCCCATGTGCAAAACCTTATTTCTGACGGATTGGTAACTGTTGACGGTAAACCCGCCAAAGCCAACACTAAACTTAAAGAGGGACAAACAGTTACCGTAACTGTGCCGCCGCCAAAAGAACTGAAAGTAGAGGCGGAAGATATAAACCTTGATATAGTTTATGAGGACGACTGTATGCTTGTTGTTAATAAACCTCAGGGAATGGTAGTACACCCGGCGGCGGGAAACTACTGCGGAACTTTGGTTAATGCACTTTTAAACCATTGTAAAGACAGTCTTTCTGAAATTAACGGTGTAATACGCCCCGGCATTGTTCACAGAATAGATAAAGACACCTCGGGACTTTTACTTGTGGCAAAAAATGACCAGGCTCATATTTGTCTGTCAGAACAGATTAAAGCACATACACTGACACGAGAGTATATTGCTCTTGTTCACGGTAATATAAAAGAGGACACCGGAACTGTAGATGCACCTATAGGAAGACATAACTCTGACAGAAAAAAGATGTGTGTTACAGATAAAAATTCAAAAAATGCCGTAACTCATTACACTGTTTTAGAGAGGCATAACGGATATTGTTTTGTAAAGTGCAGACTGGAAACGGGACGTACTCATCAGATAAGAGTTCATATGGCGTCAATAGGGCACCCTGTAGTAGGAGACCCCGTTTACGGACCTAAAAAAAGCAAATTTCCTGAAAAAGCACAACTGTTACATGCTGTAACGGTAGGGTTTATCCACCCGGTAACAAAGGAGTATATGGAGTTTAAAACAGATATACCACAAAGATTTTGCAAATATCTGCGAAAGGAAGATTAAAGTATGTTTCACGGACAAAAAGACTTAATTGGCATTAAGCAATTAAGCCGTCAGCAAATTGAAGAGATTTTAGATGTGGCAAAAACTATGAAGTTCATTATAAATCAACCTACAAAAAGAACTGTTTATTTGCAAGGGAAGTCCATTGTAACATTGTTTTGTGAAAACAGTACACGAACAAAACTTTCCTTTGAAAGTGCAGTTAAATATATGGGAGGAATGGCAGGAAGCCTTGCCACTTCAACTTCCAGTACCAAAAAGGGAGAGTCGCTCCTTGATACAGTAAAAACAATTAATCAGATGGGCACCAACTGTGTTATTATAAGACATTCAATGTCAGGCACTCCTGAGTTTATCGGCAAAAATGTAGATGCATGTATAATAAACGCAGGAGATGGAATGAACGAGCATCCCACCCAGGCACTTCTTGATATGTTTACCATTATGGAGAAAAAGGGTAAAATAGAGGGGCTTGATGTTGCAATAGTGGGAGATATATATCATAGCCGTGTGGCAAGAAGTGATATTTACGCTCTTACAAAACTGGGAGCAAAAGTAAAAGTTGCGGCACCTGCAACATTGCTTCCGCCCTACATCGAAAAACTTGGGGTTAAAGTTTGCGAAACTGTAGATGAGGCAATAAAAGATGTTGACGTAGTTATGGCTCTTCGCATACAAAACGAAAGACAAAAAAGCGGTCTGTTCCCGTCAACTGACGAGTATTCAAAATTCTTCGGACTTAATTCCGAGCGTATTAAACTTGCAAAACCTGATGCGATACTTATGCACCCGGGTCCTGTAAACAGAGGAGTAGAACTTACGCCTCAACTTGCAGACAGCGAACAATCGGTTATTTTAGAACAGGTTACAAACGGAGTTGCAGTTAGAATGGCAGTTCTAAACTGCTTTTTAGGAGGCACTTATGAACATACTAATTAGAAACGGAACACTTGCAGACGGTAATAAAACTGACTTGTATATAGAAAATGGCGTAATTTCAAAAATGGGACAAAACCTTGATTTACCCAGTGACGTTACAATAGATGCTTCAGGTAAATTAGTTGCCCCCGGACTTGTGGATATGCACTGTCACTTAAGGGACCCAGGTCAGGAATATAAAGAAAATATTGTAACAGGTACAAAAAGCGCAGTAATGGGAGGTTTCACTTCTGTTGCCTGTATGCCTAACACAACACCTGTTGCAGATGATAAAATAGTAATAAGTTATATTGTGAATAAAGCAAAAGAACAGGCTTATGCCAACGTGTATCCCATCGGTGCAATATCAAAAGGTCTTAAAGGACAGCAACTTGCAGAGATGGGTGATATGAAAGAGGCGGGAGCCGTTGCGGTATCAGATGACGGACGCCCTGTTGAAAACGCCAACTTTATGAAAAATGCAATGGTGTATGCAAACGGTTTTGATTTACCCGTTATATCTCACTGCGAAGATATGAGCCTAAAGAATGACGGCTCAATGAACGAGGGCTACACTTCAACTTATATGGGACTTCGCGGAATATCAAGGGCAAGTGAAGAAGTAATGGTAAGCAGAGAATGTATTTTAGCAGAAACTTATAACGTGCCTGTGCATATTGCTCACGTTT
>JAGCLT010000060.1 GCA_017646825.1 Clostridia bacterium | reverse complement strand
TAAGCGGTGTTTTACCGATTAAATCAGTTACATTGTCATATATCTTCATATTATCACCTTAGGGCGACAGAAGCTATCCAAACCTCGATTTTCAAAGGTTAATTTTGGCCTCTGCCACGTTAAAATACTCGGTAATCCGTCAGGATTACCTGCGTTTTTGCCTTGCATAGTCTTAAAATTTCCTCTTTGAAAATTCTTCGACCTTAAATCGATGGAATTTCGAGAGGATTTTGGTGCGGATGATGTAGCAAGGCTGACGCCTTGCAAAGATGACAAGCCGAAATACACTGAAAATACGCGGTTTAAGGCGTGGTTCGGATAACTTCTGTCACCCAATAAAATTTTATCATACATATATTTTTATGTCAATTATGAAATTTATTGTAAATTTCAGTTGCATTTTTATCAGTAATTCCCTTTACTTCTTTTAACTGTTCCACCTTTGCTTCTTTAATATTTTTAAGGCTTTTAAAGTGTTTTAAAAGTGCTTTTTGCTTAACAGGACCTATGCCGCTGATTTCATCAAGAACTGAACTTACCATACTTTTACTTCGTTTTTTTCTGTGAAAAGATATTGCAAATCTGTGTACCTCCTCCTGAATTGTATATAAAAATTTATATACTGAAGAAGTTGGTGAAATATTAACTTCTCCCATTGCACTTACAACAGCCCTTGTTCTATGTTTATCATCTTTTACAACGCCAAATACGGGTATATCCACTTTCAAAAACTCTACTACCTCCATCACTGAAGACAAGTGTCCTGCACCGCCGTCTAACAAAATTAAATCAGGTAATGGTGTAAACCCTTTTTCACCGTTTATTCCGTTTGACAGTCGGCGGTACAATATTTCCCTCATACTACCATAGTCATCCTGCCCGCTTACTGAACGGATATTGAATTTGCGATACATACTTTTATTTGGTGCTCCGTTTTTAAAGGACACCATAACTCCAACATTATTATCTCCAGCAATGTTTGAAATATCATAGGCTTCGATGTTTTCAGGTACCTCATTTAATTTCAACATGTCTTTTAATTCAAACATAATGTCAGACAGTTTTTTGCTGTTAATATCATCGTTTAACAATTTCAGTTTTAACTGTTCCCTTGCATTTTGCAGTGCCATATTGACATATTTTAATTTTTCTCCTCGTTTAGGGGCTGAAATTTTCACCTTCAACCAGTCTGCAATAAGACATTGCTCAGGGATTTCATACTGGATATAAATATTTTTGGGAATTACAGACTGCATAGCATAATACTGTTTAACAAACTCCTGCAACACTACTTCTATTTCGTTATTAATCTCATCTTTGACAAAGTAAAAGTTCTTACTTACAATTTTCCCGTTTCGTAAAATCAAAATTACAAATGACACATTAGTTCCGCTTCTGTCGCAGGCAATAATATCGGCATTTTCAAGATTTACATTTATTGCATCCTGTTTCTCCCTGATTGATTTTATACTTAATAATTTGTCTCGTATATCTGCAGCTTTTTCGAACTGAAGATTTTCTGCCGCCTGTTCCATTTCATTTTGCAATTTATCAAAAACGTCGTCATTTTTGCCTTCCAGAAAAAGTATCGCCTGGTTAACATTGTCCCTGTAGCTTGCAGCATCAATTATATTACAACAGGGACCGCTGCATTTGCCAATCTGGTAATTAAGACAAGTTCTCTTTGCATTACCGTTAATATTTGAATTACAAGAACGTATTTTAAATATCTGTTTTAAATTATCAATAATACTGTATATAACATTTGAGCTCTGGTAGGGGCCGAAATATCTTGCGCCGTCATTTAAAACACGCCTTGCAAGAAGAATCCTCGGATAATTTTCATTTACCGTCACCTTGATATATGGGTGTGCCTTGTCGTCTTTTAACAAAACATTGTATTTTGGCATATTAAACTTAATAAGGTTGCATTCCAAAGCAAGAGCTTCAAACTCGGTTTTAGTGATGATATATTCAAATCTCTCAATATTTTTAACCATTGCTTTTACTTTTACCGAATGGGACGAGCTGTTTCTAAAATATTGTGTTACTCTGTTTTTTAAGTTTTTTGCTTTACCAACATATATTACTTCATTATTATTATTATACATAATATATACCCCTGGTTTTGAGGGTAAATTTTTAATTAATGTTTCAAGCATATTTTCCTCCTAAAGCAAAAAACGACCTTGCACAATAGTACAAAGCCGTAAACATTAACCTATTCAGCAAAATTTGACGAAATTAAATCTACAAGAGAGTTAACTGCAAGTTCTTCATCAGAACCTTCTGCAATTATATTTATGCTTGTACCTCTTGTGATGCCCATAGATAATACACCAAGCAAACTCTTAGCATTTACACGTCTGTCGTCTTTTTCAACCCATATACTAGATTTGAACTCGTTTGCTTTCTGAATGAAAAATGTAACGGGTCTGGCATGTAAACCTACTTGGTTACAAACAAGAACATCCTTTGAATACATAAAACCTCTCCTTTAATCACGCCAAAAAATAATTATAGATATAGAATACTATTTTTTTCGATAAAAGTCAATACTTTTTTTAACAACTTAGACTAAATCATATATATTATCTTTACGCTTGCACATCTCGTCAATTCTTAAGATGTAATCTTTTGCCTCTTTAACATTAAAAATTCTTTCGATTTTGTCGTCTTTTACTATTTTGGTTACTCCTCCGCAACCTAAAGAAACAATAGATGACAACTCTTCCATTATCATAATATTGTATATACATTCAAAACCTTTTTTGGAATAACCAATATTTTCAAGATTACCTAAAATGTATTTTTGCCTGTATAAATAATAGGGAACATACTGGTTTTCTGCAAGAACTTCTTTAGAATAATCAACCATATCAGAAACGGTTTCACCGTCAGTAAGGCAATAATCACCTAATGTTTCGTGCAGTTTTGAGCCTTTTTTTATGCACATAGTGTGAACCGTAATACTTTCAGGGTTAAGGGGTAAAATGCCCTCAAAAGTCTTTTTAAAATGAGTTACATTTTCACCGGGTAATCCTGCAATTACATCCATATTAATATTGTCAAAACCGCATTTTCTTGCCAATTCAAATGTCGAAAGTATGTCATCAGAACTATGAAACCGCCCAATTAATTTCAATGTATCGTCATTCATCGTCTGTGGATTAATGCTTATCCTTGTAACACCTTGTTTTTTTAGCATAACAAGTTTTTCTTCGGTAATTGTATCAGGACGTCCTGCCTCAACAGTAAACTCAACCATTGACGATAAATCAAAATACTTTTTGCAATTAACAATTATTGTCTCAAGTTCTTCTGAACTAAGTGCAGTAGGTGTTCCGCCGCCAATATAAAGACATTTTATATTTTGATTAGTATCATTTAAAATTCTTGCTGTATACTGCATTTCTTTTTCAAGAGCTTTAATGTAATCACCTTTTAAATGACCATTAGTTCCAACGCTGTTTGTAACAAAGGAGCAGTAAAGACATCTTGTTTTGCAAAAAGGAATACCTATATAAAGGCAAATATCGTTTTTATTAATACCTTTCAATATTTCCAGTTCTGTTTTTGCAATATCAATACAAAGTTCAGCTCTGTTTTTTGACACCTCATACTGTTCTTTGTAATAATCAATTATGTTTTGCTCGTCATAACCGTCTAAAAGACGGCATCGTGCGATTTTTACCGGTCTTATGCCGGTACTTAAACCCCAGGGGTTTTCCATTAACTGTCACCTCTTACAAACGGGTTATTAGTCTTTTCGTACCCGATTTTTGTGGTAAAACCATGACCGGGATATACTTTTGTTTCTTCAGAAAGTTTATAAAGTTTCATAATAGATTTTGAAATTTCTTCAAAGTTGCCAGAATAAAAATCAGTTCTGCCTATAGACATATTAAACAGTGTGTCACCTGAAAACAAATTATCATCCAGCAAATAACAAACACCGCCCGAAGTGTGACCGGGAGTTGCGATTACTTTTACATCCATATTACCAACAGATATTACATCACCGTCGTTAACAAGACAATATGAAGAAATATCTAGATTATCAATGTCGTAATCAAAACCTTTATTTAAAAGCAGTATCTGTTTTGCTTCAGTTTCTCCGATAACAATATCACAGTTATATTTTTCTCTATAGTACTCACAAGCAAGAATATGGTCAAAATGGCCATGCGTAAGTAAAACATACACAATTTCAAGTTCATTTTTCTCTACAAAATATTCTAACGCATCACTTTTATATCCTGCATCAACTATAAATGCTTTTTTATTATCGTATACTACATAACTGTTGGAAAAATATTCACCAACAGGAAACCTTTTAATCACCATATTATCACCTGTTATATTTTTGTACGTAGTACAGAAGTAACACCCGAAATATTCCAGAAACTTCTGATTATTTTGTCTATGTCAGCCCTGTCAGAAACTTCAACAGTTATAGAAACAGTTGCAAGACCTTCTTTTAAAATACGTCCGTTAATGGCAAGAAGGGCAATTTTCATATTAGAAACAATATTTGCAACTTCTACAACAAGACCAGGTTTATCCTCTGCAATAATCTGAATATCAGAAACATATTTTCCGCCAACTTGTTCGTCCCAGAAAACATCAATAAATCTTTCACCATTCGCAACATCAACATTTTCAAGGTTTTTAACGTTGATACAGTCTGCTCTGTGAACAGAAACACCTCTTCCTCTGGTAACATAACCAACAATATCATCACCTGGAACCGGGTTACAGCAACGGGACAGTTTAACAAGACAGTTTTCAACACCTTTAACTATTACGCCTGAATCACCGGAGCCATATTTTTTAGGTTTAACGTCATCTATGATTGACTCAGATACAACCGCCGCTTTTTGTTTTTTATATTCATCTTTAAATCTTGTAATAATTTTAGCAACGGGAAGTCCGCCAAAACCTATAATTGCATATAAATCATCAATAGTAGAGAAATTATACTTTTTAAACAACGGCTCCAAAATACTGTTGTCTTTAAGCATAGACATAGGCAACAAATTACGCTTAAATTCCTTTTCAACAGTTTCTCTTCCGTGAATAATATTTTCTTCTCTGTGTTCCTTTTTAAACCATTCGTTAATCTTTTTACGCGCCTGAGATGTTTTTACAGTTTTTAACCAATCGCGGGACGGACCTCTCGGTACAGTTGAAGTTATAATTTCAACAATATCTCCGTTAATAAGTTTATAATCAAGATTAACTATTTTTCCGTTAACTTTTGCGCCTATTGTCTTGTTACCTATTGCACTGTGAATTGCATAAGCAAAGTCAATGGGTGTTGCATTTGCAGGAAGATTTATAACATCGCCTTTAGGTGAGAATACAAATACTTCGTCACCAAACAAGTCAATTTTGAAGGTATGAAGAAATTCTTCAGCATCAGACATATCTTTATGGATATCTATAAGTTGGCGTACCCATTCAAGTTTACTGTCAATGTCTGACTGACCTGAAACGCCTTCTTTATACTTCCAGTGGGCGGCAATACCAACTTCTGCCACTTTATGCATTTCAGTTGTTCTTATCTGCACTTCAAAAGGCCTTCCTCCTGGACCAATTACGCTTGTATGCAAAGACTGATACATGTTCTTTTTAGGCATAGCAATATAGTCTTTAAATCGACCCGGTATTGGCTTGAACAGTTCGTGAATAAGAACTAAAACTTCGTAACATTCAGGAATAGTGTTTACAATTACCCTTACTGCAAGCAAATCATAAATCTGGTCCAGTTCAAGGTTATTTGTGTACATTTTTCTGTAAATACTATAAAAATGTTTTGCACGACCTGAAATGCTGCATTTTATATCAAGACCGTCAAGTCTGTGTTGCAAAAGTTCCTGAATTTGACTAATATATTCTTCTCTTTCTTTTCTTTTCTGGTCAATACCCATAGATATTTCGTGATACGCAATAGGGTCTAAGTATCTTAAAGACAAATCTTCAAGTTCCCATTTGATTTTTTGCATACCAAGTCTGTGAGCAAGAGGCGCATAAACCTCCATTGTTTCTCTGGACTTTTCCAGTTGCTTGGTTTCAGACATACTTTTTAATGTTCTCATATTATGCAGTCTGTCTGCAAGTTTAATTAGTATAACCCTTATGTCTTTTGCCATAGCAAGGAACATTTTTCTGAAACTTTCAATTTGTTGTTCTTCTTTTGTACTGTAGGGAATTTTACCAAGTTTTGTAACACCGTCAACCAAAAGGGCAATTTCTTCACCAAATAATTCCTCTATATCTTCGGTGCTGTAAATTGTATCCTCTACAGTATCGTGCAAAAGACCTGCGGCGATTGAGCCACAGTCAAGTTCCATTTCTGCTAAGATGTTTGCAACTGCTAAAGGGTGAGTAACATAAGGCTCACCCGAAATACGCTGTTGTCCCTGATGTGCTACAACAGACAAAGAATACGCCTTTTCAACGATACTTAAGTCTGCCTGGGGATTATATTTAATTATTCGTTCTTTAAGTAATTCAAAAGACTGATCGGGTGATAGCATAATATACTCCTATTTTGTAGATAATCTTATATCTTTTAGCCGTATCTGAATATTGTTTTTATTGTTGTAAACATTAATTTCAAGATGTCCCGCAACGTCAACAATATCACCTTGTTTGTAGTTGTTTATAAGTCTGCCCATACCAAAGCCAACTGCAGAAAAAATCATATTGTCAAGTATTAACAACATTCTTATATGTTTATTCTCACCTAAAGTTGCGATTTTGTAAATTTGGCATTTCATAAGTGAAAATACAGGTTGTGTGTTCCCGCTTCCGTAAGGCTCCAATACTGCAAGATTATTTATATTTTCTTCTGTCAAATCGCGGGAACAAATGTTGCAGTCAACGTATAGTTTTGGCACAAAATCAATTTGCTCCATTACTGATAAGGCATACATATTTATATCTTGTGAAAACTTATCAATATTGCTTGTTTTAACAGTTACACCTGCTGCGAGACAGTGACCGCCGAATTTTTCCAAATCATCAGATACAGAATTAAGAGCACTAAACAAGTCAAAGTTTTCAATACTTCTGCCTGAGCCTTTAGCATACTCACCGTCAATACATAAAAGTATAGTGGGTTTGTAGTATTTTTCTGCAATTTTTGATGCAACAATACCGATAACGCCGTGATGCCAACCCTCTTTACCTACTACAATAACGCTGTTATTATACAGGTTATTCTTTTCAATAATAGAGATTGCTTCAGTCAAAATACTTTGTTCAATCTCCTGACGCTGAGTGTTTATACTGTTCAAATTTTGCGAAATCATATCCGCTTCATCCTGATCATCAGTAGTAAACAATGTTACGCATTGAGAAGCATTTCCAAGTCTGCCACAGGCATTAATTCTGGGTCCTAAAGTAAAGCCGATAGACCCTGCAGTTATGTTTTTACCTTTAAGTCCAACTGCTTCTATTAATGAATTTATACCTACAAAGTTAGACCTGTTAAGGTGTTCAAGCCCTATTGTTACGAAAATTCTGTTCTCATCAATTAAAGGCATAACATCTGAAACTGTGCCGATACACACAAGTTCTATATAATTTTCGATAATATCTTCTACACTTTCATTTAATGCGCAAACCAGTTTAAAAGCAACTGCAACACCTGCAATATCTTTAAAAGGATATGTACTGTCGTGCCTTTTAGGATTAATAACTGCACTGCAGTTAGGTAATTCGTCCTGACATTCGTGGTGGTCTGTAACAATTACCTCCATACCTGAGTCAACTGCATACTGAATTTGTTCAAAGGCAGTAGCACCTGTATCAACAGTAATTAAAAGTTGAGTGCCTTTTGTCTTTAAATAATCTACTGCATCCTTATTAATTCCGTAGCCCTCTTCCATTCTGTCAGGAACATAGTAATCTACATAAGCACCGATACTTGAAAGATAGGAATATAAAAGCGAGGTTGCAGTTACGCCGTCAGCATCATAATCTCCGTAAATAGTTATGTGCTTACCAAAATCAACGGCATTGTTAATAATGTCAACTGCTTTTTGCATATCATTCAGCAAAAAGGGACTGTGCATTGCCGAAATATCATTTTTATCAACTAAAACAGAATCCCCTAAAGTTTCAATTCTGTTTTGCAGAACTCTTGCAGTCAGTTGAGAAATATTGTACTTCTCCATTATCTGACTTACAAGAGCGTTATTATGTTTTCTTAAAATCCATTGCCTTTTCATATATAACTCCATATATTACGCAAAGGAAATCCTTTGCGTAATACTTGATTAATCTATTTTTACTATACTGATACCTAATTCAATTAACTGTTTGGGGTCAACAACGTCAGGAGCGTTAGACATAAGTTCTGAAGCGTTCTGTACTTTCGGGAACGCCATTACGTCTCTTATAGATTCGCTGCCTGTAAGTAACATAATAAGTCTGTCAAGACCGTAAGCCATACCGCCGTGTGGAGGTACACCGTATTTAAACGCTTCTAACAAGAAACCAAATCTGCTCCACGCCTGTTCGTGAGTAAAGCCTAATGCTTTAAACATTTTTTCCTGTAATTCACTGTCATAAATTCTGATACTGCCGCCGCCAAGTTCGCAACCGTTTAAAATAACGTCGTATGCCTTAGCACGTGCTTTTTCGGGAGCAGTTTCCAAAAGTTCCAAATCTTCGTCCATAGGAGCAGTAAAAGGATGGTGTTTTGCAACATATCTCTTTTCTTCTTCACTGTACTCAAATAACGGGAATTCTGTTACCCACAAGAAGTTAAATTTAGATTTGTCTATTAAATCAAGACGTTTTCCAAGTTCAAGACGTAGTGCACCTAATGCCTGGAATACAACCTCATCTTTATCAGCAACAAACAAAACAACGTCGCCGATTTCTGCACCTGCTCTGTCAAGAATTGCCTTTGTTTCTTCTTCTGTCAAGAATTTAGTTACAGGTGATTTGATTTCGCCTTCGTTTACTACAAACCATGCAAGACCTTTTGCTCTGTATATTTTAACGAAATCAGTCAATGAGTCCAAATCTCTTCTGGACAACTTGTCTGATGCACCTTTAACGTTAATTGCTCTTACGCTACCGCCGTTTTTAACTACATCTGCAAATACTTTAAAACCGCAGTTTTCAACTACGTCAGACATCTGGATAAGTTCAAGACCAAATCTTGTGTCAGGTTTGTCTGAACCAAAACGTTCCATTGCTTCGCTGTACGGCATACGTAGGAATGGTGTTTCAATTTCTATACCTAATGTTTTTGAGAACATTTCTTTTAACATACCTTCGTTAACTGTCATAACGTCTTCACATTCAACGAAAGACATTTCAAGGTCAATCTGTGTAAATTCGGGCTGTCTGTCAGCACGTAAATCTTCATCACGGAAGCATCTTGCAATCTGGAAATATCTGTCATAACCAGATAACATTAACAACTGTTTATAAAGCTGTGGTGACTGTGGCAACGCATAGAATGAGCCCTGATGAACACGGCTTGGTACTAAGTAGTCACGAGCACCCTCAGGAGTACTTTTCTGTAGCATTGGTGTTTCAATTTCAAGGAAACCTTGTTTATCAAAGTAATCTCTTGCAATTTTACAAGCCTTGTGACGTAAAATTATGTTCTTTTGCATATCGGGACGACGCAAATCAAGGTAACGGTATTTAAGTCTTACCTGCTCATTTGTGTCTATGTCCTCTTCAATGTAGAAAGGCGGTGTTTCAGATTTTGAATAAATTACAAGGTTTGAAACAATAACTTCAATTTCACCTGTTTTGATGTTTTTGTTAACAGTTTCTTTAGAACGCTCTCTTACTTCGCCCTCGATACCGATAACATATTCACTTCTGATTTTTTCGGCATTTTTAAATACTTCGCTGTCACAGGTTTCGTTAAATACAACCTGAACGATACCTGTTCTGTCACGCAAGTCAACGAAAAGTACGCCGCCTAAATCACGGTACTTTGCAGCCCAGCCCATAAGAGTAATTTTCTTACCGATGTCCTCTTTTGAAACTTCACCGCAATACTTAGTTCTTTTTAATCCTGATAATCCCTTAACCATTTTATATATCCTCCTAATTTAAAATACTTAGTAAATTGTCCAGCGTTATATCTTTCTGCTCGCCGTTTGACATATTTTTAAGTTTTGCATTACCGGTTTTAATTTCATCGTCACCTAAAACCAAAAGGTATTTGGCACCGATTTTATCAGCATATTTCATCTGCGCTTTAAAACTTCTTCCAAGCAAATCTTTTTCACAACTTATACCTGCTTCTCTTAAATCCATAACCAGTTTTTGTGCAACCATATCGGCATCATCGCCAATATTTGCAACAAACAGGTCACAATTTCCCTGGTCTTCGGGGAACAGATTATTGTTATCCATTACTAAAATAAGTCTTTCAAGACCCAAACCAAAACCAACGCCTGGTGTAGGTTTTCCTCCTAATTCCTCTACAAGTCCGTTATATCTTCCGCCGCCGCAGATTACAAGTCCGTCAGACTTGATTTCAAAAACAGTTGTAGTATAGTAATCAAGACCTCTTACAATGCTGTCATCAACTTCGTAGTCAATTCCCATTTTATCAAGGTATTTGATTAGTTTGTTGTAATGTTCACTGCATTCTTCGCACTGTTCATTTAAAATCTTTGGTGCTTTGTGACCGATTTCTTCACATTTTTCAACTTTACAGTCAATAATTCGCATGGGATTCTTTTCCAGTCTGTCAAGACAGGTTCCGCAAAGTTCGTC
>JAGCLT010000059.1 GCA_017646825.1 Clostridia bacterium | reverse complement strand
CCCATCCATTCAGGACATCCCGGAGGAGGAGGGTAGTCTCCTTCTCTTTGCATTAAGTCTGCTCTGTTTAATGCCGCAGCGTGAATTTCAACTAACACTTCATCGTCTTTTATAACGGGATTTGGAACATCGTCCCATCTTAAACTTCTATCATCGTTTACTAATATTGCTTTCATTTTAAAAACTCCTATTCATTATTTAGTGCCCCACAGGCTTTTAATACTGTTTTATAAAGTTCCAGTTCGTAATCGTAGCTCCACGGGTTTTGTTTTTCGCCTTTTACCATTTCAGCAAAACTTCTCATCATATTGTCGTATCTGTCATATAGCGGACTTTTTTCCATTGGTGTATATATATTCCAGTCATCACTATTACGGACATATCTGCCTGTATAGCAGTCAGGTCCCTCATACCATTCAAGAGGTTTTAATTCAACTGTTTTTTCGGTACCCGTTACTACAAGTTGGCGTCTTTCAAAACCACCTTTTTCTACGGCTGAGGTTTTTGCAAATGAAACGCCGTTATCGTATTCAAATACTGCCATACCAAAGTCCTGTGCTGTAACACCTGACACTCCGCTTGATTTACTTAAAGGGATTATGTTTTTTGGCTCCCCTTGTATTGAATATATTAAATCCACAAGGTGGCACCCTAAAAAGAACATCATACCGCCTTTAAAGGTTGAAAGCCATTGTCTCACTTCTTTTGGGTGAATACAGTTCATCTGTGCTTCAACGCTTATTATGTCACCGAGTTCACCATTTTTTATCTGCTCTTTTAGTTCTTTAACGTAAGGGTTATAACGGTACATATAACCAACATGGAACACTGTGTTATTGCCCTTAACAGTTTCAATTAATTTTTGAAATTCTGCAAAATCTGTACCGCCTGGTTTTTCCATATGTATATGCTTTTTGTGATTTGCAACTATCTGAGCATATTTTGTAAGATAAATTTCTTCTGTTTCAATAACTACGGCGTCAATTTCGGGGTTGTTAACTATTTCATCAACTGTAAGTTCTTTATATCCCTCAAACATTTCCATATTCTGGGGAAACTTTTCTCTTTCGTTTTCGGGAAGTGCATACCCCACGATTTCAAACACATCACTGTTCTTTTTAAGGGCATTAAAAATTACGTTGCCGTGACTGTTTACACTTGTACCGATTTGTGCTACTTTAATTTTATTCATTGTTATTCCCTCCAGTCAAATTGTACAACCGTAGGGAAATCTTTGTCAAATACAAGCCGTTCATAAACCTCTTTGCATTGGTCGGGAGTGTGTGTTTCCACAACCATATCTTTAAGATTAATTCTGTTATTTTCGCAAAGTTTTAAAACGGTTTTTATATCGTCTGCTGTTGTGTAGTATCCGGGGTATGACTCAAATTTTGGTCTTGCGTCTGTGTGAGCACCGATTAACGAAATCCCTGGGCCGTGTACTTTTCGGTAGTAATCTACCGTAAAGTCACTGTTTCTTGTGCAACCAAGAAGTGCCACACGTCCGAATTTTGCCATGCAGTCAAGAGTTTCGTTAAGCCCTGCACCCTGACCTGTAACTTCTATTGCGGTATTTACACCGCCACCTGTAATTTCTTTTACTTTGTCAGCAAAATCTTCGTCAAAGGGGTTAAGAGCATAGTCTGCGCCAAATTTAAGTGCGGTTTCACGTCTTTTTTCTACGGGGTCAACTGCTATTACGGGAACTGCTCCTGCGGCTTTGGCAAGTTGTACTGCCATTAGTCCAAGTATTCCAAGTCCCATAACCATCAAGGATTCCCCTATTTCAAGTTTAGTTTTTCTTATTGCCGCAAGGGGAAAAGCTGCTATGTGTGCCAGTGCACCGTCTTCAAGGGAAACATTATCGCCATTAATTTTTACGGCATTGTTTTCGTCAACAACATTATAGTTTCTGTGTGTTGTCCAGTACATTGCAACTCTGTCGCCGATTTCAAGGCTTTTGACATTTTCGCCTTTTTCTACAACTATGCCTGATGTACTGTAGCCAAGGGCACGTGGGAAAATTGTCTGTCCTGCACTGTGAGGACTTACTGACGCATCACCTGTTAAGTTTGCCCTCTCTGTACCGTTACTTATTGTACTGAATGCAGTTTTAACACGCACTTGATTTGCGCCTAATTCCTGACTTTCAACCTCAAGAAATTCCGCTTTGTTTTTGTCTGTAAATACTATTTGTTTGTCCATAATTTTCACCTCTATAAAACAATTATACTGTCTTGAAATTTACAATACAATATGATATACTACATAAAAACACCACTATTCTCTAAAATGAGGTGATTGCATGGGCAAAAACACCCTTATTACAAATTATTTGTTTGAGGAATACAGATATAAGGACATTCATTCTGCAGGACCGGGACTATATTTTTCAAACCCCTGTATTGGGTATATAAAAAAAGGTTATGCCAGATTTTTTTACAGAGGGCAGACTTTTTACGCCTATGAGGGCGACCTTATATATATTTCTTATGGAACAAGGTATCATTCAGTGTGGTACGGCTCACCTGATATAAGATGGTATTCTATAAGTTTTTCTTTTAAATCACAATATGATTATTACGAATACCCTTTCCAGATTTTACATAATTATCCCTCGGACCTTTTTGATAAAATGTATGAAACTTATGAGAATTCTAATTTGATGTCGGTGGGATATTTCTACCAGATTTTAGACGATATTTACACAAAACTAAGAACCGAAAAAAAACCCGTGCCCTTTGTAACAATACAACCTGCAATCGAGTTTATCGAAAACAATTACAACAGTAAAATAACAATTAACGAACTTGCAAAACTTTGTCACTCAAGCGAGTCGGGATTTTTTAAGTTGTTTAAAAATTCAACGGGTGTTACGCCTGTTGCTTACAAGCATAATTTAATGATACAAAATGCCCTTGAACTATTATCTCACACTACCCTTTCAATAGAGGAAATAAGTACACAAGTGGGATTTTCATCGTCTAATCATTTCAGGACTGTTTTTTATAAGTTAACAAGTAAGACTCCAAAAGATTTAAGACAAAAAAACGAGTTCTAAGAACTCGTTTTTTGTCTTAAAAACTAACTTCGTTACCGTAAAATGCGCAAGTAAGAATTCGTTTTATATCTTCGGCTTCTGCCTTTCTTGGATTACTGAATGTGCACGGGTCAAGAGCGGCGTTCTTACTTATTTCGTCCACTTTTTCCAAAAAGTGTTGTTCTGTTACTCCTGACTCGTTAAAGGACTGTTTAATGTTAAGACGTTTATTAAGTGCTTTTATTTCCTTTACAAGGGAGTTGGTCAGTTGCTTGTCAGTTCTGCCCTGAAGGCCCATTATTTTTGCAATATGAGCAAATCTGTCACACACAGTTTTTTGGTTATACTGAATAACATAAGGAAGCAAAAGCGCGTTACAGCAACCGTGCGGAATATCAAATTCAGCCCCTGTCTTGTGTGCCATACTGTGAACAATACCTAAAAGTGCATTTGAAAATGCCATACCTGCCATACACTGTGCAAGGTGGACTTGTGCACCCGAGTCTTTACAGCCGTTATAAAATGCTTCTAAATTTTCATAAATCATTGAAATTGCATAAATTGCAAGAGAATCGGTTACTGGGTTTGATGCAGTAGAAGTGTATGCTTCTATTGCATGGGTTAATGCGTCCATTCCCGTATGGGCGATTAGTTGCTTGTGCATTGTAAGGGGGATTTTGTAGTCAAGTATTGCAATGTCAGGAGTTATTTCAAAGTCAGCAAGAGGGTATTTGATGTTTGTTGAGTAGTCTGTTATTACTGAAAATGCAGTTACTTCCGTAGCTGTTCCGCTTGTAGAGGGGATTGCTACAAATATTGCTTTTTTTCGTAATGGGGGAATGGAAAAAGGCTCTTTAATATCGTCAAATGTCAGTTCGGGATGCTCGTAAAATACCCACATTGCTTTTGCGGCGTCAATAGGTGAGCCGCCACCGATTGATACAATAACGTCCGGCTGAAACTCCTCCATAACTTTTGCGCCTTTGTAAACAGTATCTATTGACGGGTCAGGCTCAACACCCTCTATTAGTTTTGTTTCAAGTCCTGTTTCTTTTAACAGTTTTTCTGTCTGTTCCAAAAAACCGTGCTTTTGCATAGCACTTCCGCCTGTTACAATTACGGCTCTTTTATATCCTTTTAATGTTTTTAAATTTTCAAGAGCATCTTCGCCGAAGTAAATGTCTCTTGGTAATGTAAATCTTGGCATATTTTGTTCTCCTTTTATTTGTTTGTTATTATTATTTATAAGGAGATGTCAATTTATTCATTGGATTGTAATGTATGAAAACTTGATATTTTTATTTAAACGTTATATAATGTATGAAGTAGTTTTTTATCCTGACTTGACACGAGTCTAATATTGTCGAATGGTGGCAAAAATTATTAAAAAGCAATGTACTGTTTATGGGACACAATTATCTATATAATCATAGTTAAAGGAGTGATTATATGAAAGTGTATTTAGAAAAATTTGGTTTTCCAACACCTGATATGGAGTGGAACGAAATAATGTATGGTTCAGAAGAATTTAAAAGGACATGTTATAATAAT
>JAGCLT010000058.1 GCA_017646825.1 Clostridia bacterium | reverse complement strand
ATTGCAAAAGGTGGTTTAGGTAGAGCAGTTGCAGGTGGTGTGTTACTTGGTGGAGTAGGTGCTATTGTAGGTGGCGTTACAGGTACAAAGAAGTCAAAACCGACTTGCACTTCATTAAAAGTAAAAATTACATTAAATGATATGACAACACCAACAGAATATATAAACTTAATCACAACAGAAACAAAGAAATCAAGTTTTCTTTATCAAACATGTGAAAAGCAAGCACAAGAAATCATATCCTTATTCCAAGTTATGTGTGAACAGAACAAATCGGCAAATATTACTGCCACACAATCTCAGGAAATTAGTTCTGCTGACGAAATAAAGAAATATAAAGAATTGTTAGATAGTGGCATAATAACACAAGAAGAGTTTGATTTAAAGAAAAAACAATTGTTGGGTTTATAATAATACATAGCACCGCTTACATTGTAGGCGGTGCTACTCTTTTAATTGCGTTTTTCTTTGTCATTTCAACAAAAAAATTATTCCACAGAAAATAAAGTTATATGTGTAAAAACCTTGAATAAATTTGCATTTTAATATATAATATAATAGATATGGTGTATTCGGAGGTGCAAAATGGAAAAGTTAATGGTATTAGACGGAAACAGTATAGTAAACAGGGCCTTTTATGGCATAAGACTGCTTACAAATAACGAGGGTTTATACACTAACGCTGTTTACGGATTTTTAAACATTCTTTTGAAATATATGGAAGAAGAAAAGCCTGACGGATTACTGGTGGCTTTTGATTTGCATGCTCCTACATTCAGACACCTTAAGTATGATAAATACAAGGCAAACAGAAAAGGTATGCCTGACGAATTAAGACAACAGATGCCTTTACTTAAAGAAGTACTGTCTGCTATGAATATAACTATGATTTCAAAAGAAGGTTTTGAAGCAGACGACCTTATAGGTACAGTATCCCAAATATGTGGTGAAAAAGAGGTAAAATGCGTTATTTTAACAGGGGATAAAGACGATTTGCAACTTGCATCAGACACTACTACAATCAAACTTGTAACAACAAAGGGCGGTAATACTTCAACTGTTGACTACGATTACGACAGTTTTGTAAAAGAGTACGAAATAACACCTACACAGTTTATTGACGTAAAAGGTCTTATGGGAGACAGTTCCGACAATATCCCCGGTGTTACAGGTATCGGTGAAAAAACTGCCTTTTCACTTATAAAACAATTCGGCAGTATTGAAAAAATATACGAAAACATTGAAGATGGCGACTTAAAAGCAGGAGTTAAAACAAAACTTGAAGTAGACAAAGACAATGCTTTTTTAAGTAAACAACTTGCTACCATTGACAGGTTTGTACCTGTTGATTTTAAAATAGAAGACTGCGGTATAAAAGAATATAATAATGATGAGTTACTGCAGTTGTTTACCCGCCTTAACTTCCAGTCCTTTATTAAAAAACTTGGTCTTACACAAAAAACAGACGAGGTTTTGATGTCCGCGGCTAAAGACGTTATAAAAAAGATTAGAGAAAAGGGCACAATGTATTATTATATAAATAACGGCATAGTTGTTGCGTCAGACGAAAGCAGTATCGGGGAAGTTAACGAAGAACAATTAAAGGAACTGCTTTTTGATACTGAAATTAAAAAAATAAGCCACAATATTAAAGAGCATCTTGTAAAATTCGGCATTTTTCCGGGTGTGGCATTTGATACAATGATTAGTGCATATATTGACGATCCCTCTGCAAGTTCCTATGAGTTAGAGAAAATTGCATTTAAACATTTGGGTGTTGCGGAAATCGATAGCCCTGAAATAGCAGTTTTATCAATAATAAAATTGCACCGATATTTTAGCGACGAAATCGAAAAGAACGAACAGCAGGAACTGTATTATAATATGGAACTTCCTTTGGTAACCGTACTTGCAAGTATGGAAAGGGAGGGAGTTAAAATAAACATTCCCGAACTGGAAAAGTTCCGTGAGAAACTGGCAGATACCTTAAACATACTTGAACAGGAAATTTACAGTATTTCAGGAGAACAGTTCAACATTAATTCACCAAAACAACTTGGAATTGTGCTTTTTGAAACATTAAAACTTCCTGCAGGGAAAAAGACAAAAAGCGGTTATTCAACAAGTGCAGATATTTTGGAACGTTTAAAAGACGAACATCCCATTGTTGAAAAAATTCTTGAATACCGTCATATTGCAAAACTAAAGAGCACTTATGCAGACGGACTCCTTAGTGTTGTAAACAAAGAAACAAATCGTATCCATTCAAGTTTTAACCAGACAGTAACTGTAACAGGAAGAATAAGCAGCACAGAGCCAAATCTTCAAAACATACCCGTGAGAACAGAACTTGGAAGAGAAATAAGAAAAATGTTTGTGGCAAAAGAGGACTGTTTTCTTGTTGATGCAGACTATTCTCAAATTGAACTTCGTGTTCTTGCTCACATTGCAGGTGATACTGTTATGACTGACGCCTTTATAAATGATGCGGACATTCATACTGCAACTGCAACACAGATATTTAATGTTGACAAGGAAGACGTAACATCTACAATGCGTTCAAGAGCAAAAACCGTTAACTTTGGTATTGTGTACGGTATGGGTGAGTTTACTCTTGCAAAAGACTTGAAAATCCCCATATTTGAGGCAAAAAACTATATTGCCAATTATTTCAAACAGTTTTCCGGCGTAAAAAATTATATGGACGAAATTGTGGAAAAAGCGAAGAACGACGGATATGTAACTACCCTTTTAAACAGAAGAAGATATCTTCCCGAACTTAATGCGGACAATTTTATGACACGTTCATTCGGTGAGCGCGTTGCCATGAACACCCCTATTCAGGGAAGTGCTGCAGACATTATAAAATTTGCCATGGTGAAAGTATATAATGAACTTGAAAAAGCAGGACTTAAATCTAAACTGGTTTTGCAAATTCACGACGAACTGATAATTGAAACATATAAAGATGAAGTAGAAAAGGTTAAAGAAATATTAAAGACCCAGATGGAATGTGCATATAAATTAAATGTTCCACTAAAGGTTGATATGAACGTTGGTGAAACTTGGTATGATGCAAAATAAAATAATAGGAATAATCGGCGGAAGCGGTACAGGTAAAAGTCTTTTTTGTACTGTTGCAAAAGATATGGGCTACACCGTAATTGACGGAGACGTTATTTCCCATACTGTACTTCAGACTGTGGCGAAAGAGGAACTTGTAAAGGCTTTCGGCGAAGAAATACTGAATGCAGACGGCACAGTTTCCCGAAAAACTGTGGGTAAAATTGTTTTTTCAGATGCGGAAAAACTTAAAACACTAAACAAAATAATGCACAAACATATTGAAGCCGAGATTGAAAAGAGAATTACAGATAAATGTATAATTGATGCCGCAGTTTTGCACCAGACCCCTACCTTTAAAAAATGCACAAAAGTTGTGGCGGTGATTGCAGACAAAGACGTACGGCTAAAGAGAATTACAAAGCGTGACAATTTAGACGAAAACACTGCCCTTGACAGAATAAATTCCCAACTGTCAAATGAGGAATATAACAAGCTGGCTGATATTGTAATAGAAAATAACGGCACCGAGAAAGAATTTACAAACAAAGCAAGGGAGTGCTTGGAAACATTATGAAGATACGAAACTTCGTGTTAATCGTTGTTATAATACTTGTTGTTATCGGTTACAATAATTTAGACTTATTGTTCCCCATGAACCATTATGACACAGTTTTAAAATATGCCACAATACAGCAGATAGACCCGCTTTTCGTTATGTCGGTAATAAAAACAGAAAGCGGCTTTAAAGAAGAGGCGGTGTCTAAAAAATCTGCAAAAGGACTTATGCAGATAACTGACGATACGGCCAACTGGTGTGCAGAGAAAATCGGGATTTCAAACTTTGACACCGATATGTTGTTTGATGCCGAAACCAATATAAGAATAGGCACATTTTATCTTGGTTATCTGTTAAACAGATACGATGGTGATATTTCCTGTGCGGCGGCAGCGTACAATGCAGGAATGGGAAATGTGGACAAATGGTTAAAAGACACTACTTATTCCAAAGACGGCAAGACTATTGACAGAACACCTTTCGGCGAAACTACGGCGTACATAAATAAAATTAAATTCAATTATAAAATGTATAATTTAATATACGGAGGTAAGACAAATGAGTAAAATGTATGTGAGAAAAAACGGCTGGGAGAACATAAAAGCCGAAACAAAAAAAGAGATAATGGACTTTTGCGAGGGTTACAAAGATTACCTTAACAATGGTAAAACAGAAAGACTTTGCTGCGAAAATACAATAAAAATCGCCAGAGAAAACGGCTTTAAAAGTTTAGACCAGTTTGAAACTTTAAAAGCAGGTGACAAAGTGTACGTTGAAAACAAGGGCAAAGGCGTAATGCTTGCAGTTATAGGAACAGAGCCTATTGCAAACGGAATTAATCTTGTTGCAGCTCACATGGACGCACCACGCCTTGACTTAAAACAAAATCCTTTGTATGAAGACACAGAACTTGCACTATTTAAAACCCACTATTACGGCGGAATTAAAAAGTATCAGTGGACAGCGGTGCCTCTTGAAATTCACGGAGTTTTAATTAACGGCAAAGGCGAAAAAGTTACTGTTTCAATAGGTGCAGATGAGAACGACCCCGTATTTTGCGTAACAGATTTGCTTCCACATCTTGCAGACAATCAGATGAAGAAAACAGGCAGAGAACTGATTGACGGTGAAAATTTAAACGTATTAATCGGAAGTATCTGCGGAGACAAGGAAAAGGACAAAGTAAAAGGTGCGGTTTTGGACATTATCTTTGACAAGTACGGAATTGTTGAAGAAGATTTTATAAGCGGCGAAATAGAAGTAGTACCTGCAGGAAAAGCACGTGACGTAGGCTTTGACAGAAGTTTAATCGGTGCATACGCTCAGGACGACAGAGTTTGCTCGTACACCGCATTAAAAGGTATTATGGAAACAGAAAAACCCCAGAAAACTGCAGTATGTCTTTTGGTAGATAAAGAAGAAATAGGAAGTATGGGAAATACCGGTATGCGTTCAGCATTCTTCCAGGATACACTTGCAATTATGATTAGTATGACTTGTGAGTACAACGATTTATTAATAAGAAAAGCCCTTGCAAATTCAATATGCTTGTCTGCAGACGTAGGTGCGGCAGTTGACCCCAATTACAAAGAGGTTTATGAAATCAACAACTCACCCCTTTTAAATTACGGCGTTTTGATTACAAAATATACCGGCTCAAGAGGTAAAGGCGGCTCAAATGATGCAAGTGCCGAACTTGTGGGTTTTGTAAGAAATCTGTTTAATCAAAACGATGTTAACTGGCAAATCGGCGAACTTGGAAAAGTTGATGCAGGCGGCGGCGGAACTGTAGCACAGTATGTTGCCAACTTAAACGTTGAAACTATTGACTGCGGTGTGCCCGTTTTATCAATGCATTCACCTTTTGAAATTACTTCAAAACTTGACGTATATATGACATATAAAGCATACAAGGCATTTTACAACTGCGAAAGGAACTGATACAAATGAAAAAAGGTAATATAAAAGTCCATACACAAAATATTTTTCCTGTAATTAAAAAGTGGCTTTATTCAGATAAAGATATATTTTTAAGAGAACTTGTGGTAAATGGTTGTGACGCCATCACCAAAATGAAAAAACTGTCATCTTTAGGTGAGGCGGAAATGAACGACCAGCCTAAATTGTCAGTTGTTTGCGACAAGGAAGCAAAAACTGTTACCATTTCCGACAACGGAATAGGTATGACTGCAGAAGAAGTGGAAAAGTATATTACTCAGGTTGCCTTTTCAGGTGCAGAAGAATTTCTTGAAAAATACAAAAGTAACCAGGAGGAAAGCCAGATTATAGGTCACTTCGGCCTTGGCTTTTACTCTGCATTTATGGTTGCAGATGTTGTGGAAATTGATACACTTTCATATAAAGGCGGTAACGCCGTAAAATGGGTTTGCGACGGCGGTACGGAATACGAAATGGGTGACGGTGAAAGAACAGAGAGAGGTACAACTATCACCCTACATATTGCGGAAAATGAAACGGAATTTTTAGAGCCGTTTAAGTTAAAAAGCATTCTTTTAAAATACTGCGGATTTTTACCTTATCCCATTTATCAGGATGATGAAGAAAACCCTGTAAATGACACTTGCCCACTTTGGACAAGAAATCCTGCTGACTGCAGTGAAGAACAGTACAAGGAACTTTATCACAGAATTTTCTCTGATATTAACGACCCCCTTTTCTGGATACATTTAAACGTAGAATATCCGTTTTCATTAAAGGGAATTTTATATTTCCCGAAACTTACACACGAATTTGAGTCTGCAGAAGGGCAGATAAAACTATTTAACAATCAGGTTTTTGTTGCGGACAATATTAAAGAGGTAATTCCAGAATATCTTATGCTTTTAAAGGGAGTAATCGACTGCCCTGATTTACCTCTTAACGTTTCAAGAAGTTTCTTGCAAAATGATGGTCAGGTAAATAAAATTTCAGTTCATATTACCAAGAAAGTTGCGGACAAACTTGTGTCACTTCACAATACGGAAAAGGAACAGTATGACACTTATTACGACGATATAGCGCCATTTATTGAGTACGGCTGTTTACGTGACGAAAAGTTTTATGACAAATTAAAGCCATGTCTTCAGGCGAAAGATTTAGACGGTAATTTTGTTGAAATCACAAAATATGCGGAAGAAAACAATAAGGAAATTACCTATGTATCTGACCCCAAAATGCAGGTTCAGTACATTAAAATTTTAAAAGAGGCAGACAAAAATGCCATTATTCTGCCCCACATTATAGATACTCATTTCATCAGTTTTCTTGAGATGAAAGAGGGGTACAAGTTTACAAGAATTGACTCAACACCCGAAAATAATGAGGGTGATGAAGAAATTTCAAAATTGTTTACTGACATTTTAGGTGATGAAAGTCTTAAAGTTACTACTGCATCACTAAAAACCAACGTTCCTGCGATTTTGTCAGAAGACGAGCAGACAAGACGTATGGCTGATATTACAAGAATGTTTGGCGGAGGATATACTGCACCAAAAACTTATACCCTTATTGTAAATACCGACAGTCCCTTAACTGAAAAAGTAAAAACCATTAAAGACGAGGAAATCAAAAAGGATATTTGCAAACAAATTTACGATATTGCAAGAATTTGCCACGCACCTTTAGAGGTTGACCAGTTGGCTAAATTTATAGAAAGAAGTACAAAAATATTAGAAATGTTAGCAGACAAATAAGGGGGTGGAAGCATGAAAAAGGAAACACTAAAAATCGGCGGTATGCATTGTGCATCGTGCAGTGCTCTTTTGGAAATGAAACTAAACGGTACTGAGGGTATAACTGACGCAGTAGTTTCTATTGCAACCGGGAAAGCAACATTTAGTTATGACGAAAATACCGTAAGTTTAAACGATGTTGAGAAAATTGTAAACAGTCTTGGTTTCTTTGTTGAAAAAGAGGAGCAAGACGTAAAAAAAAACAGATTTAACACGTTAAAAAAGAAGTTTATATTTTCTGCATTATTTTCTTTTCCGCTGCTTTTGTTTTCTATGCTTCCAATGTTAGGACCCGGCAGCGGCCTTGTATCGGAAAATCACAGACTGTACGGGCTTATTCAGTTGTTACTATGTATCCCCGTAATTGTAATCGGTTTTGATTTTTACAAAAACGGTTTTACAAATCTTATAAAGCTCCGTCCAAATATGGATACGTTAATTGCTGTTAGTACCTCTGTTGCGTTTTTATACAGCGTAATTGAACTGCTCCTTGGCGCTCATCATTTTTATTTTGAAAGTAGCGCCGTTATTATTACTTTGGTGCTTTTGGGCAATATGCTTGAACAACGTGCCAAAGGAAAAACGGGAGAGGCAATAAAATCTCTTATGAAACTTGCTCCTAAAACCGCAGTGCTT
>JAGCLT010000057.1 GCA_017646825.1 Clostridia bacterium | reverse complement strand
TTCACAGTACGGAAAAACAAGAGATATTCTAAAAGACGTAACAGTTAAAGAGGCCATTAACCATCCCAACTGTGATATGGGGCAAAAGATAACTGTTGACAGTGCTACTCTTATGAATAAGGGCTTTGAGGTGATTGAGGCAAAGTGGCTTTACGGAGTTGATTATGACGATATTGAAGTTTTGGTACACAGACAAAGCATAGTCCATTCTATGGTGGAATTTTGTGATAACAGCGTAATTGCTCAACTGTCTGTACCTGATATGCGTCTTGCAATTCATTATGCACTTTGTTATCCAAAAAGGGTGCCGTCAAATGTACTGGCTCTTGATTTATCACAAATCGGAAGTCTTACTTTTGAAAAGCCTGATACCGATACTTTTAACTGTCTTTCACTTGCAATAGATGCAGGTAAAAAGGGCGGTACAATGCCAACGGTTTTAAACGGTGCTGACGAAGTGGCAGTATCGTTGTTTTTACAAGGTAAAATCAAGTTTTTGCAAATTGCAGAAATTGTAGAAAAAGCCCTTTTGGAACATAAAAATACATTAAATCCAACTATTGATGATATAATAGAAACAGACAGAGAAATAAGAAACAAAATTTTAAAGGACTGGTGAAATGCTTAACATACTTATTGCCATTCTGGTGTTTTGCCTTATAATTACAGCACACGAGTTTGGTCATTTTATTTCTGCAAAAATATGCGGAGTAACTGTTCACGAATTTTCAATAGGAATGGGACCTGCGTTTTTTAAAAAGCAGGGAAAAGAAACGCTTTTTTCATTAAGGGCAATTCCCTTTGGCGGATACTGCAAAATGGAGGGCGAAGATGAGCAGTCGGAAAGCGAGGGCTCATTCAGTAGCAAAAGCAGACCTAAAAAACTGCTGATTCTTGCATCAGGTGCAATTATGAACATAATTACAGGCTTTTTACTGTTCGTTATAATTATGTTCCAGACTAAAGCGGTAGTTGTTCCCGTTGTTGATACGGTACTTGAAAATTACCCTGCACATAGTGTGCTTATGTCAGGTGACGAAATAACAAAAGTAAACGGTAAAAGAATTTACACCAGCACAAATCTTAATACGGAAATAGCAAGAAACGGCACTAACCCCGTAGAACTGACTTTAAAAAGAAACGGGGAAACCAAAGTTGTAATGATAACTCCTACTGAGGAAAACGGGAAATTTTTATTGGGCTTTAAGTCGGGAGTTAAAAAACTTAATTTTGGTAATAGATTTTTTTATGCTTACAGAAGCACCGTGGATTTTTCAAAAATGGTAATAACATCTTTAAGTGATTTGATTACTGGCAAAGTAGGGCTTAATAATTTGTCAGGTCCCGCAGGAATAGTAAATGAAATAGGTAATGCCGCAGATTCTGCGAAGGAGGAGGGGTCGTATATTCCCCTTTTAGTTCTTGTGGCGTTTATTACAATTAATCTTGGTGTTTTTAATCTTTTACCCATACCTGCCCTTGACGGCGGAAGAATTTTCTTTGTACTGGTAAGTGCAATTATAAGAAAGGACATTCCCCCTGAAAAAGAGGGTATAGTTCATTTTATAGGGCTTGTCCTTTTATTCGGGCTTATGATTTATGCTACGGGTAATGATTTAATAAGAATATTTAGGAGTTAGTTATGGATAGGAAAATAACAAAGGTTATAGATGTGGGCGGAGTTAAAATCGGCGGCGGTAATAGAATTACTGTTCAGAGTATGTGTAATGTTGACACAAGAAATGCCGCCCAAGTAATAGAGCAGATAAAGGGGCTTTACAATGCAGGGTGCAACATTGTACGCCTTGCAGTTCCTGACGAAAAAGCGGCGGAAGCCTTTTCCAAAATATGCTCTTCCTCACCTATACCCGTTGTTGCAGATATACATTTTGATTACAGGTTAGCCCTTATGTGTGCCGAAAACGGTGCGGCAAAAATACGGATTAACCCGGGAAATATTGGCGACGAAAACAGAGTAAAAGAAGTGGCTGACAAGTGCAGAAAATATAAAATCCCAATAAGAATAGGCGTAAACCTTGGCTCTATTGAGAAAGAAACGGAAAAGAAATACGGACGTACTGCAAAAGCAATGGTTGAAAGTGCTATGGAGCACGTCAGACTTCTTAATAAATACGATTTTGATGATATTGCTTTGTCATTAAAGGCGTCAGATGTAGAGAAAACCGTACAGGCTTACAGAATGATAAGCGAAACTACAAATTACCCCTTGCACGTTGGCGTAACAGAAGCGGGAACATTGTATGGCGGTTTAATTAAGTCTTCTGCAGGTATAGGCGCTTTGTTGCTTGACGGAATAGGAGATACAATAAGAGTGTCTTTAACTGCAGACCCTGTAGAAGAGCCAAAAGCGGGAATAACGTTGCTTAAGGCTTTGGGTATAAGAAAAGAGGGGGTTAATTTTGTTTCGTGTCCCTCTTGCGGAAGATGTAAAATTAATCTTGTAGAAATTGCAAACAAGGTTCAGGACGCACTTTTTAATGTGGATAAAAACATAACCGTTGCAGTAATGGGCTGCGTGGTAAACGGTCCCGGGGAGGCAAAGGACGCGGACATTGGTATTGCAGGTGGCGACGGTTGTGCAGTTTTGTTTAAAAAAGGCGAAACTGTACGAAAAATAGCGGAAGAAAATATTGTTGACGAATTACTAAGAGAAATAGGAGAGATATAATTGCTACACTTATCAGAACTTTTTCCCGAAATTTGGGAAAATGTGAAATTTGACGGTGAGATAACCAATACAAAATTATATAAAGATTTGCGTGAAATTTACGTTAATGCTAAATTTAATCAGTTTGTCCCAAGCGGCGCATTAACAGAAATTTGCCATAAAATAAAAAAGAGTTATAATCTTAATGCGGCAGAAATTGCTCCTGTTTTTAGTAATGAGTGCTACAGTAAAGAGTTGATGCCCGAAATAATAAAATACATAAAAGATGCCGATGTTGCAATGTTTTTGCAAAACGGACAGTTCAGTTTTGACGGGGACAACATTAATATAAATTTTAACTGCTCACTTATAGAAAAAGACTTTAAGGGGGCACTTACAAATAAAATAAAAGACCTTTTCGGCGTTGACGTAACAGTTACGTCTTCAGGAATTTCAGAGGAAAGCGCCAGAGAAGAACTTGAAAATTTTCAGCGTGAAGTAGAGCAGACAAAAGCAGAAATTGCTAAACAAAAAATCAAGGAAAACAGCACAATAATTTACGGCAGAAAAATAAAGGACACCGATATTATGCCTATTGCCGACATTAACGAACTGTCAGGTAACGTGGTAATTGAGGGTGAAATATTTACAAAAGAAATAGATGTACGTATTACAAGGGACAAAAAGTACATTGTAATTTTTCCTGTAACTGACTACACCAATTCTATCAGTTGTAAAATATTTATAGACCAGCAAAATGTTTTTGAAAGCGTAAGCGAAAGACTTAAAAAAGGCGTGTATATAAGAATCAGGGGTAATGTTGGCTACGATAAATATTCAAGAGAAATAGTGCTTTCTGTTTACGATATAAATGAGGCGGTTAAAACAGAAAGAACAGACAATGCAGAAGAAAAGAGAGTTGAACTTCATTTGCATACACAGATGAGCAGTATGGATTCAACTGTAAATATAGACCAACTTATTAAAAACTGCAAAAGATTCGGACATAAAGCAATAGCGGTTACAGACCACGGCGTTGTTCAGGCATTCCCCTTTATGATGAATGCTACACAAAAGACGGATATTAAAGTTTTATACGGTTGCGAAGTTTATCTTGTAAATATTGGTAAGCCAATTGTTTTTTGTGCAGACGGACAATCTCTTACAAAAAGCGTGGTAGTGTTTGACACAGAAACTACAGGTCTTAACAAGGAAACAGAAGAAATAATAGAAATCGGTGCAGTAAAAATTCAGGACGGGGAGATAGTTGACAGATTTTCAACTTTTATTAACCCTAAGAAGCCCATACCGTCAAAAATTGTGGAACTAACAAACATTACAGACGATATGGTAAAAGATGCACCATTTATCGAAACTGTTATGCCACAGTTTCTGGAATTTTGCAAAGACAGTGTTTTGGTTGCTCACAATGCTTCCTTTGATATCGGCTTTGTTAAAGAAACTGCAAAAAGGCTTGGCATAGAGGGCTTTTCGCCCACATATATTGATACAGTAGAGTTGGCACGTGGATTTTTACCCGACTTGCCCAAACACAAACTTGATTTTGTGGCAAAGGCACTTAATATTTCTTTGGAGGGACATCACAGAGCGGTTAACGATGCAGAAACAACGGCGCAGATTTATCTTGAATTTGCAAGACGTCTTATTGATATGGAAATCATTACAACAGACGATGTCAATACTGCTTTTGATGAGGAAAAAGACCCCAAAAAGAAAGGCTAC
>JAGCLT010000056.1 GCA_017646825.1 Clostridia bacterium | reverse complement strand
TTCTTTCAATGTCTTTTTTAACTTCGCTGTAATCAAGTTTAACAGAAATCAACTTTTCTGAAAGTGCCTCTTTAGAAGTTGTAACACTTGCTATATTATCTTTTATTGCCGAAGATTTAACTTTTAATACTTCTACTTCTTCATTGTATTTTGCAATAGTGTCAGCACCTGTTTCGTCAATGTTTTTAACATCGTCAAGTTGCATCTGTAACTGTTTTAACTCAACTTCAATAGATGCTTTTGCATTTTCACCCTTTTTAAGCATTTCCTCTAAATGCTTTAAGTCAGATTCTGCAGAAATCAACTGCTGGTCTAAATCTTTTTGTTCCTTTAAGATACTTTCATTGCTACTTGCAATTTCAACAATATCTTTTTCCAGTTGTTGTAACTGGTCTTGCAAAGACTGTAACTGTTTTTCATTTTGAGGAATTATTTTTTCCAAATCAGCACGTTCTGTAGCACGGGAGAAAATACCTCCTCCACTTTGTCTGCTGCCGCCTGTCATTGAGCCGCCGGGAGCAATTAAATCGCCCTCTAAAGTTACAATTCTGTATGTGTTTTTATATTTGTTTGCAAGTTCTACGGCGTTGTCAATGTTGTCAACAACAACAATTCTTCCTAAAAGTTGTCTCATTATTCCGCCGTACATTTTATCATACTTAACTAAATTCTCAGCAACACCAAGAAAGCCCTTTTCTTTTTCAAGAGGCTTTTGGTCTATTGTTTTGCCGTCACAAACGTCAACAGGTAAAAAAGTAGCACGTCCAAGTTTATTTGCTTTTAAATAAGCAATCGCATTTTTTGCGTCTTGCTGAGTCTTTGTAACAATGTTTTGTGCGGAGCCGCCAAGAGCAACCTCAATAGCAACACTGTACTGTTTGGATACGTCAATAAGCTGTGCAACTGTACCATAAATAACAGTATTTTTAATACTGTTTTCTTTATAGGCGCTCATTATCTTTTTAACTGAAAAACTGTAGTTGTCAAAAGATTCTTCCAAATCAGTCAAAAGTTTTAACCTTGATTTTTGTTGCAACAACATATTTTGCTTGTCGTTTAAAGACTTTGAAATCTGCAGTTTTTTCTCAATTAATGAGCTTTCCTTTTCTTTGCCATTGTTAAGTTCTTTTTGGTTTTTCTCTGACTTTAATTTTAAATATACGGCATTTTCTTTTGCCTTGTCGTAGTTTTCTTTTAACTGCTTGTATTCTTCGTTTGCTTTGCCGTAATCTTTGTCAACTAAAATCTGTCTCTCAGCAAGTGTTGTTTTCAAAGTGTTGTTGCCTGTAATTTTATAGCGCAACTCGGAAATATCATTCATTTTTTCAATTAGTAATGAATTTACATTTTCAAGATTTTTGTTTTCTTCGGCAAGTCTTTGTTCAGTTTGTTCAAGTTCACTCTCTATTTTTTCTATTTCTTCTTTTAACTGTTCGTATTTTGTATAATACTTTTCTGTATCGTCACTACCCTTGTTGTCAATGTTTTTAGCATTGTTTTTAAGTTCTAAAATTTCAGTTTCTATTCTTTTTATACTGTCCTGATTGTTCTCTATTCTGTTTTTAAGAATTGCAATATCACTTTGATATTCTGCCTTTACATTGTTTAAAGTTTCAAGGTCAGACCTTTTTATATTAAGTTCATCATCTTTTGTGTTAATACCCTCAAACGCTGATGAAATTTTGTTTTCAATATCTTTAATTTTGTTTTCGATGTCAGTTGCCTGATTTACAATAGTGTCGTAATTTTCGGTAATGTCTTTTAAAATACCTTTATGTCTCTCAATGTTGTATAAAGACACGTTAACATCTAAAACTCTCAACTGGTCTCTTATCAAAAGATACTTTTTCGCTTTTTCGCTCTGGCTTTTTAAAGGACCAATCTGGTTTTCAAGTTCTGTAATAATGTCATTTACACGGGTAATATTGTCATTTGTGCGGAACAGTTTTCTTTCCGCTTCTTCTTTTCTGTAACGGTATTTTGTAATACCTGATGCTTCTTCAAACATCTGGCGTCTGTCTTCGGGCTTACTACTTAAAATTTCTGCGATTTTACCCTGACTTATAATAGAATAACCGTCTCTGCCTACACCTGTATCCATAAAAAGTTCGTGGATATCTTTAAGGCGTACAGCTGTTTTGTTAATAAAATATTCGCCCTCGCCTGAACGGAAAACACGTCTTGTAACTGATACTTCGTCATAATCTATTTTAAGGGCTCTGTCGGAATTATCAACAATCAAAGTTACCTCTGCAAAACCAAGAGGTTTACGTTTTTCAGTACCGGAGAAAATAACATCCTGCATATTTCCGCCGCGAAGTGACTTTGCGCTTTGTTCACCCATTACCCATTTTACCGCATCGGAAATATTACTTTTACCGCTTCCGTTAGGTCCTACAATGGCAGTAATCCCGTCACCAAACTCAACAAAAGTTCTGTCGGCAAATGACTTAAATCCTGTCATTTCAATAGATTTTAAACGCATATTCTGTTCACCTCCGCTACAATAAATTTCTAAAACTCGGATGATACGGACCGCCAAGGAGATTTTCCTTTGCTTCGTCTTCCGTTACCAAAAGTCCTATTCTTATAATTTTAATATTATTTTTATCAAAAATGTCCTTAACATCTCTGCAAATATCTACCGCCTGTTCAACAGTTAAGGGCACAAATTCTCCTGATTTATACAACTCCGCCATAGGGGTATTGTTAAAAACCAACGTGGGATAAATTCTAACAAAATCAGGCTTTAATTTTGCAATTTCGTGGGCTGTGTAAATTGATTTTTCCTTACTGTCACCAATTAACCCCACCATCATCTGAAGTCCTAAATTAAAAGGATATTTTCTTATTAATGAAACAGCATCTGCAACTTGGTTTGCGCTATGTCCTCTGTTATTCTTAATAAGCACGTCCTCGCACATAGACTGAACGCCCAGTTCGATGTCTGTAACACCGTAATTAAGCAGATTTTCAAGGATTGTGTCTGTTATTGCATCAGGTCTTGTGGAAAGCCTTATTCCGTGCACAAGCCCTTTGTCTTTGTACTTTTTAGCAACTTCTAAAAGACTGCACTGCAAGTCAAAATCAATTGCAGTAAAACTTCCGCCGTAAAAAGCGATTTCTACAAAGTTTTTGGTACTGTCAATAGTAGATAAATATTTTAATACTGTTTCCTCAGCCAATTCTGGGGTTACATCTTCGACTTGTCCCGTAATATGCTTTTGATTGCAAAAAGAGCACTGATGGGGGCACCCTTTGTGAGGAACAAAAATCGGGATTATTTTATACTTCCCCATTGTTTCTTAGTAGCAACATAAGAGCATTTTTTGCAGCGTTTTGCTCTGCATCTTTTTTGCTTCTTCCTTTACCGTCAGCCAGGAACTTGCCGTCAATATGAACTGCCGCAACAAAAACCTTGTTGTGTTCAGGTCCTGATTCACTTACCCCCACATAAGTTGCATGACTGTCCTTTTGCTGAACTAATTCCTGAAGTTTGGTTTTGTAGTCTTCAAATATAACTTTACCTTTTCTTGCATTTTCAATATTTTCCCCAAGAAAATCGAAAACAAATTTTCTTGCAGGGTCCATTCCGCCGTCTAAATAAATAGCCGCAAGAACAGATTCAAATACATCAGCCAAAATAGACGGGCGTGTTCTTCCGCCCGTCATATCTTCTCCCTTACTAAGTCTTAAATATTTTCCAAATTCAAGTTTATTTGCAACTTGCTCTAAAGACCTTTCGCAAACAATAGCAGAACGAAGTTTTGAAAGCCCTCCTTCGGGAAGTTCAGTAAAATTATTATATATGTAGTCGCTTACAATATAGGACAAAATACTGTCTCCCAAAAACTCAAGACGTTCGTAACTATCCACTTTGTGCTCATTTGCGTAGGAACTGTGAGTAAGTGCAGTTATAAGTAAGTTTTCATTATTAAATTGGTAATTAATACTTAAACCAATCATATTATATTATTGCAATTTCTCCTTAACGTAGTTTACAGCATCACCAACTGTTGAAATACCTTCAACATCTTCATCGGGAATTTCAATATCGAATTCCTGTTCCATTGCCATAATTAATTCAACTAAATCAAGAGAATCTGCACCTAAATCTTCAATTAAAGATGTGTCCATTGTAATATCAGATTCTTTAACTCCAAACTGCTCAACAAGAGCATTTTTTATTGTTTCAAATTCCATAAATTTACCTCCGTTATTATATTAATATATTTATATTATATCGACATAAGCAATTAGTCAAGACTTTTTTATATATTACGCTCAATTGCACCCACAACATCCTTTTTTGCAAATTCAGATGCCTGTCTTATAGCATTGTAAAATGCTTCTGCTTTTGAACTACCGTGAGCCTTTATAACTACGCCATTTACTCCAAGTACAGGAGCACCGCCGAACTTGTCTGAATTAAGAACGTCTTTTATATGCTTTATACCTTTTGACAGTATCAAAGCACAGATTTTTGTCAAAATGTTCTTTGTAAGCATTTCTTTAATAAGCCCTGCAAAAAATTTTGCAGTACCTTCGGTAGTTTTAATAAACACGTTGCCTGAAAAACCGTCAGTTACCAAAACATCGGTAACACCGTTTAAAACTTCACGTGCCTCAATGTTGCCAATAAAATTAATATCCGTTTCTTTTAATAATACGTATGCTTTCTTTGACATTTCATTACCTTTTGTTTCTTCAACGCCGTTATTTAAAAGACCGATTTTGGGATTGTCAACACCCATTAAGGCTTTGGCGTAGGCATTTCCCATTATGGCAAACTGCTGTAAAAATTCTTCTGTACAATCAGCATTTGCACCGCCGTCCATTAAAAGTGTATAGCCTTTTTTTGTAGGAATAATAGCACCAAGAGCCGCACGTCTTATTCCTTTAATTCTTTTTACTATAAGTGTTGCACCGCTTATAACCGCACCTGTACTTCCTGCAGAAACAAAAGCATCTCCCTGTTTTTCAGAAAGCATTTTAAGTCCTACAACTATCGAAGAATCCTTTTTGGTTCTTATTGAATTAACAGGGTCGTCATCGCAGTCAATTACTTCTTCGGTATGTACTAAACTAATCTTGTCATTTTGTGGCATTTCAATTTTATTTTTGTCACCAACAAGAATAACTTCAACACCAAGTTTTTCTACAGCCATAAGAGCACCTTTTACTACTTCGCCCGGCGCGTTGTCACCGCCCATAGCATCAACTATTATCTTCATAAGGTACCTCCTAATCTACATTTTTAAACAAATTAATGTTTTTAATTAAATATTCTGCACCTGAATAAACAGTCATAATTACCGCTAAAGTCATAAGAATAAATGACAGGCCAAAAGGCAGAAGATAAATTCTGTCAATTAACATTGCTATAATTGCAAATAACTGAATTACCGTTTTAATTTTGCCAGACGTTCCTGCGGCAATAACTTTTCCGTCAGAAATTGCAAGAATACGGATACCTGTAACCATAAATTCTCTGAATGTAATTATTATTACATACCAGGGATTTAAAGCACCTGAAAAACACAAACAGATTAACGCTGCAGTAACCAGCATTTTGTCTGCAAGAGGGTCGGCGAATTTACCGAAATTTGATACTAAATTGTATTTTCTTGCAATATGCCCGTCAACAAAATCCGTAAATGATGCAAGAGCAAAAACAACAGTACAAAGAATTTTACCTAAAGTTGAGTCGCAGTATAAAAATAAAGCGATGAAAACAGGTATCATTATTATTCTTAAAATAGTAAGTTTGTTTGGTAAATTCATAATCAATCAACCTTTCTGTAGCCAAATAAATCGTAGTCAATATAGTTTTCAATTACTACCTCTACAAAAGTACCCTCAGGTATTCTTTCCTTTGATGTAAAGAAAACTTTGCCGTCAATATCTGTTGAATCTGCTTCAGTACGTCCGTAGTGTTGCCTTATAATAGTGTCATAACCCTCAACTAACACTTTAACAGTTGTCCCAAGTTTTGCAGAGGAAATTTCGTCAATTACATCGTCTTGTGCAAACATAAGCATTTCCTGACGTTGTTGTTTTACTTCCTCGTCTATTTGTCCGTCCATATTAGCCGCAGGTGTATCCTCTTCGCATGAATAGGTGAACACACCAAGACGCTCAAATTTGTACTGTTTAATGAAATCAAGCATTTCGGCGTATTGCTGGTCTGTTTCACCAGGGAAACCGGTAATCAAAGTAGTTCTTATTGTAATTCCGGGAATTTTTTCTCTTAACTTTTCTATAACTGAAACAATTCCCTCTTTTGTATCTTTTCGTCCCATTCTCTTTAAAACTTCATTGTTGCAGTGCTGAATGGGAATGTCAATGTATTTGCATATTTTTTCGTTATTTGCCATAACGTCTATTAACTTGTCGGTAATTCTTTCGGGATAGCAGTAATGAATACGTATCCAGGATAATCCGTCTATTTTACACAGTTCCTCTAAAAGTTCAGGTAATTTGCCTTCGCCGTATAAATCAACGCCGTAGCAGGTTGTGTCCTGAGCAATAACAATTAACTCTTTAACGCCTTTATTTGCAAGTCCATTTGCTTCTTCTACCAGTTCTTCCATGGGTCTGCTTTTAAAACCGCCTCTTATTGACGGAATAACACAGTAGGTACAGTGATTGTCGCAACCGTCTGCAATTTTTAAGTATGCAGTATATGGCGGTGTCTGTAACATTCTTTTTGTTTTTAAATGACTGTAACTTCTGTCACATAAAACAACATTGTCTTCACAGTTAATTACGTCAACAAGCCGATCATATTCACCAACGCCCACTACCGCATCAACTTCAGGCATTTCTGTTAAAATCTGCTCTTTGTAACGTTGTGCCATACAGCCAATTACAATTAACTTTTTCAAATTTCCGTCAGTTTTCCACTGTGCAATATCCAGTATTGTTTCAATTGACTCTGTTTTTGCATCGTTAATAAAACAACAGGTGTTAACTATAACAACTTCCGCTTCTGACTCGTCTGCTATTATTTCAAAGCCTGCGTCTTTTAACATTCCAAGAATGTTTTCTGTATCAACTAAATTTTTTGCACAACCAAGTGATGCAACTGCTATTTTCATAATTCATCCTCATATTCCAATACGTTATTTATCTGCTCAAAATCAAAACCTTTTCGGCTTAAAAATCCAACAATTTTCTGTCTGTATTTAAAATCATTTATCTTTGAATAATCAATATGATTTTCGGCAAGTTCTTTTATAACCTCGTCAAAATCAATATTAAGTTTTAATAAAACATCTTCAATCACAAATTCGTCAACGCCTTTTAAAATAAGTTCGTGACGAATTCTTTTTGGACCATGATGTTTAAATGTAACTGCATCTTTAATAAACTTTTCCGCATAATCGGCATCATCTAAATACCCAAGCATCTGGTAATGATTAGCCACTTCCTCGGAAATTTCTTCGCTGTATCCTTTACTTACAAGTTTTTTTATAAGTCCGCTGTATGTGTAGGACACCTTACCCATAAGTTTTACCGCAGCTACTTTTGCCTCGTATAGTATATCATTACTCGGCATCTAATTCACCGTCGTCAAATGAGCCTTCAACTGCATCAGGAGTTCCCTCTGCCGCAATTTTAGCCATAATTTCCTGCTTTAAGCGTTCCGCATCCTGTGGGTTGTCTTTAAAGTACTGTCTTGCACTTTCTCTGCCCTGACCAAGTTTTATATCACCGTAGTTAAACCAAGAACCGCTTTTTTTACATAATTTGAACATAATACCAAGGTCAATAAGGTCACCCTCTTTAGAGATACCCTGACCGTACATAATGTCAAACTCTGCAATTTTAAATGGGGGAGCAACTTTGTTTTTAACAATTTTTGCTCTTGTTCTGTTACCGATAGGACCTGAACTGTCCTTTAATGTAGCAATTCTTCTTACATCAATACGTACCGATGCGTAAAACTTAAGAGCGCGTCCGCCTGTTGTAGTTTCTGTAGGACCGCCGTAACCGCCTGTAGCAATTGTTGCTCTTAACTGGTTAATAAATACAACTATAGTATTTGATTTATTAATAAGTCCACTTAATTTTCTTAAAGCCTGAGACATAAGTCTTGCCTGAAGACCAACGTGAGCATCACCCATATTGTCCTCTATTTCCTGCTTGGGAACTAAAGCCGCAACAGAGTCAACAACTACCAAGTCAACAGCACCGCTTCTTACAAGGCATTCAGCAATTTCTAACGCCTGTTCACCGTTGTCCGGCTGAGAAACGATTAATTCGTCAGTATTTACGCCTAATGCACGTGCATATTTGGGGTCTAAAGCGTGCTCTGCGTCAATAAATGCAACAGTACCGCCATTTTTTTGAATTTCAGAAGTAATATGGAGTGCAACGGTGGTTTTACCTGAAGATTCAGGCCCAAAGATTTCTACAATTCGTCCCTTTGGAATACCGCCTATACCTAATGCAATATCTAATGAAATAGAACCTGTGGACACTGCTTCAACATTCATAGCAGTATGTTCGCCAAGGCGCATAACCGCACCTTTGCCGTATTTCTTTTCTATTTGTCCCATAGCAAGTTCCAGTGCTTTTTTTCTTTCTTCATTCATAATTTATATCCCTCCAAATACTATAATATTATAAAAAACATTTACCGTCAATGATTATTTTCAACAAAATCCAACACCATATTTAGTGCTTTTACAACTGCCTGTTGCCGTACATCTTCTCTTTCACCTGCAAAAATGTTTTTCGTAACAACGCCATTAACACCGATATATACAAGTCCTACAGGCTTTTCCTCTGTACCTCCTGTTGGCCCTGCAATTCCCGTAATGCCAACACCGATGTCTGCACCATTTTTCTCCTTAACTCCCATTGACATTTCATACGCTGTCTGTTCGCTTACAGCACCGTATTTTTGTAGCGTTTCTTCCTTTACTCCAAGATACTTCATTTTAGCATCGTTGGAATAAGTGACAATACCTGCGTTAAAAACATCGGAACTACCGCTTACTGCTGTAATTGCACCTGACAAAAGTCCTCCTGTGCAACTTTCGGCAGTGGAAATTGTAAGTTTATGCTTTTTTAATAACTTAACTACTTTATCAGCGTCTTTTAACAACAACTGTTTCAACTCCCTCTAAAGACCTTTCCATCATGGGCTGTAAATCAAGCAAAGCCTCGCTTTTTTTGATTTTTTCAAGAACAGGTTTTGTATTGGGGTGCTTTGGTGTAAATACCGTACAACAGTCCTCGTAAGGCAAAATAGAGGTTTCAAATGTGCCTATCTTTCGTGCTATTGTAATAATCTCGTCTTTGTCCATACCGATTACGGGACGGAAAACGGGAAGTTCTGAAGCATCGTCTGTTACGCCCAACGCCTGAATAGTCTGTGATGCCACCTGACCGATGCTTTCACCTGTAATAAGTCCCAAAGAGCCGTTTTTCTTTGCAACGGCATTGGCTATATACATCATAATTCTTCGCATAATAACCGTCATTTGCTCTTGTGGGCACTTTTCATTTATTGCAAGTTGAATTTCTGTAAAAGGAACAATGTGAACATTGATTCTTCCGCAGTAGTCTGCAAGAATCTGTGCCAACTCAAGAACTTTTTCTTTTGCACGTTCACTTGTATATGGGTAACTGTAAAAATGTACCGCATCAATAGTTACGCCGCGCTTTGCAACCATATATCCTGCTACGGGACTGTCAATACCGCCCGACAAAAGCAATGTAGCTTTGCCGTTAGTACCAACGGGCATACCGCCCACACCCTGAATTTTTGACATATAAATATACGCCGCAAAATCTCTTATTTCTACCATTACAAGTATGTCAGGGTTGTGCACATCAACAGTCAGGTTTGGATTAGCGTCTAAAATTGCTCCCCCTACCTCCATTGATACAACTGGAGATTTTATAGGGAAATTCTTATCTGCTCTTTTAGTTTCTACTTTAAAGGTATTTCCTTTTTCATTTTTAATAAGTGTTGCCGCAAGTTCACAAATCTTGTCTAATTCCTTTGGAACGGTGTGTGCAACTGTAGCAGAAACTATTCCAAAAACTTTAGACAATCTTACTGCAAGGCTGTCCATATCAACGCTATCGTCTAACGCTTCTACATAAATGGTTGCCTGTGCTTTCCATATTTTTATTTTTTCTCCAAAAGCGCTTTGCTTTAAATTTTTAATAAGTGCGTCCTCAAATATAGGTCTGTTAAGACCCTTTAGTATGATTTCACCATATTTTAAAAGAATTACCTTTTTCATTTGTATTTCCTCCTGACAAATTTGTTTGCCAAAACTGCCGACTTTAAGCATTCGCAAAAATACTTTGCTTCATCTATTGTGTTTTCATTACAAAAACTCAACCTTATACTGCTTTCAACTGTGTCCTTACTAAGTCCCATAGATAATAGCACATGGCTTAACTGTGGTTTGTTTGATGAACACGCAGAGCCAGATGAAACATATATACCATTTTGCTCCAGTAAGTGAAGAAGCGTTTCAGACTTAAAACCAAGAACAGATAAATTCAAAATATATTTGGAAGCGTTATCAAAACTGTTTATAACTGTGCCCTCTATTTCTTTCGTAACAAAGTCAATAATATATTCTTTCACTCTTACATTAAAGGAATTTTCATATATTTCTGCCGCTTTGCCAAAACCAACTATTCCGGGCACATTTTCTGTTCCGTTTCTTATTCCGTTTTCCTGACCTCCCCCTAAAATTACAGGAGAAATCTTTACGCCCTTTTTAATGTAAACTGCACCGCACCCTTTTAAACCGTTAACCTTGTGTGCGGATACGGATACCAAATCAATGTTCTTGTAACTAAGAGGCACTTTTAAAAAGCCCTGAACATCGTCAACGTGAAACAGTGTATTTGGATTTTTGTCTTTAATTATTTGTGCGATTTTCTCTATTGGCATAATTGCACCAGTTTCGTTGTTAACGTGCATTATGCTTACAAGTAAAGTTTTTTCATCAATAAAACTTTCCAGTTGATTTATATCTACAATACCCTCTTTGGTTACGTCAACATATTTAACATCGTAACCTTGTTGTTCTAACTTTTTAAAACATTCTGTAACAGACTTGTGTTCAACCTTTGAAGTAATAACTGTGCCTTTATTCCGAAGTGCATTTAAACTTCCTAAAATTGCAATGTTGTTACTTTCTGTACCGCCTGATGTAAAAAATACCTGCTTTTCGTCAACACCCATTTTATCTGCAATAACAGTTCTTGCATACTTTACGGCTTTTTCTGCGTTAAGACCCATTCTGTGTAGTGATGAGGGGTTGCCGTAATTGTTTGTAAGTACTTCGGTAACACATTCTATTACTTCTTTATTAGGTTTTGTAGTTGCGCTGTTATCAAAATAGACTTCCATTAAAAAACTATCCTATCTGTAAAATTTATCTGAAAAACCACTTTCTAAAACATCTGTTGCATAAAGTTTGGCCTTTTCTAAACTGTGTAATTTGTAATTACCGCATTGAATTTCGTTTTGTGCAGGAATTTCAGTTGTTTCCAATACTCTTTTTAGTGACTTATGTAAAATATCAATTACAAAAGATACTTCGGGCGTACCCCATACAGTCATATAAAAACCTGTTCTGCAGCCCATTGGTGACAAGTCAATTATATCTTCTGTATAATCTCTTAAATATGTAGCGAGTAAGTGCTCTAACGTGTGAATACCGTCACTTTCCATTTCGCTCACATTTGGCTGAGTAAATCTTATATCAAATTTTGTTACAACATCACCGTTTTTACCCGTAAGTGATGTGCACTTTCTTACAAAAGGCGCTTTTACTTTGGTGTGGTCTAAAGAAAAACTTTCAACGTTCATTTCTTTAATAAGGGGTAATATCTCACTCGGATGAGAGATAATATACTGTGCTCCGTTCTCGGTTAATTCGTCTATTTTTCTGAATCCCCAAAGAACTCCCACAGTGTTAAGATTAGCACCTCTGCCTGTTAACATATCGGTTTTTGTATCACCAAAATATGCACATTCCTCTGGCTTTACGCCAAAATCGGAAAGCAATTTGTCTATCATATCAGGTGCAGGTTTTAAGGCATATCCTGCATTTCCACCCATTACGCCGTCAAACTGTATTCCAGGGAATAACTGGGCAACAACATTAAGCAAGATATGATGGGGTTTGTTAGATGCAATACCGATTTTGTATCCCTCTTTTTTAAGAGCGTTTAACATATCAATTATTCCGTCGTAAGGAACGGTTTTGAACATATAATCCTTGTTATATATTTCATCATAGGTTTTTGCAACTTTGGCGTATAACTCTTTATCATCAATTCCAAGTTCGTTAAACATATTTTCTATTTGCTTTAAATAACCGTTGCCTACGAAATATTTGTATTTTTCAGTTTCAATAGACGGCAGGTTGTATGTTGAAAGTGCAAGATTGCTGAAATATGCTAAAGTATCAATGGTATTCGCTAGTGTACCGTCCATATCAAAAATACATGCTTTAATCATTTTGTTGCCTCCTAAGGGTGACAGAATCTATCCGAGCCACGATTTTCAAAGGTTAATTTTGACCTCTGCCACGTTAAAATACTCGGTAATCCGTCAGGATTACCTGCGTTTTTGCCTTGCATAGTCATAAAATTCCCTCTTTGAAAATTCTTCGACCTTAAATCGATGGAATTTCGAGGGGATTTTGGTGCGGAAGATGCAGCAAGGCTGACGCCTTGCAAAGATGACAATCCGAAATACACCGAAATTACGCGGTTTAAGGCGTGGTTCGGATAGTTTCTGTCGCCCTAAGTAATTCAAGATACATTTTTTCAATAATTCCCATATCTTTAAATTCAAGTATCGGTTTTGAAATAATAGGCGAAGTCAGTTTGAAAGCACCCTTATAAACGTGGTTGTCCTCAAATTCCACGCATAAGAAATTGTCATCAATTTCGCCTATTAAACTTCGCTCTTCATCTGTTAAACTGTCGATTCCAAAACGCTTATATATACAGTCCTGAATGGCTTTTTCCAGTTTAAAATACTCAGGTAAAAACTGTTTTACAGGTCTTGTAATGTCCGAAATATAACCCTCACTTGCATCATGCAAGAGTAACGCCAGTTGCACTTTTTTACTGTAGCCACGTGCCTTTGCTTCGTTGTAACAGTTAATACAGTGCTGAGCAACTGAGTAAAAATGCCCAAGATGTCCGTTTCCTCTGCACATAAGGGATAGTGAATGTGCAATGTCAACAGGATTTATATCCTCGGGTTTAGGATTTGTTATATAAAACTTTATGCCTGTATAAGTAACAATAAAATCTTTACTCATATTAATAGGCCTTTCCCCAGTAAACCATCTTTTTAGCAGGTTTTCCGCAGCATACACATTTGTCTGTAATTGTTTCCTGTTCAAATGGCATACATCTTGAAGACAGTCCTGCATCTTCCTTTATCTTTTCTTCACAGGCTAAATCTCCGCACCACATTGCCTTGATAAAGCCAGTTTTGTTGTCTGCAAGGTCTTTTAATTCTTCAAAATCTTTAGCGTAGTAAGTATTGTTTTCTCTGATTTTTTTAGCATTTTCAAACATATCTTTCTGGATAGTATCAAGTAAGTTTGCTACTTCCTGTTCAATGTTGTCAAGTGATACAACAATTTTTTCGCCATTGTCACGTCTTGCCAGTACCGCCTGATTTTGCTCTAAATCTCTTGGTCCTACTTCAACACGTACGGGAATACCTTTCATTTCGTATTCGCTGAACTTCCAGCCTGGTGATTTGTCGCTGTCGTCAAACTTAACTGTAAATTTAGCACCAAGTCTGTCTGCTACGGCTTTAGCGCCCTCTAAAACTCCGGGTTTGTTCATCGCAACAGGAATTACTGCAACCTGAATAGGTGCAATATTTGGCGGTAAAACAAGACCGTTGTTGTCACCGTGCATCATAATAATAGCACCGATAAGACGAGTTGAAACACCCCATGATGTCTGGTGAACATACTGAAGCTCATTGTTTTTATCAGTAAACTGAATGTCAAACGCTCTTGCAAAACCGTCACCAAAATAGTGTGAAGTACCTGCCTGTAACGCTTTTCCGTCGTGCATCATACTCTCGATAGTATATGTTCTTTCTGCACCTGCAAATTTTTCTTTGTCGGTTTTCTGACCTTTAATTACAGGAATAGCAAGAAAGTCTTCGCAGAATTTTGCATAAATGTTTAGCATTCTTTCTGTTTCTTCCAAAGCATCTTCTTTATTGGCGTGAGCAGTATGTCCCTCCTGCCACAAAAACTCTACAGAACGTAGGAATGGTCTAGTAGTCTTTTCCCATCTTACAACGCTGCACCACTGATTATAGAGTTTTGGTAAATCTCTGTAAGAATGAATTATATCTGCATAATGGGAGCAAAAAAGAGTTTCAGATGTTGGTCTTACACAAAGGCGTTCCTGAAGTTTCTCGCTGCCGCCGTGTGTAACCCAGGCAACTTCTGGAGCAAATCCCTCAACGTGGTCTTTTTCCTTCTGCAAAAGACTTTCAGGGATAAACATAGGCATATACACGTTTTCGTGACCTGTTTCTTTAAACATCTGATTAAGTGCTTTTTGTATGTTTTCCCAGATAGCATAACCGTAAGGTCTTATAACCATACAGCCTCTTACGCCTGAATAATCAATCAAATCTGCTTTCTTAACAATATCTGTGTACCACTTTGCAAAATCAACATCCATTGAAGTGATATCTTCTACAAATTTTTTCTGTTCTTTCACTTTTCCCAAATCCTTTCGTTATTTTAATTTCCATAAATGAATATCGTTATATATATTATTTCTTGTTGGGGATAACCCGGACAATACATTGTCGTTAAATAAAAGCATACCGGTATCAAAAAACAGCGGTATTATCTCCATATTCTTACAAGTCAAATCTTGAATTTTTATAAATATTTCTTTTTTATCTTCGTCAATACTGCAGTTTTGAAGTCTGTTAAATAAATTGTTTGCTTCTTCGCTGTTGCCAAGTACTGCTTTTGAAATCATTTCAGGAGAATAGTTTATTTCGCATACTGCCAAATCATAATCCCCGCTGTAATAAGCATTTTTGTAATCATCAAAGCCCAAAACTGCAACCTCTGTGTTAAATCCAACAGAAATCAAATTACTTTTTATTTGCGTTGCGGTTTTTAATTTTATTTCGCTTTCCTCGTTAACTATAATTTTTAAGTTAACCTCTTCCTCCGTGTTGTCAGAAACCAACTGTTTTGCCTGTGCAGGATTAAAAGACAACTTGTACGAATCTTTGTTGTGAAACTTCCACATAGGATTAATTATGGTGTCCGTAATAACACCGTATGAAAGCATTGCCATATCCTTAATTGCATTTTTGTCGATAGCCTGCGCTACCGCACATCTTACGTAAAAATTATCAAATGCCGGTGTATTCA
>JAGCLT010000055.1 GCA_017646825.1 Clostridia bacterium | reverse complement strand
TCACGGACAACATCGTCAATATTATGTTCGACATTTACTCCATCGTATCCGATACAAAGAAAAAATGTTTTTGTTTTCAAGATAATTCTGTATCCTTTTGTCAAATGCATCGTCATATTACGGGTAAAGTCAAAATAATAATTCACACCGTCGGGGTATTCAGGCATACATTCAAATACTCCTTCTATAACTTCATCACAAAACATTTCTTCTCACCTCTTACTTATATCATATCACACCTTGTGTCCCAAAAACAGTACAGTGCGCATATTTCAAGAAAAACGACCAAAACTATTTACTAAAAAACAAAAGTATAGTATAATTAAATTGGTAAGGGAGGTATAATAATGTTAGGTATAATCGGTGCTATGGATATAGAAGTAAAGGAACTTTGCTCCATGCTTGAACTGAAAGAAGTGACAGAAATTGCGGGGATAAAGTTCAATGTAGGTACTCTTTTGGGCAAAGATACAGTAATTGCAAAATGTAGTGAGGGCAAAGTAAATGCCGCAATTGCAGCCCAGATAATGTGCCTTAAATATCATACAGACAAAATTATAAATACAGGTGTTGCGGGTGGATTACTTCCCGAAATGGACATTTGTGATATTGTTGTGGCTACAGCCTCTGCCCAGCACGATTACAACATAACACCTCTGGGCTACGAAAAAGGGAAAATCCCTAATATTGATACAATTACTTTCCCCTGTAACAAGGAAATGACCGACACCCTGTATGAAATTGCATCAAAAATAGAGGGAATAAAAGCATACAAAGGCGTAGTTGCATCAGGGGACCAGTTTATTAACAGCAACGATAAAATGACAGAAATAAGAAATACCTTTGATGCCGTATGTGCCGAAATGGAGGGCGGAGCAATCGGTCAGGTTTGCCATCTTAACAAAACCTCCTACTGCGTTCTTCGCGCAATGTCTGACAAAGCAGACAACAACTCAAACATTGATTTTCCCACATTTGTGGAAATGGCATGTAAAAACACAGTAACCATTCTTAAAGAATATATTAAAACATTGTAGGTGAAAAAATGAAATATAGTGTAAAACCAAAAGGCGTATGTGCCAGTTTAATAGAATTTGATTTAGATAACGGAATTGTTAAAGACATTAAATTCACACACGGTTGCAACGGCAATTCCAAAGGAATTTCCGCCCTTGCAGAGGGAATGGAAGCAACAGAGGTAATTAAAAGACTAAAAGGTATTAAGTGCGGTTTTAAAAACACCTCCTGCCCCGACCAGCTTGCAACGGTTTTAGAGGAACTTGTAAAGGAATGATTTAAATGAAGGTACTGATTTTGTCAGTAACTGCAGGACAGGGACACCACCAGTGCGGAATGGCTGTTTCTGAATACTTAAAATCGCAAAACGTAGAATGTAAAATGGTGGACTGCCTTTCATACATCAATAAAATTTTGGGTGAATCTGTATCCCACGGCTACCTTTTTTCCACACAGCATTCCCCTGTAACATACGGCAAAATATACCGTATGATAGAAAAGAAAGAGCCACAATCGCCCACATCTTTACCCAGACTTACAGTAACACTTCTGGCTAAAAAACTGGAAAAATACTGCTACAATTATAATCCAGACCTTATTTTGTGTACCCATGTGTGGGCATCCCAACTGGTTACAGAGTTTCAGTATTTAAAGGTCCCTACAATAGGAATAATTACGGACTTTACCATTCATCCCTTCTGGGAAGACACCTGTATGGACTATTATGTAACTGCAAGTGAACTTCTGGAAAATCAGGCACGGAAAAAGTTAGGAAGCACTGCTAATATTTTGCCTTTCGGTATTCCCATAAGTCCTAAATTTTCAAATCACACACCAAAGGAAAAGGCGCGGGAAATACTGGGTTTCAAAAACAAAACAACTGTGTTTATAATAAGCGGGAGTATGGGTTTTGGACATATCGAAAAGCAAATTACCGCCCTTGACAATTTAGATGCCGACTTTCAGATTGTGTCTGTCTGCGGACGTAACGAAAGAGCGAAAAACCACATAGACAAATTAAAACTCAAAAAAGACATATATAATTACGGTTATGTAAATAATATTGACTTACTTATGGATGCATCAGATATTATTATTACCAAACCGGGAGGACTTACAACCTCGGAGGCCCTTACAAAAGGTCTGCCTATGATTTTAATGACGCCCATTCCCGGCCAGGAAGAAAGAAACGCCGAGTTTTTCTTAAACAACGGTGTTGCAGCGATGATAACAGATACCTTCCCCATTGACGAATGTCTGTTCCATATTCTAAACAACAAGGAACGTCTTTTAATGATGAAACACGCCATAGAGAATATGGCAAAGCCGGATGCGGCAAAAACGTTAGGAGATTTTATAATTGAAACTATCAATTCCAACTTACGCTGAAAACGTAATAAATGTTCTTTTAAATAACGGCTACAGCGCATATTTTGTAGGGGGCGCAGTAAGGGACAGTCTTCTTGGCAACACGCCTCTTGACTGGGACGTTACCACAAGTGCCACCCCCGACCAGGTTATGTCCCTTTTTCCACGACATTTTGAAACAGGAATAAAGCACGGCACCGTTACCGTTCTCTGGGACAACAAGCCAGTAGAAATAACCACATTCCGTGTTGACAGTGACTATTCGGATAACAGACACCCCGAGCAGGTAGTGTTTGCAAAAAATTTTGCAGAAGACGTAAAACGCCGTGACTTTACAGTTAATGCTATCGGCTACAACCATAACGAGGGGATTGTAGATTTGGTAGGCGGACAGGAGGATTTAAAAGCAGGAATTATCCGCTGTGTTGGAAATCCCGACACAAGATTTAAAGAAGACGCCTTAAGAATACTTCGCGGCATCCGCCTTGCTTCCGTTTTAGATTTTCAGTTTGAACAAAATACAAAAGAGGCACTGATTAATAACAAGCATCTGCTTAAAAATATAAGCAGTGAAAGAATAAGGGCAGAAATGGACAAAATGCTTATGTCTGACCGTTCATTAAAACCCTTGTACGACGTGTGTGACGTGCTTTTCCCAGAACTGTATGCTTGTTTTTCCTGCGAACAGAACAACAAGCACCACATATACGATGTGGGAACTCACTCACTTAAGGCCGCCCAGTATGCAAACGGTGATATAGCGGTAAAATACGCGGCGCTGTTCCACGATATAGGAAAACCTGCAGTTTTATCAACTGACGAAGAGGGCGTTGACCATTTCTACAACCACGAATTGTTTTCCGAAGAAATGGCACATGAAATTTTTAACCGCTTAAAGTTAGACAACAAAACAAAAAAAGAAGCATTAATGCTTATTAAATATCACAGCAGACTTATTGAGCCTACAGAAAAGTCGGTAAAAAAATTCCTTTCAAAAACAAGTGAGGAGTTTTTGAGAAAACATCTTGCACTAAGACGTGCCGACGTTCTTGCACAAAACTCACAGTATTCTGCACCCAAACTTCAGCAGATAAATGAGATTGAAGAAGTTCTAGAAAACGTACTGGCATCAGCCGACGCCTTTTCACTTAAAGACCTGGCGGTAAACGGCAAAGATATTATGGAGCTTGGTGCAAAAAATTCCCAAATCAGATTTATACTTAATCGACTTTTAACCGCAGTTATTGACAATCAACAGCTAAACACCAAAGAAAAATTAATAGAAATGGCAAAAAATATATTAAACTGTCGATAATGGTAAAAACTCTCCAATTGCATTTATCTCACTCCTTTTTTATAATTAAGGGTGACAGGAGTTATCCGAACCACGCCTTAAATAGCGTAATTTCGGTGTATTTCGGCTTGTCATCTTTGCAAGGCAAAAACACAGGTAATCCTGACGGATTACCGAGTATTTTAACGTGGCAGAGGCCAAAATTAACCTTTGAAAATCGAGGTCTGGATAGCTTCTGTCACCCTAATTAAAGGAGTGACCGGTAAATGAGTTGTATAAAATTTATAAGTGAGTTAAGTGAATTTTTAGAATTGCCCCAGTTGGAAACAAATTATCTTGATGCCCAGCATGATATTGCAAAGCATCAGAACGAAAGTGAACTTAAGACACTTGATTTTAAAAAGATGCTATTCGAATACGATATTGCATAAAAAAAGACTGAACACAGAGTGTTCAGTCTTTTTATCTGTTCTTATGCGTTTTTCTTTTCGCGTTTGAATAGTGACCATACCGGACTTGCTATAAAGATTGAAGAATATGTTCCGATTAGCACGCCAATGATAATAGGGAATGCAAAAGTTTTGATTGAGTTAACACCAAGGATATAAAGTACAACGATTGAAAGTAATGTTGTAACTGAAGTGTTGATTGAACGTGTAAGTGATTGTGTTACACTGTTGTCAACAACTTCGCCGAAAGGTGTTTTCTTCGCGTATTTGTTGTTTTCTCTGATTCTGTCAAAGATAACGATTGTATCGTTGATTGTATAACCTACAATGGTTAATATTGCTGCAATGAATGTTGAATCAACCGGCATATTAAATATTGTGTAAACAGCCAGAACCATCAACACGTTGTGAACAAGAGATACTACTGCTGCAATACCTGACCAGAATTCAAATCTGATTGAAATATATACAAGCATCAGGATTACTGCGATAATTGCAGATGTTACTGCACTCTGACCAAGTTCTTTACCGATTGTTGCAGAAACTGTGTCACGTGAGAATACTTTGAAGTTTGTTTCAACTTCCTCTTCTGCATTGTAAGAGGGGTCATATTTTTCTCTTATTGCATTTAAAAGTTTTGTGCTGTCTTCGTCAGAAAGTTCTTTTACTGTAATCATAACTTCTGTACCCTCTGCACCGCCTTTAACAACACGTGGGGTTGTACCGGGAAGTGTTTCAGTTACCAACGCTTCAACATCTGCTACGTCATAAGTTTCACCTAAATCAAGGTGAAGGTTTGTTCCGCCGATGTAATCAATATCAAGATTTAGTCCGCCGTTTACAAAGTAAAATACCAAACCAACAAGAATAATAGCGATTGAGATGGAAAAGAATATTTTTTTGTTTTCTACAACTTTAAGCATTCTTGTTGCCTCCCTTCGCTGAAAGACCGTACAGTCTTGGATTTCTTATATTTAAACCTATTGTTTGTCTTAACAAGAATCTTGTTACTAAAATTGCTGTAATCATACTTGCTATAATACCCATCATAAGAGTTATTGCAAAGCCTTTGATTTGTCCTGTACCAAACACTAAAAGTACACCTGCAGCAATTACGGTTGTAACGTTAGCATCTAAAATTGAAGTGAATGCTCTTTTGAAACCTGCATCAACTGCGGCACCTGTTGTTTTGCCATTTCTTAATTCGTCTTTAACACGTTCAAAAATAATTACGTTAGCGTCAACTGCCATACCTACGCCAAGTACAATACCTGCAATACCGGGCAAGCTTAAGTTTACGCCGAAGTAGTTAAGACCAAACGCCATTAGTGCAACATAAGCACAAAGTGCTATACATGATACAAAACCTGGCAATCTGTAAATGATAAGCATAAATGCCATAACCAGTAAAATACCGATTAAACAAGCATAAAGACTTGTTTTTAGTGCTTCTTCACCAAGTGTTGCACCAACAACTCTTGTTTCTGCCGCCTCTAAACCGAAAGGCAATTTACCTGCTCTTATAACGTCTGCAAGATATTTTGAACTTTCAGCATCAAAACTGCCTGAAATCATACATTTGTCACTGTTAATCTGCTCATAAACAAATGGTGCAGATACAACATTATTGTCAAGCATAATTGCAATAAAGTTTTCGTTTTCGCCGTAGCCTGAAACTACTGCAGTTGCCTGTGCGAATTTTTCCTGACCTTCTTGTGTCAATGTAAGTTCAATGTAATGCTCGCTTACACCTGCATCACTTATCGGTCCGTACTGCTGTCTTGCATCCTTAACGTCAGTTCCTGTCATCAGAACGTTCATGTCTTTGTCTCGGAATGTAAGTTCTGCTGTTGCACCGATAGTTTCTTTTGCTTTGTCAGGGTCGTCAACATTTGGAATTTCAATTCTTATTTTGTCAATACCCTGTCTTGTAATTGTTGCTTCTGTGTAACCTAAACCGTCAAGTCTTGTACGAAGCATTGAAATTACTACTCCCATATCTTCGTCTGAGGGATTTTCCACTTCAGCCTGATATGTGATAACAGAACCTCCGCTTAAATCAAGACCTTGCTTAATTCCTGAATTCTCTTTTAATGCGCCTGTAACGGCTGTGCCGTCAATTCCGAAAAGAGAAATATAAAGTGCCGCTGCAATCAACACAAGTGCAACAAGCATTTTAGTAAGACTTTTTGACTTTGCTGTCATCTTTTCTTCCTCCTTAAAATATACATAATGATATTATATCTAAATTGCCCAAAATAGTCAAGTAGTAAAATCGTTTTGCAAAATCTTGCATTTGAAAGTTATTTATACTTTAAATCACTCAGTTGAGCAAAATTTCACTTGTTTCCCCGAAAAAAAAGACAGGAACTTCGTCCTGCCTTTTTGAATTGTTTTACGTGTGTTCCATCCGACTCAGTTGGTTAAAATACTTTGACATAGATTTCTTTGCAATTGTTCTGTGCTTCCAATAGCCAAGATAAGATTAGTTCATATACTTCTCTTGTATCCTCGAATCTAAACTTTCTGTTTTCATATATTTTTAAATCATCTATATATTCTTGCAAGTCAGTTATGATTGCTTTCCCGTTGTCACCAAAAGCACCTTCAAATTGGTTCAAATCTCTCGTGAAACCGAGCCATCCTTTTCCGTCTAATGTAGGCTCTCCAAAAATATCCCAAAAATACCCTTCCCAAATGTGTAATGTTTCCATGTCTTCATCAGTTGTTGATACCTCTATTTCTTCGCCTTCAAATCCATCATAAAATTTATAATTATCAATCTTTCCAATGCCCATTATCTAACCGCTCCTCTTGTATTTTCACAGTTTAGGGACAGGGCAGTTTTTGTAACAAAAACCGCCCCGTCCCCAAATCGTCCTGTCCATTATTTACAATTTGTAACTGTTACATTATTTGCACTTATCTTAATATCGATACTATCATTTGAAATATCATTAAAGACAGTTAGAATAATCTCATTGTCTTTATGTGATATGCCAACAATTTCATCGCTGTTTATTTCATGTGGAGCATACTTAAATTCAATTACTCCGTCAAATTCAACGAGAATCATTCCTGTTTCATCCATATCTTCTTCATAATCATCTTGTTGCCAGTAACAAAAATCAATAAAAAGTGCAACCTTGTTTTTTGATTTGTTATAAACTAATTTTTCAAGCAGACTATCATGCAAGTTGAATCTGTTTGCAAACTCATTGACTGTCATAATAAAGACCTCCTTTATGGTATAATATGTGATTTTTTAGAATTTTTTGGAACAGGATTTCCGTTTATGTCTAAATAATAATTGTGTTTCCCTGTTGAATTAGGATTTAATACAGAAAAACACAAGGGGACGGTTCTGCTCCATCAGTTAAAATACTTTAACATTGATTTCTTTGCAATTGTTCTGTGCTTCTGATAGCCAAGATAAAATCAGTTCATATACTTCTCTTGTTTCCTCAAAGTCAAACTTTTTGTTTTCATAGATTTTTAAATCATCTATATATTCTTGCAGGTCTGTTATGATTGTTTTCCCGTTGTCGCCAAAAGCACCTTCAAATTGGTTGAAATCCCTTGTAAATCCATTCCATCCTTTGCCGTCTAAGGACGGCTTTCCAAAAATGTCATCAAAGTATCCTTTCCATATATGTAGTATTTCCATATTCTCGTCGGTTGTCGAAAATTCTATTTCTTCTTCGCCCTCAAATCCATCATAAAATTTATAATTATCAATCTTTCCAATGCCCATTATCTAACCACTCCTCTTGTATTTTCACAGTTTAGGGACAGGGCGGTTTTTGTAACAAAAACTGCCCCGTCCCCAAATTGTCTATTTATTCCTTTATATCACCTAATATTTCTTTGATTAATTTTAAAGTGTTTGGTTTTGCATATTGAGTGATAAAGGAAACATCTACATCTTCATCGAAAACCAAAGATTCAATAACACTTAACGCTATTACTTCACTTGCATATTCGTCATCTGATTCGAGCAATATTTCAATATAATTAAATACGTTATCAATCACCTGTTCTTTGCCGTCTGATATTTGTTTTTTTGTAAAAGGAACAAACACATCCTCATAAACAACGTGGGAACCTGTTTCGTCACCATCTTGCCATGATGTTTCCTTGTGATAAATCCCTTTGATTTCGGGAAAAGATTGTATTAATTTTAAATTAAGTTCTTTACTTGTCATTATTCTCCTCCTAACGCACGTTTTAAATCTTCAATTAAACTTTCAACTATTTCTCTTTCCTGTTCGGTTATATTTTCACAGTTTAGGGACGGGGCGGTTTTTGTAACAAAAACTGCCTCGTCCCCCAAATTGTCCGTCCCCAAATTGTCCAAATTGTCCCGTGTTGCAATTAAAATAACCTTACATCATCTTCAGATATGCTTTCCCACATTTCTAACACACTAACACCATCTCGTGTTACAGATAAGAGTTCGTCTGCTGTTGTTACCTCTGTCGATTCTTGATAAAATTCGCAGAAAGATATAACATCTTTGCCTTTATATTCTCCATAAGTTATAGAGTATTTCTTTTCATTGTATTGAAACTCTATTTCTCTGCCTTGGTCAATATACTTCAATAAACTGCTTTTTGTCATTTGCTGATAGCCCTTCCTTTCTTTTCTCTTTTTAAATGCCCATTATCTAACCGCTCCTCTTGTATTTTCACAGTTTAGGGACGGGGCGGTTTTTGTAACAAAAACTGCCCCGTCTTCAAATTGTCTGTCCCCAAATTGTCATACACAGGACTTTCCTCCTGCCTTGATTGGTTTAATCTTCAACAAAAATATTATTTTCGTCAAAACATTTAGATTTAAAACATTCCAAATGACAAAAGAGTTGGTGTTCTTCTTGTTCGTCTTCATTCAGCCAATGAGTTGTTAGCAAAACCGAGGATACTTTTTCCTCTTGGTTTATTCTCTCACCACAAAATATACATTGAAATTCATTCATTTACATTACCTCCAGTTATAGTTTTTAGTCAATCTGTCAAGTGATTTTTCACTTATATTTTTCAAAGCGGTTATTTCACAGTTTGGGGACGGGGCGGTTTTTGTAACAAAAACTGTCCCGTCCCCAAATTGTCCCCCAAAAAGCAGGACGTCCGTCCTGCCTTTTTATTGTATTTTGCAAATCGAATTGAATACTGCAATATGTTTTTCGTCGATATCCTTATCCTGATGATAATGACCGAAAAACCATTTTTTATAAATCACCCTGTTTTTTAACTTTTCAAGAAATTCTGTAAGTTCGTCAGCTTCATATGACGGAGCAATTTCCATTTGAACAGATGAGGGGGCACAATGTGTTATAATATAATCAAACTCATAATTGTATGACGACAAATTCTTTTCTGCATTTTCATAATCTTTTGCATCAGGAAGTTCCTCTTTCCACCAGCTTTTCCCCTCTGTCCGGTGTTCTTTGTCATGGGAACTTGCACCGCCAAATACAAAAAAACTCTTTTTGTCAATGTTATACACTTCACCTCTTATTAAGTGGTATATACCTTCATCAACCTTGTGTGCAATGCCACCGCAAAAATCTACTGTGGGCAGATTATACAGCATTTCAAAATTCTCGTGATTGCCGTCAATAAATAGTGTTGTGAAATTCTTGTTTTTCAGCCACTTTATCCAGTATTTTTCTTCATTACTATCGTCCCATACGCCGCCGAAATCACCACATATGATTACGTAATCATTTTTAGTCATTTCTTTTTGCTCGGGAAAACGTTTTGAAGAAAGTTTTCCAATATCAATCGGGATGTGTGTATCGCCTGTTATGTATATCATAATTTGCTCTCTCTTTTCTGTTTAATCAAACTAAATGACAATAGAACCGTCCCCTTGTGTTCCCGTGTAACAAAAACTGCCCCGTCCCCAAATTGTCATGAGCATATTCAGTATTAGGTCCGTAAATACCATCAACAACTAACGGTTTATTATCACTGCCTTTATAACCGTTTTTATTAAGAGTTTCCTGCAACATTTTTGTTTCGGCATTTGGTTTTTTGTGTTCTTCTTTATACTGTTTGTCTTTATAATCGTCTGTTTTGGACGCTAACAAGATTTTATCGGCAGAGCCTAATGTATCAAAAGCAGATGTGTTAGTTTTCCATGGAACAGATAACGGACTTGCAAATGGTTTGTTATTCGCAGTTCCTGTTCCATTCATAATATCATATGTTTTGTTATTTTGCAATAAATATTCTCCTTTTGTAATATATTCAAAAGCGCTTCTGTAATATATTATAACAAGGAGAATAGCGACACTTCACGCCAACTTTAACAGGCATAAAGCCTGACAAATCAGCATTTACGAAAAAACGCACAAAATTAAATTTTATACAAATACGTCCAAACACGACATTTCATTAATTTCAAAAACCTATTGATAATTTTATATTTTTTTGCTATAATATATTGAATAGGTATTTTATAATGGGAAAGGTATGATTATACAGTGTCAAAGTTAAACGTTTGCGTTATTTACGGCGGAAATTCCTCCGAGCACGATGTATCTGTAGTTTCCGCAGGAAACATAATAAAAAATATGGACACAGAGTTATATAATGTCTATAAAATATTCATTACAAAAGAGGGCGAATGGCTTTGCGAGGGCAAGAATGCCATCATTTCTCCCGACAGTACAAAAAAAGCAATTATTGTTTTTGACAAAGGAACATACGAAGAAATAAAAATAGACGTAGTATTTATTGCACTTCACGGCAAAAACGGTGAAGACGGCACAGTTCAGGGACTTTTGGAACTTGCACAGATTCCATACACGGGCTGCGGTGTATTGTCAAGTGCATTATGTATGGACAAAGCAATGGCAAAATTTATTTTTGATGCCCACGGTATTCCTCAGGTAGATTGGGTACTTCTTACTCCCTCCGATACCGACGAGGAAATAATTACAAAAGTAAAGGAAAAATTTACATACCCCGTGTTTGTAAAACCATCTAATGCGGGTTCATCTTTCGGTACTGCAAAGGTTAAAGAACAGTCAGAACTTGTATCAGCAGTACGTGAAGCGTTTAAATATGACAGCAAAGTCTTGGTTGAAGCCTTTATAAATGCAAGAGAAATTGAATGTGCAGTTATGGGCAACGACAGTCCCGAGGGCGCAAAATTAGGAGAAATAGTTGTAAAGTCTAATGATTTTTACGATTTTGACGCAAAATACAAAGGGGGCGGATGTGATTTATTAGTCCCTGCTCCTGTTGACGAAGAGACAGAAAAGATAATCCGCGAATATGCAATAAAAGCATACAAAGCTGCAGACTGTCAGGGCTTTTCACGAGTTGACTTTTTTATGTCAAAAGATGACGGAAAGATATATTTAAACGAAATAAACACAATTCCCGGCTTTACAGGAGGAAGTTTGTTCCCCATTACCTGGGAAGCAACAGGAAGCCCTGTTAAAAACACAGTAACAAACCTTATTAATTTAGCGTTAAAAAGGGGTAAATAATTATGGATAAAAGACCCATAGGCGTCTTTGACAGCGGTATGGGCGGACTTACAGTAGTAAAGGAAATCCGCAGACTTATGCCCAACGAAAGTATAATATACTTCGGGGACACAGGCAGAGTACCATACGGTAACAGAGGCACAGAAACGATAATTCAATATGTAAAGCAGGACATTAACTTTTTAAAAAGCAACGATATAAAGGCAATAGTAGTTGCCTGCGGTACAGCGTCTGCGGTGGGATTACCTGCCATAAAGGACTGCGATGTGCCAATAATCGGCGTAGTTAAGCCTACTGCACAGTATGCCCTTGAAACTACCAAAAACGGCAAAATCGGCATAATAGGCACAACGGCAACAATAAACAGCGGTATGTACCAGTCTTTGCTTTGTGAAAAAAAAGGAATAACTGTGTATGAAAAAGCCTGTCCTTTATTTGTTCCTTTGGCAGAAAACGGCTACAGCAACAGCGAAGTTGCACGTATAATTGCAAAGGACTACCTTAAGGATTTAAAAGAAAAGGGCGTTGACACTTTAATTTTAGGGTGCACACACTATCCCCTTTTAAGCAATGCGATAAAAGATATTATGGGAGAAGATGTTACCCTTATAAACTGCGGAATACCAACTGCGAACTATATTTTGGAAATGCTAAAAAGTACCGACAGTTTGTCCGAGGGCGAACCCACCCACAAATACTATGTCAGCGATATGACAGATGAATTTGTAACTTTAGCCAGAACTTTTTTAGGTGACGGCGTGGAGATAGAAAAAACAGATATTAACAAATATTAAGGATATAATTATGACAAAAGATGTATTAATTTCATTCAAAGGCAGTCAGCAGGACGAGGACAACAAGGAGAACTTTGAATTTTTAACAGAGGGAAAATTTTATAAAAAAGGCGGACACTACTATATTACCTATCAGGAATCAGAACTGACAGGTATGAAAGGGACAACCACCACCCTTAAAGTTGACACCGATTCAGCCATTGTTACAATGATGCGGTTTGGCGAAAACAACACTCACCTTATTTTCGAGCAGGGGAAAACTCACACCTGCTGCTACGAAACGGGGTACGGCGGGTTAACTATAGGAGTTTGCTCCGAATACGTAGATATAGATATAAGTGAAAATGGCGGACAACTTTCCTGTAAATACACCATTGATATTAACAACAATATGCTATCCGTCAACAACTTTAACATTACAGTTACAGAAAGGAATGTGCACAAATGAGTATAAACCAGAAAGTAAGAAACCAGATTGCACAGTTAATTAACGGTGCAGTTGAGGCTAACGGTTACAGTATGCCCAATTACATAATTGAAGTACCAAAGGACAGAGCAAACGGTGACTTTTCCGCCAATGTTGCTATGCTTTTATCAAAGGAAGCAAAAATGGCACCCCGTATGATTGCGGATAAACTCGTAGGCACTATGGACTTCAAAGATACTTACATAGAAAAAATAGAAGTTGCAGGTCCCGGTTTTATAAACTTCTACCTGTCCGACAACAGACTTTACGACGTTATAGCAGACGTTGAAACAATGGGTGACAGATACGGAAGCGTAAATGACGGTCAGGGCAAAAAAGTGATGGTGGAATTTGTAAGTGCAAACCCCACAGGTCCTATGCACATGGGTAACGCAAGAGGCGGTGCTTTAGGTGACAGTATGGCGGCAGTTCTTGACTTTGCAGGTTACGACGTTACAAGAGAATTTTACTTAAATGACGCAGGAAACCAGATAGAGAAATTTGCACAGAGTCTTCAGGCAAGATACCTTGAACTTTGCGGAAAAGAAATAGAGTTTTCCGAGGACTGGTATCAGGGTGCCGACATTATAGAAAGAGCACAGGAATTTAAGGACAAGTACGGGGAAAGTTACGTTGACTGCGACGAGCAGGAACGAAAAGACGCCCTTGTTAAACTATCCCTTGTAACTAACGAGAAAAATATGATTGCAACTTTAAAAAACTACCGTATCAATTACGACGTATGGTTTAAAGAAAGCAGTCTTTACGAAAACGGCGACATAAAAGAAACAATAGAAATACTTAAAAACAGCGGAAGTTGTTACGAAAAAGACGGCGCTTTGTGGTTTAAGAGCCCCGGTGAAGATGACAAAGACGAAGTTTTGGTAAGAGCAAACGGCTTCCCCACATACTTCACAGCGGACATTGCATACCACAGAAACAAGTTTGTTAAGCGTGGTTTTGACAAGGTAATAGACGTGTGGGGTGCAGACCACCACGGACACGTTGCCCGTATGAAATCCGCTATGGAAGCAGTTGGTGTTGACAAGGACAAACTGGAAGTAGTTTTAATGCAGCTTGTACGACTTTTAAGAAACGGCGAAGTTGCAAGAATGTCAAAGCGTTCAGGTAAAGCCATCACATTAGACGATTTGCTTGAAGAAATCGGCATAGATGCTGCAAGATTTTTCTTCAATATGAGAAATGCAGGAAGCCACTTTGACTTTGATTTAGACTTGGCAGTTAAGCAAAATAACGACAACCCTGTATTTTACGTTCAGTATGCCCACGCCCGCATTTGCAGTATTATAAGACTTTTAGGTGAGCAGGGCGTAGTTGTACCAAAAGCATCAGAAGCAAAGACACAACTTTTAAACAGCAAAGAAGAACACGAACTTTTAAGAAAGATTGCAGAATTGCCTGACGAAATTTCCGCATCAGCAGAAACACTGGAACCTGCAAGACTTACACGTTATGCAATAGATTTAGCTACAGCGTTCCACTCTTTCTACAACGCCTGTCACGTTAACGTAGATGATTCTGACTTAAAACAGGCAAGACTAAAACTTATTGACTGTGCGCGTATTACATTGTCAAATGTTTTAAGATTATTAGCAGTATCCGCACCTGAAAAAATGTAAAAACGGAGATTCCTATGAAAAAATTATTACTTATGGTTATATTGCTTTTAGCAGTGCCCTTATGTGCAAGTGCAAAAACAGTACGGGAAGCAACTACAGAAGTTATAAGTGCATTTGACATACCCGCATCACAAGACAGCGGTGTGTTATTCAAGTGCAAAAACTACCGCTTAATAGACGAGGCAGACAAACCTCTTGTTATGACTGCTTTAAAAGGCGGAGTGCTTATCCCCGAAAACGGAGTATTAAACCTTGACAGCGAAGACTTGTCCCCCCTTATAAACGGCGTTACAAGTTACGCCATAAAAAGCGGAAAGTACAAAGTAGTTACCGAAAAATACAACGGCACTATTGATATGGCAGAAATTACAGATAACACCTATAAAATGTGCGAATTAAAGTCGGGGGAATACTACACTGCAGTAATAGAAAACAACCAGTGTGTTGCGGTTATGCCTATGGGTGACCTTTTAAGACCTGTATTATATAAGGCAAAACTATTTATTGCAGAGAGCGGCGGAGCGTCATTTTACGATGTTTACCGCTACTCAATGGGACAATGGATAAAAGCAAACTTTGACGACAGGCTGTTAATCGGTGAATACAACGGATTTTCTATTGACTCCAACTTGTTAAACGAACAGTATATTGACAAAACAATGTATATATATGCAGACAGTTTCAATCATATATCCAAATTTTACGCAATAAGAAAGGGAGAGTAATATGAAAAAACTGATTTCCTTATTATTATGCTTTATAATTTTTTCAGGAACAGTTTACGGCGCCGAGCCCACAGCATCAGATATTTTTGACGAAACTCTGGATTTCACAGAGCAGTATTACCACTTTGGAATTACAAAAGAACAACTTATGGAGTCGGCAATTAATTATCTTCTTGAAAACAACCCTGAGATGCTTGAGGTTTTGTCAAAGGGGGCTTACGAAGCTCTTGACGAAAATTCCTATTACTTAACAAAAGAAGAGTACGAGGAACGCCTTGAAGACGTTACAATGGAGATTTCAGGAATAGGTGCTTCTCTTCAGGTTTTAAATGGCAAAGCCACTATAACAGAAGTTTTAAGAAACTCCCCTGCTATCTTAGTAGGTTTAAAAGCGGGCGACATTATTTTAAATGTTAACGGAGTTCCCGTCTCAGGCTTTCCTTTAGAAGACGTGGTAAGCCTTATAAGAGGTCCTAAAGGCACAACCGTAAATCTGCAGATAGAAAGAAACGGCAAGATAATGGACTTTAAAATAGTCCGTGCAATAGTAAATTTAGAAACAGTTACTTATAAGAAATTAGAAAAGAACAACAGCGGTTACATAAAAATCGACTCATTTAGTGCAAACACATATAAGGAATTTTACACAGCCATGCTTAGGCTTTCGGCTGTAGGGGTTGATAAAATAATACTTGACTTAAGAAACAACACAGGCGGTTATCTTATAAGTGCAGTAAATATTGCAAACTTCTTTGTCCCTGAGGGCAAACCTCTTGTTACAGAAGACCTTCCCGGCGAAGAAAACGACCATACATACTACGCTTCAGGTGATTTTGAGCGTTTTAAAGTAGTAGTTCTGGCAAACGGTTTTTCTGCATCAGCATCTGAAGTAGTTACAGGTGCAATAAAGAAAAATAATGCAGGTCCTGTTGTGGGCACCACAACATTCGGCAAAGGAACCATGCAAAGTACACACACTTTGCCAAACGGTGACGGTTTGTGGCTTACAATGGGACAGTACAATTTACCTGATGGCTCCAACATTCACGATGTAGGCATCACCCCTGATTACCTTGTGGAAAACATTGAAGTTCCTGTTGATTTAACAGAATTTCCCGAAATCACAAAAGAAAAGGTGTTAAAAATCGGAGACAAAACAGAGCAGGTAAAGGTTATTAAGCAATATCTTGAAGCATTAGGCTTCCAGTTCCGTGAAAACGACGAACTGTATGATGACGAAATGTTTGAGGCGGTAAAACTGTTCCAGAATGCAACAGGGCTTTACCCTTACGGTGTTTGCGACATTACAACACAGAGTAAAATTCTTGAAATGGCACAGCAGGCAACAAAAATAATAGACAAGCAAATGGAAAAAGCAACAGAACTTATATATGAAATGAGGTAATAAAAATGCACATTAACACAAAAACAATTCAGGAGGGCTTTAAGCCCAAAAACGGAGAGCCAAGAGTAGTGCCAATAGCACAAAGTACAACTTACAAGTACGATTCAAGCGAAACAGTAGGCGATTTGTTTGATTTAAAAGCAACAGGGCACTTTTACACAAGACTTTCAAACCCTACCGTTGAAGCGGCAGAAATAAAAATCGCTGCATTAGAAGGCGGTGTAGGCGCAATGTGTACTTCTTCAGGACAGTCAGCAACAACACTTGCGCTTTTAAATATCTGCGGAAGCGGAGACCACATTGTAAGTTCAAGTGCAATTTACGGCGGTACATTTAACTTGTTTGCAGTTACCATGAAAAAAATAGGCATTGAGTTTACTTTTGTTTCACCTACTGCAACAGAAGAAGAACTGCAGGCAGCAATAAAACCTAATACCAAAGCGATTTTTGCAGAAACTTTATCAAACCCGTCTCTTGACGTACTGAATTTTGAAACTTACGCAAACGTTGCTCACAAAAATGAAATTCCTTTTATTGTGGACAACACCTTTGCAACACCTATCCTTTGCAGGCCTTTTGAACACGGTGCAGACATTATTGTTCACTCCACATCAAAGTATTTGGATGGTCACGCAGTAGCACTTGGCGGTGTTATAGTTGACAGCGGTAACTTTGACTGGACAAGAGGTAAATTCCCTGAATTTACAAAGCCCGACGAGTCATATCACGGAATTGTTTACACCGAAACATTCGGCAAGTCTGCGTACATTGTAAAAGCAAGAGTGCAAATGATGCGAGACCTTGGTAATATGATGTCACCTCAAAACGCCTTTTTGTTGTCACTTGGTATGGAAACTCTGGCAGTAAGAATGGAAAGACATTGCGAAAACGCTTTAAAAGTAGCAAAATGGCTTGAAAATAATGACAAAATTGCCTGGGTAAAATATCCTGGCCTTGACAGTTACAAAGACAAAGAAGTTGCAGACAAATATATGCCTCTTGGCACAAGCGGTGTAATTTCTTACGGAATAAAAGGCGGCAGAGAAGCAGCAATGAAATTCATGGACAGTTTAAAACTTGCTGCAATTGTTGTTCACGTTGCAGACGTAAGAACAGGAGTTTTGCATCCTGCAAGTACAACTCACAGACAGCTTACAGACCAGCAACTGAAAGATTGCGGTATTACTCCTGATTTAATCAGAATGTCGATAGGTCTTGAGTATGTTGATGATATTATTGCAGACATTGAACAGGCATTAGAAAATTTATAAAAAATAAAAGAGACTGTAAATCTTACAGTCTCTTATTTTTTTATCTTGACAAGAAAAATACTGCCAATGTTCCCGGTCCCGAATGTGAGCCAATAGTTGCGCCAATCTGGTTAATAAAGAAATCTTTACATCCGTACATATCAGTCATATATTGTTTTAACTGATTGGCAGCTTCCAAATCGTCACCGTGGCAGATACCGATTAACTGTTTATCTAAATCGTAGCCTCTTTCGCCTGCAGCTTCTGCAAGTCTTTTAATTGAAATCTTTCTTCCTCTTACTTTACTTATAGGTTTTAAACGCCCCTCTTCGTCAACCTCTAAAATTGGCTTGATACCTAAAATTCCGCCAAGGATTGCAGATGCTCTTGAAACACGTCCGCCCCTGAAAAGATATTCAAGGTCGTCAACAGTAAATACGTGTTCCATATTTTCACTGTCCTCTGTAACCTTTGCTATTACTTCCTCTTTTGTTGCACCCTCTTTTTGCATAAGAAGTGCTTTATAAACAACAAGACCATGTCCCACTGACGCACACTTTGTATCAATAACCGTAATATCAAAATCAGGATACTGTTCTTTTAACTGTTCTACTGCCATACATGCAGAATTATATGTACCTGAAAGACCTGATGAAAATGCAATATAAATTACGTTTTCGTTATTTTTTGCATAAGGCAGAAAGGCTTCTGCAAACTCGCTTACATTTATCTGAGATGTTTTAAAGGACTTACCTGCTCTCATAGCGTCCATTAATTCTTTCGGTGGTATTTCGGAAGACTTTTTACTTTCTCCGTCACTTGTAACAGTAAAAGACAAAACTTCTACATCAAATTCGTCCTGCACCCAACTTGGCAAATCTGCACCGCAGTCTGTAATAATTTTATACATCTTTTTTCCTCCTTATGTAAGAGCAGGTGTGCCCCTGCCCGTTTTTTACTCTGTTTCCATAATAACAGGTAAAATCATTGGTTTTCTTTTGGTTTTTTCGTACAAGAAATCTGAAATTTTGTTTTTGACTCTTGATTTAATGGTATTCCAGTCTCCTACGTTTTTATTAAGACAATCCTCTATTGCATTTCTTGCACAGTCTTTTATTGCTTCAATCAGGTCTTCGCTTTCTCGCATATACACAAACCCTCGTGAAATAATATCGGGTCCTGCAGTAATTTCCTTTGACTGACAGTCGATATTTACCACCACAACGATAAGTCCGTCTTCCGACAAGTGCTTTCTGTCACGAAGAACGATATTTCCTACATCACCTACACCAAGACCGTCAACCAATACCTTACCTGATGGCACAGTTCCTGCTTTTTTGCAACTGTCACGACCAAGTTCCATAACTTCGCCGATAGTTAAAATGTAAATATTATCCTCGTCTATTCCCATAGACTGAGCAAGTTTTGCGTGTTGCATAAGATGTCGGAACTCACCATGAACAGGGAAGAAAAACTTAGGCTTTGCAAGGCTTAAAATAAGTTTTAATTCTTCTCTGCAGGCGTGACCTGAAACGTGTATGTCGGCAAGAGATTCATATATTACCTCTGCGCCTAATTTAAACAGTTGGTTAATAACTCTTGAAACTGTTTTTTCGTTACCGGGAATAGGTGTTGCAGAAATGATTACCGTATCACCGTGAGTAATAGACACTTTCTTATGGTCGGCAAAAGCCATCCTTGTAAGAGCACTCATTGCCTCTCCCTGACTTCCCGTTGTTATAATAACCAGTTTTTCGGATGGGTATTTTTCTATTTCATCTATTTCAATAATGGTGTTTTTAGGCACCTTCATGTATCCAAGTTCGATAGCAACGTTAATTGCATTCATCATACTTCTGCCGGATATTGCAACTTTTCTTCTGTAATTATACGCCGCATTTATTATCTGCTGAATTCTATGAACATTTGATGCAAATGTTGCAACTATAATTCTGTTGGTCTGGTTGTTTCTGAAAATCTCATCAAATGTTACGCCAACGGTCCTTTCACTCATTGTAAAACCGGGACGTTCAACGTTAGTGCTTTCGGAGAACAATGCAAGTACCCCTTGTTTCCCCAGTTCGCCGATACGCGCAAGATCCATCATTTCACCGTCTATTGGTGTTGAGTCGATTTTAAAATCCCCTGTATGAAGTATTGTACCTATAGGGGTGTGAATAGCAAGGGCTACTGCACCGGGAATACTGTGGTTGCTTCTTATAAATTCTATATTAAAACAACCTACGGGGAATGTATCCCCCGGTTTTTTTGCTACCATCTTTACATTTGTAGATAATCCGTGCTCTTTTAATTTGTTTTCCACAAGTCCTAAAGAAAAACTTGTTCCGTAAACAGGCACATCTATCTCTTTGAAGAGATATGGCAATGCACCTATGTGGTCTTCGTGACCGTGAGTTAAAATTACCCCTCTTACTCTGTCGCTGTTCTTAACAAGATACGACATATCAGGAATAACTATATCAATACCCGGCATTTCCTCATCGGGAAACATCAATCCGCAGTCAACAACGATGATATCTTTTCCGTACTCAAAAACCGTAATGTTTTTGCCGATTTCATCGAGACCGCCCAAGGGTATAATCTTCAATTTTTGTTTTTTTGACACTTTTAAACCTCCATTTTTATTTTTCCGAACAATTATAACTTAGTTATTATATCATAAATCCATCACTTTTGCAAGTTTTTCTAAAACAATTCTAAAAGCATAAACTTAAACTTATATTTTTCACTTTCCGTTACAAGAGCATACTCCTCTTCATTTAACGATGCTTTTAACTTTGCCTTACTTTGCTCACCGAATTCTGAAAAGCAAAGCTGGGGATAAAGAACACACCACCAGTTTTCACCCTTTGCCTCTCCTATTTCCACTCTTAAGGCGTAGTACTCCCCTTTTGGCAGTGTTGCCTCACCGTAACTTTTTGTAGGGAACATAAATTTTCCGGTTTTGCATTTTACGGGGTAGCAAAAACCCTGTTCCATAATAACGTTATTTGCTATCTTTGTAATTTTTTCAATACTGTTTTCTGTTACTCTTTTTGCCTGTGTGACATTTTGAAAGTCCTGTTTTGAAAGCCAGTCCAGAATTTTGTCTCTTACATCTAATTTCAGTTGCTGGTCGTAAGAGGAATTACTGTTTGCCACAACGTGAAGGCGCACAACGCTTTTTGAAATATTACTTTTTACCGTTTCGCAGTATGTGGTAACGTAACCTGTTATGGCTATCCCAAGAATCAGTGCAACAAAAAATTTTTTCATATAATTTCACCCAAGGAAATTATTAACAATAAAACATAATTATAAACTTATGTCGAAAAATTCTCCGTCTTTTTGCACTGTGCAGGTAAAAGTTTCCTTGTCTGATTTTATGTTTGTTGGTGCTTCATACTGACACTCTGTTAAGAAATTACCCTCCAAATCACAAAAGCCGTACTTGCCACCGTCTTTTACAATAAACACTTTTTCGTAACTGTCTATACCTGCATATTTTACGGGAATTATAATTTTGCCGTCTTTGTCTGCAACGCCCATTAAATTGCTACGGACTAAAACATAAAGTCCGTTTTTCTCCGATTTCCATATATCGTCGCATGTGAACTGCACTACAGTTACGCCATTGTTTTTGATAATTCCTTTCTTGTCCCCTTTTATGCCGATAAATTTTTCGTTTTCAAAGTCGGGGATAAGTTCGTCATATCTTCCAAGATTACTTATCTGGTTACCCTCTTCATTAATAATTGTAAAAAGAGTTCCCCTTTGTATTACAAATCTGTCGTTTTTGGCGGTATCAAGGGCAAGATGGTCGAACTGACCGAAATCTGTAATTAATTCACCCGTTCCGTCAAGGAGAGTGTAATACCCGTCGGTGTATGTTAAAAGACGGGACTCATCCCCGTTTTGGTACGCCCTTATGTTGTCATAATATCCAAGTTCTTTTTTTACTTCACCTGTTTTTGACATAATTACATACTTGTAGTCTTTTGCCGCAAGTACATTGTCACCGTCTATTTTTTGCATTTTGTCATATTCTACTTCTACGTATATTGTTCCGTCATTACTGTTAATAAGACCGAATTTTTCGTTGGCACTTACAATATATATGCCGTCCTCTACAATATTATACTGACTGAAAATTTCGTAAAAATGTTCCTTCACATAGTCCTGCTTTTTCTCCAGTTCTGTTTTTCCGCAGCCTGTAAGGGATAAAATCATAATTAAAATCAATAAAAATTTCATTGTTCCCAACTCCTATTCTCTGAATTGAAGTTTATAAAGGTCTTTATAAGTTCCGCCCTTTTCCATAAGTTCTTCGTGGGTACCTCTTTCGGCAATTACGCCCTCTGTTACAACAACAATTTCGTCGGCATTTCTTATTGTTGAAAGTCTGTGGGCAACCACAAGGGTAGTTCTTCCTTTGCAAAGTTCGTCAAGGGCTTCTTGTATAAGCACTTCTGTTGTGTTGTCAAGAGCACTTGTGGCTTCGTCCAAAATAAGAATTGCAGGATTTTTAAGAAACACTCTGGCAATACTTATTCTTTGCTTTTGTCCTCCTGAAAGCTTAACTCCTCTTTCACCTATTTCTGTTTCGTAGCCATTTTGCAAAGTCATTATATAATCGTGAATGTTGGCTTTTTTTGCTGCATCAATAATTTCTTCCTCTGTTGCATCAGGTCTGCCGTACAAAATATTTTCCTTAATTGTTCCTGCAAATAGGAACACGTCCTGCTGAACAATACCAATATTTTTTCTTACTGAGTCCAAAGTAAGCGTACTTATGTCGTGTCCGTCTATTAATATTTCACCGCAGTCTTTTTCAAGTTTGTAAAATCCGGGAAGAAGATGGCAAATTGTTGTTTTGCCTCCTCCCGATGGGCCTACAAGAGCAAGTTTTCTGCCTTTTTCTATCTTCATATTTACATTGTGAAGAACTTTCTTTGTAACATCATAGGAATAGGTAACATTTTTAAATTCTATTGTTCCTTCGGCATTAACCAGTTCTTTTGCTTCGGGGCTGTCTTTTTCAGGCTCTTCTTCAATTATTTCCACAAATCTTTTAAATCCGCTTACGCCGTTCTGGAACTGCTCCATAAACCCGATAAGTTGGGTTACGGGATGTATAAAAAGGTTAACAGAAACTATAAATGTGGAATAATCACCAAAGGAAATTTTTCCGCCGTACAAAAACAGACCCCCTGCAATTAAGATAATTACATTAAATACGTCTGTAACAAAAGTTGTGGAAGAATGAAATTTCGCCATTGCGTCATAAGCGTCTTTTGAAGAGTCAACAAATTTTTTGTCCCCCACTTTGAATTTTTCCATTTCCTTTTCGGCGTTTGTATATGCTTTTGTTACTCTTATGCCTGTAATACTGCTCTCTACTGCAGCATTTATTATGGCGTTTCCTTTTCTTCTTTCGCCAAAGGCTGTTTTCATAGCCCTTCTGTAATGCATTGTTACGAAAAACAAAACAGGCACACAGGCAAAAACTATAAGAGTAAGGGCAACATTTATTGTTATAAGATATGAAAACGACAAGACTATCATAACGGAACTTATAAGAATATTCTCAGGACCATGATGAGCAAGTTCGCACACTTCAAAAAGGTCGCTTGTAATTCTTGTCATAATCTTTCCTGTTTCGTTATTGTCATAAAACTTATAGGGTAGTTTCTGCAGATGGTTAAATAAATCTATTCTCATGCTCGACTGCATTCTTACGCCTATAGCGTGACCGTAGTACTGGACAAAATACATAAGAAGCATTCTTATAACATATAAAGCCAGAACAATTATACCTGATATTACAATGGTTTTATACATTTTACCCGGAATATATTCGTTTAACATTTTGTTGGTTACAACGGGGTAAACCATTCCTATTACCGATATAAAAAGTGCCGCCAGCATATCAAGTACAAGCATCTTTTTATGCGGTTTGTAGTAACTTATAAATCTTTTAATCATAGTATTCCCCCATTCGCAATTATATAAAGAACAACAAGGTGCAGCGGATAAAAAATATAGAAAAACCATTTCATATTTACTTTTCCGCGTTTCCCCGAGTATAACAAAAGAAAAGGCACCGCCAGTAAACAATAAAGCTGAACTCCACCTAAAACAAAAGACAGTATAGCAAGTGCAACGGTCAGCATAAATATTCTGGCAACCAAAGAATCATATTTTGTATTTTTTAATAAACTTGGAAAAACAGGAACCATACAACCCCAGAAACCGTAGTCAATATCCACATAAATATTCAAAAAATAAACAACCGGTATCAGAAGCACAAACAGTAACACAGATTTGTCCAAAGCATAAATTAAAAGAATTGCCACAGAAAATGTCACAAGCACTCCCATATCAAGGGATTGGTTAAATATAAAATATCCCCCCTGACACAAAAGAGCAAGAGAAAAAAATCTGAGAAAATATCTTGATTTATTTTTAGTGTAAAAACACCCCTCGCTGATCATAAAAGCAAATATGGGGAACGAAATTCTCCCTATTATTCTTAAAATTATATGCCCCGGAAAAAGCATAAGGCCCATATGGTCAATCAGCATTGTAACCGCCGCAATAATTTTTAATTGATTTGAACTTAAAGTAATCATTTGTTTTCCTTTGCTGCAAACTTATTATATTTCGTCGGGGCATTCTATAATCATTGCCGCCACAAGTTTTGCAAGACGGGGAATCGAAGAAAGAACCACCTTTTCTCTTACGCTGTGGCAATCTGCCCCTTCAGGCCCTACCGAATCTACAGTAGGGATTCCTGCATAGGTTGTATATGCTCCATCTGCACCGCCCGGTGACTCGTACATTTTAAGTTCACCAAATCCATACTTTACAGATATATCATTTGCAAACTGTGCAAGGCGTTCGTTTGCCGCTGTTCTTTCCATAGGAATTCTTGCACCAATGTCCACAATGTGAGATTTTGTGCCGGCTACATAAGAGGTATTTACAATACGGTTGATTTTTTCTTCTGCCTCTTTTTGCTGGGCTATGGTTTTAAAACGGTATTCCACCCCGATTTCACAATGTTCGGGAATTATATTAGGAACTGTACCGCCCTTTATAACACCGCAGTTAAAGGTTATACCATTAACATCGCTGCCTTTTTCCAGTTCAATTATTTTGTATGCCGCTTCCCTGACAGCACTTATGCCATCAGTATATGCCCCTGCATGACAAGCCCTGCCCTCAATAATAATTCTTTTCTTTACTATGCCTTTTCTGGCTACGGTAATACGGCCTCTGGTATGTCCCTCGGCATTAAGAAAGGCAGCACTGCCCTTTGCTTCTTCTACCATAAAATCAAGAGTTCCCTTGTCTGAAAGCGTAGAACTTACCTCTTCGTCACTTTGCAAAATCAGTTTTACGGGACGGTCTTTGTAGCCACAGTTTTTAAGGGATTCCATAACAAGGAGACACTGGGCTATACCGCCTTTACAGTCCTGAACACCGGGACCGTAAATAAAATCTCCCTCTATTCTTGTAGGAGGATATCCAAATACACCTTTTTCAAAAACAGTATCCATGTGTGCCGACAGGGAGACAGGACTTTTTTCACTATCGGGATTAAGGGTAAATGAATAAACGTTACCCGCTTTTGCAAACTCTTTTTTCTTTATAGCATAACCCATTTTTCCCGCAACAGACCAAAGGTAATCGCCTACCTTGTCCACGCCCTCTTTGTCGTCTGATTTGCTTTCTATATTACATATATCCACAAGGATATTTATATACTTGTCTTTCAGTTTGTCTATTTCGTTAAAAACTTTTGAAATGTCCACGCATAACCATCCCTTTCTATTTTATATTATAATCTATTTTAGAGAAATAGTCAACGAAAGCAAAAAGACAATTTCCATTTTGGAAATTGTCTTTTTTATATTAGCCAAGCATATCTACTTGTATCATATCCTCGCCAGATTCTATTGCTCTTTGGTATGCAAGAGTAGCAACGCACAAGTCGGGACTTCCCATACCTACCAGTTCGCACATAAGCCTTTCGTTATTATCTGTTCTGCCCGGTTTGAAACCTGCAACAATATCAGGAAGTTCTGCCGCAAAATCATCTTCTGTGATTTCACCTCTGTGTGCCATCGGAAGGAACTGTCCTCTGTGTAATCCCTGTGCAATATGGTCAAGATACAATTTGTCAAACTTTCTTGCAATATCGTCTGATACTTCCTGGAAAGAACCCATTGTAAGCACTAAACAACCTGGTTTACACCATGGTTCTTCTACCAACACTGCATTGGCAGTTGTAAGTGTAATAATAACATCAGACTCTCTGCACGCCTTTTCCTGCTTTCATTTTCGAGTAACCTGCATAAGGCATTGTACCTTTAATATATGTAGTGCCTGTACGTCTTACAAGTGGTTTGCCCTCAATGATGGCGTAATTCATTTCACCCATATGGCTTAAAAGAACTTTATTGTCTTTCCAGTCGGGGCAAAAGATTTCCACAAATGTTGTTTCGGGATATGCTGACAAAAATGCACCTGTAAATGCAGAAGTTAAAGGGTCACCCTCACCTGCATAACCTGTTCCTCTTGCCATTGCTTTGCAACACTCTGTAAAAGGCATTGTACCAACATTTCCCGCATTTAAAAAGTTAACGGAAAAGGCATTGTAACCGCCTTTTTCTATACATTTACGAAGTGTTAAGCAACCCTTAACAAAATCTTTATACTCTTCCTCTATAACACTGTCGTCAAAGTCATAATTCTGACGGTCTTTTTCTGTTTCCTCTGTAATTTCCTGTTCTGTTACTGTTTCTCTTACCGAAGCAATAAAACTGTCTTTTACATTTTCAACTTTTATTCCAAAGCGTGTTTCAAGTTCCTTTTCAGGCACCTGAAAGTCGCCCATACCTTCAAAACTGCCCCCGAAAAGTCCTACTTTCATATTGGACAAATTTTTCGCCGCAACTGCGCTTTTTACAAAACCGCAAACACGGTCTATTACGTCTGACTCTATATTATGACCTGCGGCAATAGCGTAGATTTTGCCCTTTTGTTTTAACATACTGCACATATCCATTACGCCGTGTATTCCGTGATTCCACATAATTTCCGATGGTGAAGTCTGAGGCGTAAATTCAGGTGCCGGGGTGGTGTCAAGAACAATAACGGGAAGTTTTGTATTTGAAAGTGCATCTATACTTTCAAGTGACGGAGAATATGCCCCGTGCCATGTAACTATTGCGTCAACATTTTCCTTTTCAAATGTTGCGACTGCCATTTCATACTCCGGTTTTATACGGCAAAAGTCACTTGTTACCTCTTCCAGTACCGAACGGTTAACTCCTATATCGTCATAAAGTTTTATGTACAATGGTAAAAATCCTATTTTCATAATAACCTTCCTTTCCTTATAATAATTCGTTATATCATAATAAAAATGGGTTTTCAACTGAATTTTTCCGTAATTTCGAGGAATATAGTACGATTACATTTCTATAGATTTTATATATTCACCGGGAAGCATACCCATTCTTTTTTTGAACACCTTGGAAAAATACTGCGGGTCGGAATACCCGCACTGGTTGCTTATGTCCGAAATACTTGTAAAACCCTGATTCATAAGAGTACAGGAATGTTGTATTCTTATTGTGTTTATATATTCTGACATACCTATATTAAAAGTTTTCTTAAATATCATTGAAATATGTTTGGGACTGTAAAACAGTTGCTCCGCAATTTTGTTTAAGGACAGGGTACAGTCGGTGAAATTGAATACGCTGAATGTGAATATCTGCACAACGTTGCACAAATATGGCCAAGCATTACTTATGGCGAGCGTGACCACTGGAGAAACAGAATGCATTCAAACTTCTACTGCACACATTCATTGGGGCCAATCATTCACGCAACGGGCTTAAGACCTGTATCCGTTACCGGCTTTGAGTGCCAGAAAAACGAAAGAAGTTTAAAATACGGCAGACGCGGTGGCGCATTTGGAATAGAAATGGTAACTTTAGAAAACGGCGCTATTGTACAGAGTGTTCACGGCTCATTGTATAAGGGCTCAATCTGGTACTGTATGTACGGCTCCAAAGGACGAATGGAGTGCGGAAGAGAAGACGCAAAAGACGGTGATGTTCATAAGATTTATGTAAATGCCGACGAAGCTCCCGAAGCGTACGACACAGCAAAACTTGAAAGTTACGAGCCAAAATATGATGAGGGAAATTTTGACCTTGATGGTTACGGACACGGCGGCTCAGACTTTTTCTCAATGTACCATTTTGTAGAAAACATAAGAGGGAACAAAGATGCAGATATAATAGACGTTTATCAGGCAATGGATATGTTTTTACCAGGAATGTTTGCATACCGTTCAGTTCTTGACGGGGGCGTACCTAAAGAAATCCCAAATCTTCGTGAAAAGGCGGTAAGAGAGCAGTGGAGAAATGACACAATGTGCACAGACCCCGAGGTTGCAGGTGATATGCTTATTCCCTGCTTCTCAAAAGGCGAACCCGAAGTTGACGACAGTGTATATGAATACGTTAAAAAACTGTGGGACGAAGAGCAGTCAAAAGAAAACAACTATATGTCAGAAGCATTTAATCAGGGTGTTAAAAAATAAATTTAAAATGCTCATATTCTTTAGGTCGAGGTTGATAAGGCAGTATTGTCCTAAAAATCGTCTTTTTTGCGAATTTCTGCGTTAAATAGAGCCCATATCCGACAGGATTATGGGCTCTATTCGCCTTGAACTTCATCAAAAAATTTTGATTTTAGGATGCTTTGCAGTTTTG